>DASSBV010000028.1:0-22058 GCA_035698545.1 Gaiella sp. | reverse complement strand
TCGGATCGTGAGGTTCCACGAGATCACCCGGACGAGGACGGAGAGCAGGTTGAGGATCACCCCGACGATCACCCAGCGCCAGCGGACGAAGTCGAACGCGTGGTAGACGGTGCTCCACTCCGGGCCGCGCCAGTAGATCGCGAGCACGGCGAGGACGAGTGAGCCGAGGACGAGAACGCCCCGCGCCCAGGGGTTCTCGTAGAGCACGACGAGCCGCTTCACGCCGCCTGCGCCTCCGCCTCCGTCCCCGTCACGCGCTCGTAGATCTCCTCGAGCCGCCTCGCGATGTCGCTCCACGAGTAGCGCGCCTCCGCCAGTCGCCGCGCCGCCGCGCCCATCGCCGCGCGGCGAGGCTCGTCGGCGAGCAGGCGCTCGACCGCGTCGACAAGCGCAGGGACGTCCCCCGCCGGCACCGCGACCGAGGTCTCCGGCGTGACGACCTCCCGGTAGCCCTCGATGTCGGAGGCGACGACCGGGGTGGCGCACGCGAAGGCCCGCGTGAGCACCATCCCGAAGCTCTCGCCGCGGAGCGACGGGGCGATCAACGCCTTGGTCGAGCAGAGCAGCTCGGTCAGCTCGTTCTGGGAGAGGAAGCCGACGATGTCGATCCCGTCGTCGGGCACGCCGAGTCGCGTGAGAAGGAGCCGGACGGCGAGCGGGTCGGCGCCGGCGACGGAGAGCCGGGCCCCCGTACGCCGCCGGATCTCAGGCCACGCGCGGAGGAGGACGTGGAGGCCCTTCCGTGGCTCGTGCCGGCCGGCGAAGACGATCGTGTGCTCTCGCCCGTCCGCTTTGGCTCCCTCGGGGATCAGGACGCCATTGGGGACGATCTCTACCGGCCCGTCGAGCCAGTCTTCCACCGACGCCCGGGCACGCTCGGAAACCGCGATCCGCTGGTCGACGCGATCCATCAGGAAGCCCCAGGCGTGGATCCCGAGGCGCATCCAGCCCAGGTCACCCGAGGCGTGGTGGGTGGCGACGATGGGTGTCTTCGCGAGCGCGAGCACCGCCGTGCAGATTGCAGGCGTCATCGGCTCGTGCAGATGGAGCACGTCGAAGCGCTCGCGCTCGAGCACCCGCCGGACGCGGAAGAACGAGCGCGGGCTGAGCACGACGTTCGGCAGCGACCCGTTCGCGGGGACGATCACCGAACGACCGACGGGAATGACGTTGGGCGGTGGGTTCCCGTGCCGCCCGACACGAGGGTGCAGCGCGCGCGTGAATTGGCCGGGCGGGTCGTTGCCCATCACGAGGCGCACGTCGTGGCCGCGCGCCTGGAGCGCGGCTGCCTGGAGCTCCGCATGCTCGACGACCGCCCCCCAGAACGACCACGAGAACGGCACGACGATGCCGATCTTCACGCGGGCAGACTAACTACCCGTGGGGGAAACGAGACGTGGGGAAAACCATGTTTCCCCCACGAGCCCCTTCTTCAGCGCTGTTGCACCTCAGCGCAGTTGGCCTCCCGGGCGAATGAA
The DNA here is from genome assembly GCA_035698545.1 of Gaiella sp. GTDB lineage: Bacteria > Actinomycetota > Thermoleophilia > Gaiellales > Gaiellaceae > Gaiella. The sequence continues at coordinate 20,580 of DASSBV010000028.1, read as the reverse complement.
TCGCCCTCCGGCCACCACGCGCTGTTGCACGGCGATGGTTTCGAACGTGAGCTAGTTGCAGCTTGTAACTTGCTCGCCTGGTGCGACCGGCCTGTCAGCAAGTAGCGCCCGGGCGGACGCGCTCCCAGGCGTCGGCGAGCGCGTCGAGCTCGGCGTCGTCGAAGTGCGCCAGGAATCGCTCCCTGACCCCCTCGATCACCGTCGGACGCGCGTTGCAGAACGCCTGCCGGCCCTCGTCGGTGAGCCGCGCATACATCACGCGGCGGTCGGCGGCGCACGCTTCGCGCACGACGAGCCCCGAGCCCACGAGCCGATCGACGAGCCGGGTCACGCCGCTCTGGCTCAGGAGGACCGACTGTGCGAGCTCGCTCATCTTGAGCCGCGCCTCGGGCGCGCGTTCCAGATGGAAGAGCACCTCGTAGTGGGCGAGGGGCAGCCCGTGGGCCGCTTCCAGCTCGGCGTTGAGCTGCCGGACGAGCCCCGAGTGGACGCGCAGGAACCCATGCCACGCGGCGAGCTCGCGCCGATCGAGCAGAGTGGGCATCGTTTCTTGCATCTACAACTATTCTAGAGGCTCCTCGCGCTTCGTGACGTGGCCCGAAACGGGCAGGATGCGAGGACACTCATGCAGCTCGACGGAATCCATCACGTCACGTGCATCACCGGCGACGCCCCCGGCAACGTCGCGTTCTACGCCGACGTGCTCGGGCTACGGCTCGTGAAGAAGACCGTGAACCAGGACGACCCGACGGTCTACCACCTCTTCTACGCCGACGAGAAGGGCAGCGCGGGCGCCGACATCACCTTCTTCGAGTACCCGGGGTCCCGTCGCGGCCGTGCCGGCGCCGGGATGGTGCACACCGTCACGTTCCGCGTCGGCTCGGCGGACGCGCTCGACTTCTGGGAGACGAGGCTCGGCGAGCACGGCGTTCGCGCCACCCGCGACGGCGGCCGCCTCGGCTTCGAGGACCCCGAGGGTCTCGGCCTCGAGCTCGTGGTGTCGGACGCGCCCGACGAGGCGCTCGTTGCGCGGCACCCGGAGATTGCGCCCGAGGTCGCGCTCCAGGGCTTCAACGGCGTGCGGGCGTTCACCGCCGATCCCGCAAGGAGTCGCGGCCTGCTCGAGGAGGTGATGGGCTTCCGGCCCGTCGGGGAGGCCGACTGGGAGCTTCGCGGGCCACAGCGGGGCGGTCTCTACGGCTACGACACGCCGCCCGCCTCGGGTCTCGGCGCGCCGGGCGCCGGCACAGTGCACCACGTCGCCTGGTCCTCGACGCTCGAGGATCACGACGCGTGGCAGCGCCGCGTGAGCGAGGCGGGGATGCACGCGACTCCCGTGATCGACCGCTTCTGGTTCCGCTCGGTCTACTTCCGCGAGCCGAGCGGCGTGCTCTTCGAGCTGGCGACCCTCGGCCCCGGCTTCGGGATCGACGAGGATCCCGACCACCTCGGCGAGTCGCTGATCCTCCCGCCCGCGTTCGAGCATCTCCGGCCGAGGATCGAGCAGGTGCTGACCCCGCTGCCAGACCCTCGCGCCGCGTGGGCCTGACGGAGACGGGCGCCGAACCGCTCGTCGCGCGGTGGCGCGAGGCGGCGGACGAGCCCGAGGGCGCGCTCGTCCTGCTGCACGGGCGAGGCGCAGACGAGAACGACCTGTACCCGCTCCTCGACCTCCTCGACCCCGAGCGCCGCCTGCTGGGCGTCACGCCGGGCGGCCCGTTACAGCTGCCCCCGGGAGGCCGTCACTGGTACGCGCTCGGCGGGATCCCCACGCCGGATCCCGAGACGTTCCTCTCGACGGCGCCGCGGCTCGCGGCGTTTCTCGACGCGCTGCCTGTGCCGCTCGAGCGCGTCGTGCTCGGCGGGTTCTCGCAGGGCACCGTGATGAGCTGGGCGATGACGCTCGGCCCTGACCGGCCGCGGCCCGCCGGCGTGGTCGCGCTCTCGGGCTTCCTTCCGCGCGTCCCGAGCTACCCCCTCGACCCGGAAAAGCTCGCAGGTGTCCCCGTCGCGATCGCGCACGGCACTCTCGACCCCGTGATCCCGTTCCGCTTCGGCGCGGAGGCCGCGGAGACGCTGACTGCGGCAGGCGCCGACGTCCAGCGGCTCGAGACCGACGTCCCGCACATGGTCGACCCGGCCTGGATCGAGCCGCTCCGAGCGCTCGTCGGGCGCGCGATCGCTCCGTAGACTCTCGCGGATGCTCCTCGCGGACGTCGGGCTCGCCGAGCTGCACACCCATCTCGGCGGCTCGGTCGCCTCGGACATGATGTGGAGCCTCGCGCACGAGCAGGGGATCGCGCTCCCGGTCAAGGACTACTGGGAGTTCGACAAGCTCGTCACCGTCTCGGACCCGCGCGGCGTGCCCGACCTCGACGCACTGGACGCGATCTACCACTGGACCGAGCTGATCCAGTCGTCCCCGTTCGCGGTCGAACAGTCGGTGCACGGTGCGATCGGCGGCGCGTACCGGTCGCAGGGCATCACGACCCTCGAGGTGCGCTTCAACCCGATGAAGCGGAACCGGGGCGGCGAGCGTGATCTCGACCACATCATCCTCGCGGCGAGCCGCGGCCTCGACATCGCGCGGCTCGAGTACCCGCAGGTCCGGGCCGGCCTGATCCTGATGATGGACCGGACGTTCAGCGCCCGGCAGAACGAGATCATCGTCGAGAAGGCGATCCGCTGGGCGGGCCGCGGCGTCGTCGGCGTCGACATCGCCGGCCCACGCCCCGGTGGCACACGCTACGACTACACGCAGCTCGCGCCGATGGTCGACCTGGCCCGCTCGGCGGGCCTCGGCGTGACGATCCACGTCGGGGAGGAGGGCGAGACCGGCGCAGAGGAGATCGGCGAGGTGGTGGAGTCGCTCCGGCCGGACCGGATCGGGCACGGCGTGCTCGCGGCCGGCGACCCCGAGCTGATGCGCCTGCTGCACGACGCAGACGTGACGCTGGAGATCTGTCCGACCTCGAATCTCCTGACGCGCGCGCTCGCGAGCGAGGACGAGGTGCGCGAGACGTTCCGCCGGTTCGTCGAGCACGGCGTCGCCTTCACGATCGCGACGGACGGGCCGGAGATGATGCGGACACATCTCCGCCACGAGCTGGCGCTGCTCCACCGGATCGGCGCGCTCGACGAGGGGGAGCTCGCCCAGGCCAATGCCCGGGGCCACGCGGCCTCGTTCGTCGGTCGGGACGAGCCGGGCGGCTAGGCGGCCGGCGGGTTCGAGCCGGTCGTCTCCGGCTCGGTGGCCGATGCGTCGTCGGCGCGGTCGGTCAGGTCGGAGACAGTGTCCTTGACCTCGTCGGTGGCGTCGCCGGCGACGTCGGTCGCCTTGTCCCACGCCTGCTCCGCCGAATCCTGCGCCTTGTCGACGACAGGGGCCGCCTTGTCGGCAGCGTCCCCGGCCGTGTCTTTCGCTCGTCCCAGGAGCTTGTCGAGAAATCCCATTGCCCCTTGACCATACGTCGGCGCTCCCCGACCCGCAAACGGGACGAGGCGAGGCGAGAGCGGGATCGATTCGGCGCCGCCCGTCGTTGTGACCATCGTGCCCGCTCCACCCGCCGACCTCACAGGACTCGCACTGCCGACGTTTGCCACTCGAGGCTTGATGTGGGTTGGACGTGCCTGCCGGGGAGGGCATGCACCAAGCAGCGCGCCCGGCTCGATCGGTGTGCAGGCGGGATCGCCTGGATGCCGATCGAGACGGGCGCGATGCGCCGTGTGCAGGCCTCCAGCCGTGCGTGCGGCTAACCCACATCAAGCCTCCAGATGAGGGGCTCGTCCCGGCTCCAGCTGTGGACCGCGCTGTGGATCGTCTACCTGGTCTGGGGCTCGACCTATCTCGGGATCAAGCTCGCGGTGCGCACGCTTCCGCCGCTCCTCACCGCAGGAACGCGGTTTCTTGCCGCGGCCGGGATCCTCGCGCTCATTGCGCTGGTCACGCGCCGGTCGCTGCGCGTCGCACCGCGGGAGGCGCTCGCCGCCGCCGGCATCGGGGTCGCGCTGCTCACGTTCGGCGTGGGGCTCGTCCACGTCGCGGAGACGCGAATCGACTCGGGCGTCGCCGCGATGATCGCGGGGTCCGTTCCGCTCCAGATCGTGCTGCTGCGACGGCTGGTCGGGGAACGCGTGCCGCAGGCGACGGCGGTCGCGGCCCTCGTCGGGCTCGTCGGGCTCGCGCTCGTCGTCGGGCCGAGCTTCGGCGGCGGCTCGGAGGCGGTCGGGCTGCTCGTGATGCTCTGCGCGTCGGTGTCGTGGTCACTCGGGTCGTTCGCGTCGCGCAGCCTGCGCCTGCCGCGCGACGCGCTCGTCGCGTCGACCTACGAGATGCTCGGCGGGGGAGCCGTGCTCGTCGTCGTCGCGAGCCTCGCCGGCGAGCTAGGCGACCTCGACGGCGACGCGCTGCAACCCGGACCGCTCGCGGCGTGGGCGTACCTCGCCGTCGTCGGGTCGGTGATCGGGTTCAGTGCGTACTCGTGGCTGCTCGGCAACGCGCCGATCTCGCAGGTCGTGACGCACCAGTACGTGAACCCGCTCGTCGCGGTCGCGCTCGGAGCGCTCGTCCTCGACGAGCGGCCTGGCCCGGCAACGCTCGCGGGCGCGGCGTTGATCGTGGGCGCGGTCGCCGTGACGGCGAGCCGGGAGGGACGCACGGAGGCGCCGGCGCCGAAGCCTACGTCTCGACCTGCGTCCGCTGCGCCGCGAGAAACTCGAGCAGATCCGACCGGGTGACGATCGCAACGGGGCGGCCCGCCTTGCCGACGAGCACCGCGCCGCCCGTCCCCGTCAGCTCCTGGAAGACCTCGTCGATCGACGCGCCCGCGTCGACCGCGGCGAGCGGCGGCTGCATGGCAACCGCGACGTCGTCGTTGAGCGCGTCGGGGTTGCGGAAGACCCGGTCGAGCAGGCTCCGCTCCTGGAGCGAGCCGACGACCTCCGTCAGCGACTCGGCAGGACGGCTGCGGACGACCGGAAGCTGCGAGATCCCGTAGCGCTGGAGGAGGTCGATCGCCCCGCCGACCTTCTCGTGGGCTTCCACGACGACGAGCTCGGGAACCCCGCTCTCGTCGGCACGCCGGAAGCGGAGCACCTCCTCCACCGTCGGGGCCGGCGCCCTCCGCTCCATGAACCCGTACTGGATCATCCAATTGTCGTCGTAGAACTTCGAGAGGTACGAGCGCCCGCCGTCCGGGAACGTCATCAGGACGGTGGAGCCCGGCCCGAGCCGCTTCGCGACCTCGAGCGCGGCCCACGCGGTCGAGCCACACGAGCCGCCGACCAGCAACCCCTCCTCACGCGCGAGCCGCCGCGCGGTGAGGAACGAGTCGCGGTCGGAGACCCTGATCCATTCGTCGACGACAGCCGGGTCGAGGGTGCTCGGCCAGGTGTCCTTTCCGATCCCCTCGACGAGATACGGGTGCGTCGGGTGGTCGGCGTCCTCCGTGAACACGGAGCCCTCCGGGTCGGCGCCGACGATCAGCACCTCCGGCTTGCGCTCCTTGAAGTAGCGCCCGATTCCCGTGATCGAGCCACCCGTGCCGACGGAGATCACGACCGCGTCGACCTCGCCGCCGGTCTGCTCCCAGAGCTCCGGCCCGGTCGTCTCGTAGTGCGCCTCGGGGTTCGACCCGTTCGAGTACTGGTCGGGCTTGAAGCCGCCGGGGATCTCCTCGGCGAGCCGGTCGGAGACGGAGTAGTAGCTCTCCGGGGAGTCGTGGTCGACCGCGGTGGGCGTGATCACGACCTCGGCACCGTAGGCCCGCAGCGTCGAGATCTTCTCCTGGCTCATCTTGTCGGGCATCACGAAGATACAGCGGTAGCCCTTGTGCGCGGCCGCGATCGCGAGACCGACGCCGGTGTTGCCGGAGGTCGGCTCGACGATCGTCCCTCCCGGCCGGAGACGGCCGTCGCGCTCCGCAGCCTCGATCATCGCGAGCCCGATGCGATCCTTGTTCGAGCCGCCCGGGTTCATGAACTCGAGCTTTGCGAGGAGCGTCGCCCCCGTCTCGCGACCGAAGTCGACGAGCCGCACGAGCGGCGTCGAGCCGACGAGATCGAGGACGGTGGGGTACGTGCGCGCCATGCCGCGCGCAGACTAACCCGCGGCCGTCAGGCCGTCGCAACGCGGCGTGCGCCTTCGACCGAGCCGCTCCGCGCGCCAAGGGCCTCGATCTCGACCCGTTCGCCCGTCTGCGGCGCGTGGATCATGAGGCCATGGCCGATGTAGATGCCGACGTGGCCGAGGCCGTGGAAGAAGACGAGGTCGCCGGGCTTCAGGTGCGCGAGCGAGACGCGCGTGCCGACCGAATATAGCGCGGCGGCGTTGTGGGGGAGCGCGATTCCGAGTCGTCCGTAGACCCACATCACCAGGCCCGAGCAGTCGAACCCCCCGGGGGACGCGCCGCCGTACACGTACGGGACGCCCAGCTGGGTCCGCGCCAGCCGGACCGCCCGTTCGGCCACCGTCGGCTCCGGAGGCGGCGCGGGTGGGACGAAATGCACGGGGCTCGGAACGGAGCCCGGGATCGGCGACTTCACCGGCGTGGCCTCGGCTGCGGCCACGGCGAACATCGCGCCGAGTACGCACGGCAACACGAGTATGGCGAGGCGACGAGGCATCGACACAGGAGAAACGGCACGGGACGGCGTCGAAGAGGTGCCCAGGGAGGGCGCGCCGTCGGTGTCTGAGACCGCGGCACGGTACCACTGCCCCTGCCGACGCGGGGACAGAACGGACCGGCCGTAGGGCTAGTGACACGCCGCTCGTGTCCGACTTGAAGTCGGACACCAGACGACCGGAAGCCTCTAGTGACGGAAGTGGCGTCGCCCGGTAACGACCATGGTGGCCCCTGCCTCGCGCACTGCGTCCAGCACCTCGGCGTCGCGCTTCGAGCCCCCGGGCTGGATGATCGCGCTGACCCCTGCCTCGAGGGCGAGCCGCGGACCGTCCGCGAACGGGAAGAACGCGTCGGAGGCGAGCACGGCTCCCTCGAGTGAGTGACCCAGCTCCCGCGCCTTGTCGAGCGCGATCCGCACGGCGTCGATCCTGCTCGTCTGCCCGCCGCCGATACCGAGCGTCTGCCCGCCGCGCGCGAGCACGATCGCGTTCGAGACGACGTGCTTCGCGATCGTCCAGGCGAACAGGAGGTCGTCCCACGTGGCGGCGTCGGGATCCCCGCAGACGACGTCCATCGCGTCGAGTGGGTCGCCGTCCGTGTCGCGATCCTGCACGAGGAGCCCGCCGAGGACCCGCTGGTAGTCGCGCTCGCTGGTCACGAAGCTTCGGCGCTCCGCGTCGGCGAGCACCCGGGTCGCCTCCTTCGCCTCGAGCGCCGTCAGCGCGCCGTGGTCGTAGCCGGGCGCAAACAGGACCTCGACGAACTGCTTCGCGAGCGCACGGCCGAGCTTGGCGGTGACCGGGCGGTTGAGCGCGACGACACCGCCGTACGCCGAGATCGGGTCGGCCGCCTTCGCCTTCTCGAACGCCTCCTCGATCGTCGGGCCGAGGCCGACGCCGCAGGGGTTGCCGTGCTTGACGATCACTGCGGCGGCGCCTTCGAGCTGGAGCAGGAGGAGCCGAGCGGCGGACAGGTCGCCGAGGTTGTTGAAGGACAGCGGCTTGCCCTGGATCTGCTCCACGCGCGCAAGCAGGTGCGTCCGCACGCCGCGCTGCGCGTAGTAGACGGCCCTCTGATGCGGGTTCTCGCCGTAGGCGAGCTCCGCGAAGCGGTCGAAGACGGGTACGTACGTCTCGGGGAACACGTCGTCGCGGCCGAACCAGGCGGCGACCGACGCGTCGTAGGCCGCGGTCGTCTGGAATGCCCGGCCCGCGAGCGCGCGGCGCGTCTCGAGCGAGACCTCGGCCCGCGTCCTGAACTCCTCGAGAAGCAGCTCGTAGTCCGCCGGGCGGCAGAGGGGCACGACGTGGGCATGGTTCTTCGCGGCGGCACGGAGAAGCGCGGGCCCGCCTATGTCGATCTGCTCGATCCCCTCCTCCCAGGAGACGTCGAGCCGTCCGACCGTCCTCTCGAACGGATAGAGGTTCACGCAGACGAGGTCGATCGGCGCGATGCCGTGCGCCTCGAGCTCCGCGAGGTCGGCCGCCACGTCGCGCTGCGCGAGGATCCCTCCGTGCACCGCCGGATGGAGCGTGACGACGCGGTGCCCGAGCAGCTCCGGATAGCCCGTGACCTGCTCGAGGGGCGTCACGGGAATCCGCTCGTCCGTGAGCGCCTTCGCCGTACCACCGCTCGCGAGCAGCTCGACGCCGAGGCCGTGGAGCTCGCGCGCGAACGCCGCGATCCCGGTCTTGTCGTAGACGGAGAGAAGGGCTCGACGGATCGTCACGCGCGCCCCTGGCCGGCCGCCGCTCCCGCACGGAAGGAAGTTGTGTGGGTGCCAGGCTTGAGCCTGGCACCCACACTGTCAAATGCTCCGCAGCGGCCTGACGCCGCTCGGTGCGCGCAGAGGTCGCGTGTCGGGAGGGGCGTCACGCGGCGGTGAGCTCCCTGACGACATCGGGCAGGAGGCGGTGCTCGACCGCCTGGACGCGCGCCCGGAGCGTCGCGGGCGTGTCGTCGGCCTCGACCGGAACGCGCACCGCGCGGATCACGACGCCGGTGTCGACGCCTTCGTCGACCCAGTGCACGGTCGCCGCAGTCTCGGGGACGCCCGCCGCGAGGACGTCCTCGATCGGATGCGCGCCCGGGAACTCGGGCAGCGGAGCGCAGTGCGTGTTGACGACGCGTCCGCCGAACGTGTCGAGGAACGCCGGGCGGAGGATGTGCATGTAGCCCGCGAGCACGACGAGCTCGACGTCCCGCTCGCGCAGCCAGGCCGCGAGCGACGCGTCGCGCTCGTCGCGCGAGGCGAAGTCGGTCAGCTCGAAGACGGCGGTCGCGATCCCGGCAGCCTCGGCTCGCCGAAGCGCGCGCGCCTCGGCGCGGTTCGAGGCGACGGCGAGGATCGGCAGCCCGGCGTCGATCAGCGCCTGGAGGTTCGTGCCCTCGCCACTGACCAGCACCCCGATCACGCGCGCACGATCCTGCCGATCACGGCGTCGCCGTCGTCCACTTCACGGATGACCGCGCAGAACCCGATCCCGAGATTGAAGACGCGTCGCAGCTCGCTCTCGTCGACGTGCCGGGCTAGCCATTCGAACGCCGGCGGCCGCGTCCAGGCGTCCCAGTCGATCTCCACCTCGAGCCCCTCGGGCAGGACGCGGGCGAGATTGCCGGCGATACCCCCGCCCGTGACGTGCGCGAACGCGCCCGCTCGGTCGCGCAGGCGGCGGACGACGTCCAGGTAGAGGTGAGTCGGTGCGAGCAGATCCACGCCCTCGTAGTCCTCGACCTCGAGCACGCGCCGGACGAGCGTGAAGCCGTTCGCGTGGACGCCCGCAGACGAAAAGCCGACGACGGCGTCGCCCTCCCGCACCGAGGATCCGTCGACGAGACGACCGCGCTCGACGATGCCGACGCAGGTCGCGGCAAAGTCGAGCTCTCCGTCGCGGTACACGTCCGGTAGCTCGGCCGTCTCGCCGCCGATCAGCGCGACGCCGGCCGCACGGCACACCTTCGCCGCGCCTGTGACGAGCTCTTCGACCTCTTCCAGGTCGACGTTGCCGGCGGCCACGTAGTCGAGGAGAAACAGCGGGTCGGCGCCCGTGGTGATCACGTCGTTGATGCAGTGCGCAGCCATGTCGGCGCCGCATGCGCGGAGCGCGCCGCGGGGGCGCGCCACGATCGGCTTCGTCCCGATCGAGTCCATCGAGGCCGCGAGCAGGCGATGCTCGTCGAGCGGGAACAGCCCTGCGAAAGCGCCGAAGCCGGTCGCGCCGGTCGACTCGACGGCTGCGCGCAGGCGCTCGACCACGGCGTCTGCGACCGCGAGCGAGACCCCGGCGGCGGCGTAGGTCCGGCCCTCTGACGGCACGATGCGAGCCTACACACGTCCTCGGCTCCGTCCGACCCTCTCGGGAGGGAATCTCCGCCGGCGCGCCGCCCCCCGACCGGACGGCCCAACGACCCCCAGGGGCACCCCAGGTGCCCTGTGGTCACGCTATCGGAGAAATGCGCACGAGAGTGTGTCGAGGTCGTGCCGATTGTGTGACGCGCGCCGGCCCTCTCAGCCGCGCTGTGCGACCGTCGCAGCAGGCTCGAAGCGGTGCTTCGCGACCGAGCGCTCGGGCGGGACCGCGGTCGGGTAGTGGCGCGTGAAGCAGGCGCGGCAGACCGCCTCCTCAGGCAGGCGGGTCGCCCACTGCATTCCCTCGAGCGAGAGGTAGAAGAGGCTGGTTGCGTCGATCTGCTCGCGCATCTCCTCCACGGAGCGGTGCGCGGCGGCGAGCTCGTCCTCGTCGGCCATGTCGATCCCGTAGAAGCACGGCGAGACCACCGGCGGCGAGGAGACCCGCACGTGCACCTCGGCCGCCCCGGCCCCCCGCAGCATCTCCACCAAGGCGCGCATCGTGTTACCCCGGACGATGGAGTCGTCGACGATCACGAGCCTGCGGCCGTGGATCTCTGCGAGCGGGTTGAACTTCAGCTTGATCCCCTGCCGGCGCAGCGCCTGGTCGGGCTCGATGAACGTCCGTCCGACGTACCGGTTCTTGATCAGGCCCTCCTCGTACGGTAGGCCCGACCGCTTCGCGAACCCGATCGCTGCGGGCGTTCCCGAGTCGGGGATCGGCATCACGAAGTCGGCGTCGACCGGCGCCTCCTCGGCGAGTCGCTCGCCCATCCGCACGCGGGCCGCGTGGACGCCGGTGCCGTCGAGCAGCGAATCCGGGCGCGCGAAGTAGACGTGCTCGAAGATGCAGGAGGCTTTTCTCCCGCGCGGCACGGCCTGCGCCTCGTGACAGCCGTCCCCGTCGACCCAGACGACCTCGCCCGGTTCGACATCGCGCACGAGCGCCGCACCGACGAGGTCGAGCGCGCACGTCTCGGAGGCAACGACCCAGTCCTCGCCTATCCGACCGAGCGAGAGCGGGCGGATCCCGAGCGGGTCCCGGAACGCGACGAGCGCGCCGTCGGCGATCGCGACGACCGAGTAGGCACCCGCCAGCCTGCCCATGGTCTCCGCGACGGTCTCGGGAAGCGGCGCGGGGTTGCGCGCGAGCAGCGCTCCGATCACCTCGGTGTCGGAGCTCGACGAGAGCGTCACGCCGTCGGCGAGCAGCTCGTCCCGGAGGGCCCCCAGGTCGACGAGGTTGCCGTTGTGGGCGAGCGCGACGGTGCGGGCGGGGCCGTGGACGACGAGCGGCTGGGCGTTCGACCAGCGGGCGCCGCCGGTGGTCGAGTAGCGCGTGTGGCCGATCGCCACCTCCCCGGGCAGCGCGGCGAGCTTCTCCTCGTCGAAGACCTGCGGGACGAGGCCCATCTCGCGGAGCGCTGTGACGCGCCCTCCTTCCCAGACGGCGATTCCGGCCGACTCCTGGCCGCGGTGCTGGAGTGCGAACAGGCCGAAGTACGCGAGCCGGGCGACCTCGCGCTCGACCGAACGGACGCCGAAGACGCCGCACATCAGCGATCTCCCCCGTGCGCCGACGCGAGCTGCGCGAGCGGAATCCCGAAGATCTCGTCCCCCCCGACCGTCCCGACCCGCCGCACCTCGATCTCGCTGCCGGTCGGGTCCGCGTCGACCTGTCCGGCCGGCAATGCGGCGAGCACCTGGCCGCCCACCTCGCCGAAGAGGGTCAGCGGATCGTCGTCGAGCGCGAGCGATGCTCCGAGGCCGCTCCACAGCGCTGCCTCCGCGAGCGCGACGGCGAGACCGCCCTCGGACACGTCGTGCACGAGCGTCGCGCGGCCCGCGACCCTCGATGCCCAGCGCACGAGCGCGACCTCCGAGCCGAGGTCGAGCGAGGGGGAGCCGCCGAGCGACCCCCACCGGGACTGCGCCTCCGAGCCGGCGAGCGTCAGCGGTGAGCGCGAGCGAGCGAGCACGATCGCGTCCCCTGCGCGCCAGCCGCGCGGGACGCGCCGCACGTCGCCGACGAGGCCGACGCAGCCGATCACCGGCGTGGGCGGGATCGAGCGTCCGTCCGTGTCGTTGTAGAGCGAGACGTTGCCGGAGGCGACCGGGATGGCGAGCGCCTCGCACGCGAGGGCGATCCCCTCGATCGTCTCGGCGAGCTCCCAGCCGATCTCGGGCTTCTCGGGATTGCCGAAGTTGAGGCAGTCGGTCACGCCCAGCGGCTCCGCGCCGGTGCAGGCGACGTTGCGAGCAGCCTCCAGCACGGCGAGCGTGCCGGCGAGCGCGGGATCGAGGAGGCCGATTCGGCCCTGCCCGTCGAGGGTCACGGCGAGCCCTCGCCACGACGGGCGTAGCCTGAGGACAGCGGCGTCGAGTCCCGGCCGGCGCACCGTCCGGGACTGGACGAGCTGGTCGTAGCGGCGCGTGACGAACGCGCGCGACCGCAGCGCAGGTGAGGCGATCAGCTCGAGGAGAGCCTCGCGCGTCGACGGAATCTCCGTCGCAGGCTCTGGAGGTGGGATCCGCGGAGCCCGCTCGACGGCGTAGCGCGGGCACTCGTCCGTCAGGAGCCGCGCCGGGATCGCTCCGACCTCCTCGCCGTCCCAGAGGGCGCGGAGGATTCCGGTCTCGGTCACCTCGCCGACGACCGCACGGTGGAGCTCCCAGCGGTCGATCACGGCCTCGACGTCGGCCAGCCGCGCCGGATCGACGATTGCGACCATCCGCTCCTGCGACTCCGAGATCATCACCTCCCAGGGCTCCATCCCCTCCTCCCGTTGCGGCACACGGTCGAGATGGACGTCGATCCCGTAGTCGGCCGCCATCTCGGAAAGGGACGACGCGAGACCCGCGGCGCCGCAGTCCTGAAGGGACAACACCAGACCCCGCTCGACGAGCTCCGCAGAGACCTCGATCAAACGGTTTCCGGTGAACGGGTCGCCCACCTGGACGGTCGGGCGCTTGTCAGCGTCAGCCCCGCCCAGCTCGGCGCTCGCCAGCACGGAGGCGCCGCCGATGCCGTCGCGTCCGGTGGTCGCCCCGTAGAGCACGACGACCGCGCCGGGCGTCGTTGCGCGGGCCCGCATGACCTGCTCGACGGGCACGAGGCCGACGCACATCGCGTTGACGAGGCAGTTCGAGGCGTAGGTCTGGTCGAAGACCACCTCGCCGCCGACGGTCGGCACGCCCACCGAGTTGCCGTAGGCCCCGATCCCGCCGACCGCGCGCGAGAAATGGTCGTCGTGGGCGCCGAAGCGGAGACCGTCGAGCAACGCGACGGGGCGCGCGCCCATCGCGGAGATGTCGCGGAGGATCCCGCCTACGCCTGTCGCGGCGCCCTGGAACGGCTCGACGGCCGAGGGGTGGTTGTGGCTCTCGACCTTGAAGGCGACCGCGACGCCGTCCCCCAGGTCCAGCACACCGGCGTTCTCGCCCGGCCCCTGGAGCACCCGCGGACCCTCGCTCGGCAGCCGCCGCAGGAGGAGTGCGGAGTGCTTGTAGCCGCAGTGCTCCGACCAGAGGAGCGAGAAGACCTGGAGCTCGAAGTCGTTGGGCTCCCGATCCAGGAGCGTCACGATGCGGGTGAGCTCCCCGTCCGTGAGGCCGAGCCGGCGGTGGAGCGCCTGTTCCGCAACGAAGCTCAGGCCGGGCAGTCTAGCTCCGGGGTCAGTCGCCACGACCCTTCTGCCGTCCCCGCATTCGGCCGCGCGACTAGCGTCGTCCCGTGACCCGCCGCAGCCTCGCCCTGCTCCTCGCGCTCTCGGCGATCTGGGGCTCGTCGTTCGTCTTCATCAAGCTGGGAGTAGACGAGCTCGAGCCGTCCGTCGTCGCGCTCGGACGGGTGGTGGTCGGCGCCGCGCTCCTGCTGCCGATCGCCGCGGCGCGCGGCGGGCTCGGCCTGCTCCGCGGCCACGTCGGCACGGTCGCGGCGCTCGGCCTCTTGAACAACGCCGTGCCCTTCTGGCTGCTCGGGTTCGCCGAGACGCGCATCGACTCAGGTCTCGCAGGCGTCATCCAGGCGGCGGCGCCGATCTTTACGGTGCTGCTCGCGATCCGCCTCGACCCGTCGCAGCGGGTGACGGGCATGCGGCTTGCGGGGGTCGGCGTCGGCTTCGTCGGCGTCGCGCTGCTCATCGGGGCACAGACGGGCGGGCAGGTCGTCGGCGCGCTCGCGGTGCTCGGGGCGGCACTCTCCTACTCCGTCTCGGCGCTCTTTGCGGGGAAGCGCCTCGGGACGCTTCCGCCGCTTCACGTCGCTGCTGGCCAGCTCGCCTGCGGGGTGGTGCTGCTGGCCCCGCTCGGGCTCCTCCAGCTACCGGACGAGGCGCCGCCCGCGAAGGCAATCCTGGCGATCGTCGCGCTCGGCGCGCTCGGCTCCGCGCTCGCCTATGTCCTCTACTTCGCGCTGATCGTGACCGCCGGCGCCTCCCGCGCGATCCTCGTCACCTATCTCGTGCCCGCCTTCGCGCTCGTCTACGGGGCCGTGTTCCTGGACGAGCAGGTGACCGCGAGCGCGGTGGTGGGGCTCGTGCTGATCCTCGCCGGAACGACGCTCGCGACCGGTGTCACGCGGCTGCGAGCCGCACGGAGAAGCGTCGCGTGAATCGGTACTGGCCTTTGCTCCTGCTCCTCGCGTCGGTCTGGGGTGCGTCGTATCTCTTCATCAAGGTCGCGGTCGACGGGGGCTTCGAGCCGGCGCCGCTCATGTGCGCACGGGCGATGATCGGCGCCGCGATCCTCTGCGGATACCTCGTGCGCACGCTCGGGCGGGGGCGGGCAATCGCGGAGCTGCGCGCCTCGTGGCGCCAGTGGGCGGTGCTCGGGTTCGTCGGGACGGCGATCCCCTTTTGGCTCGTCGCGTGGGGCGAGACGCACGTCGACTCGGGGATCGCTGCGGTCGCTCAGTCGACCGTGCCCCTGTTCACCGTGCTGCTCGGCCTCCGCTTTCTCCCGCACGAGCCGCTGACGCGCGGGCGGTTGCTCGGTTTCGTGCTCGGGCTCGTCGGCGTCACCGTCCTCGCGGGAGGCCACCCGGGCGGCGGCTGGTCGTCGGTCGTGGGCACGCTCGCCGTGGTGCTCTCGTCCGTCGCGTACGCATGTGGCGGCGTGATCGGACAGCGGAGCATGAGCAACACGCTCGGCCCTGTACTGGCCACGGGCGCGATGATCAGCGCCGCGGTGTCGCTTCTGCCGCTCGCGCTCGTCCAGGTGCCGACCTCGAGCCCCGACGGGGACGCTGTCCTCTCGCTTCTCGCGCTCGCCGTCCTCGGCACCGCGTTCGCGCAGCTCGTGATGTACCGGCTGATCCACCTCGTCGGAGCGCGCAAGATGAGCCTTGTGACCTACCTCATGCCAGGATTTGCGCTCGCCTACGGAGCCCTGTTGCTCGCCGAGCCGATCACCGTCCCCGTGCTGGCGGGCCTCGGGTTGATCCTCGCCGGAGTTGCTCTGGGGTCGGGGACGATCGGTGCCACGCGACGCGAGCCGGCGGAGGCGCCCGGATGACGGTCACCGTCCGCCGCGCGATCCCCGAGGACGTGCCGTTCCTGGCCGGCCTCGTCTCCAGCGAGGACGTCGCGCCGTTCCTCGCCTCGACGCGCCCGACCTCGGAGGAGGAGCTCGCCGGCGAAGTCGCTCGGTCGCTCGCCGAGCCCGACGAGTTCGGCGTGATGGTGTTCGCGCTCCGTGGCGAACGAGCGGGGACGGCGACGTGGGGACGTGTGAACCGGCGGTCGCGCATCGCCGCGGTTGGCGGCTTCGCGATCGACCCCGGCTACCGCGGTCAGGGCGTGGGCGACGAGGCCGCGCGGGTGCTCCAGCGCCACCTGATCCACGAGCTCGGCTTCCACCGGCTCCAGATCGAGATCTACGCGTTCAACGATCGCGCACTCCGGCACGCCGAGCGGGCGGGTTGGGTGCGCGAGGGCGTGCGCCGAAAGGCGTACCTGCGGGACGACGAGTGGGTCGACGGGATCCTGTTCGGCCTCCTCGCCGAGGAGCTCGAGCCGTAGCTCAGACGGCGGCGGGAGCAGCCTCGCCGTGTGCGACGGCCTCGACGTCGCGCCGGCGAAGCATGAGGAGAAGGAGCGCGCCTCCCGCCACGAGCAGGATCGCGCTCGCGGCCCACGTCACGTGGAAGCCCGAGACGAGCGCCTCGCCCTGCTCGGCGGGGCTCGGCGCCCCGCCGACGGACGAAAGCTCGTCGTCCGTCCGGTTCGTCGCGAGAGTCGAGAGCACCGCGAGCCCGAGCGCGCCGCCGATCTGCTGGGAGGTGTTGAACAGCCCGGACACGAGCCCGGCGTCGTCGGCCGGCACGCCGCTGGTGGCAATCAGCGTGACCGGGACGAACACGAGCCCCATCCCGATCGAGATGAGCACGATCCCCGGCAGCAGGTCGGTGAGATACGAGCTGTCGGGCGTCAGGCGGAGGAAGGTCAGCAGGCCGACAGCGCCGAGCGCGGCGCCGATGACCGGAACCTCGCGCGCGCCGAGCGCGGGGACGAGCTTCTGCGACACACCTGCGCCGACGATCACGCCGACGGTGAAGGGGACGAAGGCGAAGCCAGCCTCGATGGGCGAGAAATCGAGCACGCGCTGCACGTAGAGCGTGTTGAAGAAGAACATCGCGAACAGTCCCGCGGCGACGATGAACATCGCGACGTTCCCCGCGCGCACCGTCTTGACCGCGAAGATCGTGAGGCGGACGAGCGGCTCGGCCGAGCGAAGCTCGATCACGACGAAGGCGAGCAGCAGCACCGCCGCGAGCCCGAGGAAGCCGAGCACCTCCGCCGAGCCCCAGCCGGCCTCGGCCGAGCGGACGATCCCGTAGACCAGCGCGACGAGGCCGCCCGTGACGGCGAACGCGCCTCCGAAGTCGAAGCTCTTGTGCGCGTGCTCGTCCTTCGACTCGGGGACGTACCGCAGAGAGAAGAAGAACGCCGCGATCCCGACGGGAACGTTGACGAAGAAGATCCAAGGCCAGGAGAACCACTCGACGAGCATCCCGCCGACCACGAGCCCGACGGCGCTCCCTCCGACGGCGATCGCCGCCCACACGCCGAGCGCCTTCGTCCGCTCGGCCCCCTCGCGGAACGTCGTCGTGACGATCGAGAGGGCCGCGGGCGACACGAGCGCCGCCCCCAGCCCCTGCGCGCCGCGGGAGACGATCAGCCACGTCTCGCCGTTGGCGAGCCCGCAGAGGAGCGACGCCGTCGTGAAGAGGACGAGACCGGCGAGGAAGACGCGCTTGCGACCGATCAGGTCGCCGGCGCGGCCACCGAGCAGCAGGAAGCCGCCGAACAGAAGCGCGTACGCGTTGACGATCCACTGGAGGCCCGACTCGGAGAGCCCGAGGTCGGCCTGGATCGAGGGAAGCGCGACGTTCACGATGGTCGCGTCGAGGATCACCATGAACTGCGCGATGCAGACGAGGACCAGGACCAGCCAGGGGTTCACGGCGTGGGCGCGGATGTCCACGCGACCACGCTACACGCCTCGCTCGCGCCTCCGGTACGGCTAGCCGAACCAGGGTTTTCCGGCCGCACCATAATTGGCAGTATCGAATGGACTGGGGATCGTGAGGGTTGACCGAAGCGTGGATACGGGGACACCTGAGAGATGACTGAATGGCGGCTGGATGACGACCCCGCCGTCATCGGCGGCAGGATCAGGCAGGCGAGGCGAGAGCTCGGTCTCACGCAGGCCGACCTAGCGGCGAGGATCGGCGTCTCGCTGGGAGCTCTCGACCGGTTCGAGACCGGCAAAGGCGACCCGTCCGACAAGCTCGAGCAGATCGCGGAGGTCACCGCTAGGCCCGTGTCCTGGTACACGTCCACGGAGCAGTACGAGCCTGGGATCGAGAGACACGAGGCGGGGCTCACTGCCGAGTTGCAGAGGCGCCTCGCCGCGTCCAGCGGTCATCGACCTGGGCCGGCGGATGCAGAGATCACCGAGCAAACAGGTCCAGCTGACCGGGCGAAGGGCTCGGAGGATCCTGTGGCGGCCCGCGCCTTCGAGGATCTCTCAGCCGAACGCACGATGCTCGTTCAGCAGCAACATGAGCTTCAAGCCGCGTTGGCTGTCGAGCGGGAAGAGCACGCCGCGCGCGCAAATCAGATGGCGGAGGAGCTCGAACGCGTCAATGCGAACCAGCAGGCGCTCGCCGAGATGCTCGAGCAGTCGGAATCCGAGCTCGCCGCCTCTCGCGCACGGGACGTCGACCTGAGCGAGCATGTATCGCGGCTGGAAGGCGAGCTGCAGGTCGCCGGGGAGCGTGCCGCACAGGCCACGGCCCGGCTAGACCAGGCCGAGATGGAGCTCGAACGGCTGCGAGACGATGAGGGGCGCGGGGAGGAGCTCGACCTTCGGGCTGCGGAGGTCGGCGTCCGCTCGGATGACCTCGACACACGGGAGGCCGCTGTCGCTGACGCGGAGAACGACGTGGGCTTTCGATCCACACAGCTCGATGCGCGGGAGGCGGAGCTGAGGTTCCGGTCGGCCCAGCTCGACACGCGCGACGCCGAGCTGAGGTTCCGATCGGCCCAGCTCGATACCCGTGAGGCTGAGCTGAGGCTCCGGTCGGCCCAGCTCGATACGCGTGAGGCTGAGCTGAGGCTCCGGTCGGCGCAGCTCGACCGCCGCGAGGCCGAGCAGGGCGTCCGGTCGACTCGGGTCGCCCCGCGCGCCCCGGGGGTCGTCGACGTCGAGCTCCATGCGGAGGCCGCGCCCGCCAGCTCGAGCGAGCCGCGCGTCGGGTAGCCACCTCGACGCGAACGCCCAACGCGGCCGGTGCGAGTACGCTTGGCTCCGGCGATGTCGAACAGCGTCGCACCGAAGCTCCCGCTTCGCGAGCGCACGGGAGCTCTGACGGTCGACCCGGCGGTAGTTCTCGTCCCAGCCGGTCTCTTCATCGCCGTCGTGTCGACGGCCGCGGCGAGCGGAAGCTACTTCCCGAGCTCCTGGGGCTGGGCCGCGCTCGCATTCCTGTGGGCTGCCGCGATCGGCCTGGTTGCATGGAGGCACGTCGCGCTCGGGAGGCTCGAGCTCGCATACCTCGGCGCGTGGCTCTTCCTGCTCGCCTGGACGTCTGCATCGCTCATCTGGTCACCGACCACCACGCAGACGATGTACGAGGTCGAGCGCACCGTGGTGTACGTCTCGTTCGCGATCGCTCTCGCCGTCCTCGCGCGACGCAGCCTGCACCTCCTCCTGCCTTCGTTGCTGGCCGGGATCGTCGCGGTCGCCGCCTACGCGCTCGCGACGCGGCTGCTCCCGGATCGGGTCGGAAGCTTCGACTCCTACGTCGGTTACCGCCTGTCCGAGCCGATCGGATACTGGAACGGGCTGTCCGTCTTCGTCGCGATCGGCATCGTCGTCGCGGTGGGTCTCGCTGCTCGTGCAGAGCCCTTCGTGGTCCGAGCGCTCTCCGCGGCGAGCCTCGTCCTGCTCGTCCCGGTGCTCTACTTCACGTTCGGGCGAGGCGGGTGGATCGCCCTCGCCGCGGGTCTCGTCGTTGCGGTTGCCGTCGATCCGCGCCGGCTCCAGCTCGTCACCACGTTGCTCGTGATCGCACCCTGGCCGGCGCTGGCGGTCTGGCGCGCCTACGAGTCGCCGAGCCTCACCACCCAGTTCTCGGCACTTGCCAAGGCGTCGGACGAAGGCAAGCGGCTCGTTTTCACGATCGTCGTTCTCGCCGTGGTCTCCGCGCTCGCCACGACGGGCTACGTGCTGCTCTCGAGCCGGATGACGGTGGGACGAGGCATCCGGCGCGTCTACGGTGTGCTGCTCGTGCTCGCGCTTGCCGGCTCCGTCGCGGCCGTCGTCGCGACCCACGGCGGGCCCTCGGAGTCCTACCACCGTGCGCTCGACTCGATCCGGCAGTCGTCACCGAACGTCACCGGAGACCAGACGAAGCGACTGTTCAGCCTCTCCTCGAACGGCCGCCTCGACATGTGGGAGTCGGCGCTCGACGATGCTCGCGCACACCCGGTCGTCGGCTCGGGCGCGGGAACATTCGAGCGCTGGTGGCTCGAGCACCGGGACGTGCCGATGAAGGTGCGCGACGCGCACGGCCTCTACTTCGAGATCTTCGCCGAGCTCGGCGCCGTCGGGCTGGCAGGACTCCTGCTCCTCGTCGCCCTCCCGGTCGTTGCGGCGATCCGCACGCGCCGAAGCCCGCTCGTCGCACCCGCCCTGGCCGGATTCGTGGCGCTCGCGGTGCACGCCGGGATCGACTGGGACTGGGAGATGCCGGCCGTCATGATCGCGGGGCTCACCTGCGCGGGCGTCCTTCTGTTGGCGGACGGCGTTCGCAGCCCGGGCTGGCCCCTCGGCATCGTCCCGCGAGGCGTGACCTTTGCGCTCTTGGGCGCGCTTGCAGTCCTCTCGTTCGTGACGCTTACCGGCAACCGAGCTCTCGGCCAAGCAGCCGCGGCACTGGATCGTTCCGACACCGCTGCGGCGGCACGCGATGCCCGGCGGGCGGCAAGCTGGACCCCCTGGTCGACGGCGGCACTCGAGCGGCAGGCCGACGCGGCTCTGGCGGATGGCTCGCTCGGCCGCGCACGCCAGCTCTATCGCAAGGCCATAGCCAAGGACGAC
>DASSBV010000027.1:0-27416 GCA_035698545.1 Gaiella sp. | reverse complement strand
CGACGGCCGGGTCGCCGTCCCGGGGCGACGCTGGGTGACCGGCGAGGAGGCTCGCCGCCGCGTCCACGAGCTGCGCGCGGCGGTCGACGCGGTCGCGGTCGGGATGGGCACGGTGCGGGCGGACGCTCCGCGGCTCGACGTACGCGATGCGCCTGCCCTCCGCCAGCCGAGGCGGCTCGCCTTCGGACACGGGCCGCTCCCCGAGGGCTCGGGGCTGGAGCTTCGCTCCGGCACGCTGCGCGACGAGCTCGCCGGGCTCGCAGCCGAGGGGGTGCAGTCGCTCCTCCTCGAGGGCGGGCCGACGCTGGCAACAGCGTTCCTCGCGGACCGTCTCGTCGAAAGGCTGCTCGTCTTCGTCGCGCCCGTCGTCGCAGGGATCGGCCCGCCGATGACCGGGCCGATCCCCGAGCCGCTCGACCTCGGTGAGCCCGAGCTCGAGCGCGTCGGCGCGGATCTCCTGCTCGCCTGGCGCTTGCACGAGGCTTGACAACGCTTGTGGTGAATCACCACAAGCGTTGTCAGGCAGCTCGCTGACGTTGCGACGTGGCGATCCACTCGATCCTCCCGTCCGACCTGACGGACGTCGTCGAGAGTGTCCTGCGGGAGGGCGGGTTGACGCACGTCGCGCACGGCGACCGCGATCCGGTCTCTGCAGCCGAGGCTGTCGTCGGGGATCCGGAGGCGCGTGCGATCATCGGCCCGTTTCGCTCGCGGGCCGTCGCGGAGGTCGTCGAGTTCACGGCGCCGGCCGGGCTCCCGCTCCTCGCGCCGGTGGCCACGTGGACGGGCGTGACGCGTACGGACGAGCCGGGCTGCGACGATCCGGCGCGGCACCTGGGAACCGTGCTCCGCCTGGTCGCGCGCGACACGGTCGTCGCGCAGCGGATCGCAGAACGTGTCCGAGGCGAGGGCCGTCACGCCCTCGTCGTGGCGGGCGACCACGAGTACGGCGCCCAGCTCGACGGGCAGCTCGGGCTCGCCGGCCTCCCGCGGGCCGCCGCGGCCCAGGCCGACCTGGTCGTGCTGGCCGGGCTCGGCGGCGAGCCCGAGGCCGACGACGCTCGAGCCCTCGCACCGCTTCCGATCGTCGCGTTCGACGGGATCCAGGGTGAGGTGTTCCCGGGCCAGCGAGTCGAGCTCGCGCTCGCCTATGCGCCCGGCCCACTCGGCGTCGATGAGACGAGGCGCGCCGCGCAGCTCGTGAGCAGGACGACCGACCTCGACGAGCTGCGCCGGCTGGGGCCGTTCGACGAGCACGGCGACCCGCTCGACCCGCCGGTCCGCTTCGAGCCCTACGAGGGCTGACCCGTGCACGTGATGTGCCCGGTAGCCTCGATCCCGTGTTCACGGGGATCGTGCGCGAAGTGGGTCGCGTCGTCCGCGTCGAGGGCGGCGACGACGGCCTGAGCATCGAGGTCGAGGCGCCGCGCACCGCCGACGGGCTCGCAGTCGGCGACTCCGTCTCGGTGGCGGGCGTGTGCCTCACCGCGGAGACCGTCGACCACGGGACGATCCGCTTCCACGCCGTGCCCGAGACGCTCGCCCGGACGACGCTCGCGCAGCTGGCGCCCGGAGACCCGGTCAACGTCGAGCCTGCGCTCCGCGCCGGTGAGCCGCTCGGCGGGCACATCGTTCAGGGCCATGTCGACGACCTCGGCACGGTCGCGTCGCTCGAACGGGAAGGCGAGGGCGCGCGGCTCGAGATCGGCGCGGCCGAGAGCATCGTCCGCTACTGCGTCGAAAAGGGCTCGATCACGGTTGACGGCGTGTCGCTGACGGTCGCCGGCGTCGACGGCGACTCGTTCTCCATCGCGCTCGTGCCCCACACGCTCGCCGCGACCACACTCGGGCGGCTCGAGCCCGGCGCCCCCGTCAACCTCGAGGTCGACGTGCTGGCGAAGTACGTCGAAAGGCTGCTGGAACGCCGGTGAGCGGGGCTACGATGGGGCCGGTGAGCGCGACCGCGAAGCCCGAGACGAGCCCGTTCGCCTCGATCGAGGAGGCGATCGAGGAGATCCGCGCCGGGCGTTTCGTCGTCGTTGCGGACGACGACGACCGGGAGAACGAGGGCGACCTCACCATCGCGGCGCAGTTCGTGACCCCGGACGCGGTGAACTTCATGGCGATGCACGGCCGTGGGCTGATCTGCCTCTGCCTCACGCCCGAGCGCTGCGAGGAGCTCGGCCTGCGGCAGATGACCGATCAGAACGAGGCCCAGTTCGGGACCGCGTTCACGGTCACGATCGAGGCCCGCGACGGGGTCTCCACCGGGATCTCCGCAGCCGACCGCGCACACACGATCCAGGTGGCGGTCGACCCCACGTCGAGCCCCAAAGACCTCGTCCACCCGGGACACATCTTCCCGCTCCGCGCCCGCCCCGGCGGGGTGCTCAAGCGCGCCGGGCAGACGGAGGCGGCGGTCGACCTCGCGCGCCTGGCCGGCCTCACGCCCGCCGGGGTGGTCTGCGAGATCATGAAGGACGACGGGACGATGGCGCGGGTCCCCGACCTCGTCGAGTTCTGCGAGCGGCACGGCCTGAAGCTCGTCACGGTCGCCGACCTGATCGAGTACCGCCGGCGGACGGAGAAGCTCGTCGAGCGTGTCGTCTCGGTGCGGCTGCCCACCGACTACGGCGACTTCCAGGCGGTGGCGTACCGCGAGACGCTGACCGGCAAGCAGCACGTCGCGCTCGTCAAGGGCGACGTCGAGGGGAAGGAGGACATCCTCGTCCGCGTCCACTCTGAATGCCTCACCGGGGATGTCTTTCACTCGCGTCGCTGCGACTGCGGCGAGCAGCTCGAGCAGGCGCTCGCGCGGATCGACCAGGAGGGCGAAGGGGTGCTCCTCTACCTCGCCCAGGAGGGCCGCGGCATCGGCCTCCTGAACAAGCTGCGCGCCTACGAGCTCCAGGAGCAGGGTCTCGATACCGTCGAGGCGAACCTCGAGCTCGGCTTCAAGGCGGACGCGCGGGAGTACGGGATCGGCTCGCAGATCCTCGCTGACCTCGGGCTCACCACGATCCGTGTGCTGACGAACAACCCGAAGAAGATCTCCGGGATCAGCGGGTTCGGCCTCGACGTCGTCTCACAGGAGCCGATCGAGGTCGAGCCGAATGACGAGAACCGGAGCTACCTCGAGACGAAGCGCGAAAAGCTGGGACACACGCTCGGCCGGAGGCTCCACCACCAGGGCGAGCGGTACGGCCACGACGATTCCTGAGGACGGTGCAGATGAACCCGAGCGACGGGCCCGACACGCGGGACGAAGAGGACGAGCTGGAGCGGGCGAGCGAGAATGTCTTCGGCGGCTGGCCGAACGCCGAGCTCGAGGACCCGCCGGCCCATCCGGTCCCGCCGTCGACCGCCGACGGAGACCAGGCGGCCCTCGGCGAGCCCGGTCCCGTCACGGCGCCCGAGCTCGCGCCCGACGAGCCCGACGAGCCGTCCGCGGAGGACGTCGACGAGCCCGAGGTCGCGGTCGAGGATCTGCCCGCTGCCGAGGCGACCGGCGAGCATGCCCCCGGCGACCTGGAGGTGCCACCCGGCTTCGCGGTGCTGGAAGGCGAGCCGCGTGGCGCACGCCGAGCTGTCGGCATCGTCGTCAGCCGCTTCAACGGCGAGGTGACGGGCGGCCTGCTCGAGTCGGCGCTCGGCGAGCTCGAGCAGCTCGGAGTGGAGCGGGAGTCGATCACGGTGATGCCCGTCCCGGGTGCCTTCGAGCTGCCGCTCGCGGCGATGGCCCTCGCGAAGACGCGTCGGTTCGCCTGCATCGTGGCCCTCGGCTGCGTGATCCGCGGCGATACGCCGCACTTCGACTACGTCGCCAGCGAGGCCGCCTCCGGCCTCCAGCTGGCCGCGATCGAGACGGGGGTGCCCGTGTCGTTCGGCGTGCTGACGCTCGACCGGCCCGACCAGGCCGCGCCGCGCCTCGCGAAGGGCGCCGAGGCCGTCCGCACCGCGCTCGAGATGGCCGACGTCTTCGCCAATCTCCGGGCCGCCGCCGCGCGCTGAGCACCGCGCCGAAGTCTTCAGCGTCTGGCGCGTCCGAGGGAATCGCGGCCGTCCGGGGCCGGAGGCCGGCTTCGCCGGCCGGGAGGCCAACCTTCCGCGGCGGGACGCTGCGCTGGAGGAGGGAGCTCGTGGGGGAAACAGGGGTTCCCCCACGTCGTGCTACGATCGGCGGCCGCATGTCCAGGGTCTGCGTCATCTGCGGGAAGCGCCCCCAGGCGGGGAACTCCCGCTCGCACTCGATGGTCGCCACGAAACGGCGCTTCGAGCCGAACCTCCAGCGCGTGAGGCTCGTGCTCGACGGCAAGCCGACGCGCGACTATGTGTGCACCCGCTGCCTCAAGGCCGGCAAGGTCACCAAGGCCGTCTGACGCGCCCGGCCGTCGGCTGAGTACCGGCGTCCCGGCGGCGTAGACTCGCGATCGTGACCGACCTCGCGCGGACGACGCGGCTCGCGAGGGCCGCGCTCGCGAACCTCGAGCGGCACCGCCGGCGGATCAACGCGCTCAACGTCTATCCCGTTCCGGACGGCGATACCGGCACGAACCTCACCCTGACCGTACGTGGGATCGTCGAGGCGCTCGGGCGATCGGAGGCCGCGACGGCCGAGGAGCTCGCCGCCGAGGTCCAGCGCGCCGCGACGATGGAGGCGAAGGGCAATTCGGGCGTGATCCTCTCGACGATCGTGCGTGGCATGGCCCCGGTCCTCACGCGCGAGGGCTCGCTCGACGGGCCGCGGCTCGCGGAGGCGCTCCGGGCCGGGACGACAGCCGCATACGAGGCAGTGACGCATCCGGTGGAGGGGACGATGCTGACCGTCGTCCGCGAGATGGCGGAGGAGGCCGAGCGGCCAGAGACCTCCGGGTCGGCTTTCCCGCAAGCGCTCGGGCGCGCGGTCGCACGCGGCGACCAAGCGGTCGCCCGCACCCCGCAGCTCCTCGACACGTTGCGCGATGCAGGGGTCGTCGACGCGGGCGGGGTGGGGCTCGTCGAGCTCGCGCGTGGAGTGCTGCACGAGCTGACCGGGGAACCGCTCCCCGACGTGCCCGACGTGGTCGGCGAGCTGACGGACGGGTCGATCCACCAGGAGGAGTCGGTCTATCGCTACTGCACGACCTTCGTCGTCGAGGGGGACGAGCTCGACCTCGATGCTCTCCATGCGACGCTCGAGCCTCTGGGCGACTCGCTCCTCGTGACCGGGGACCCGTCGGTGGCCAAGGTGCACGTCCACACCGACGAGCCGGAGCACGTGCTCGAGCTCGGTCGTGCGGTCGGCGTCGTCGATCCCGCGCGCATCGAGGTCTCGGACATGCGCAGCCAGGCCGCCGAGCGCGAGCGCTGGCTCGCCCAGCTCCAGGCGGCGGCGATGGCTCCACCCACGACGAGCGCCCTCGTCGCGGTTGCCCAGGGTGCCGGCAACCGCGAGATCCTGCGCGGTGAAGGCGCGCAGATCGTCGTCGACGGAGGCGCGACCGCGAACCCGTCGGTCGGCCAGCTGCTCGAGGCGATCACGGCGGTGAACGCCGAGCAGGTGATCGTGCTCCCGAACGACCCCAACGTCCGGCTCGCGGCAGAGCGAGCGGCAGACGAGTCGACAAAGGAGGTCCGCATCCTCGCGACGACCTCGATCCCGGAAGGGATCGCAGCCGCGCTCAGCTTCGACCCGGACGCCGACGTCGACGCGAACGCGGCGGCGATGCAACGTGCGCTCGACGGCGTCGCCGCCGCAGAGATCACACGCGCGTCGCGGAGCGCGACGGTCGACGGGGTCGAGGTGGGCGAGGGCGATTTTCTCGCGCTGGTGGGTGGTCGCGCTTTTACCACCGGAGACGACATCTGGACCGTGCTCGACGCGCTCCTCGCACGCTTCTCGACCGATGGCCAGTCGTTCGTCCAGGTCCTGCGGGGCGAGGGCGCCCCGGAGGCCGACGAGATCGCCGCGCGCTACGCCGGTGGCTCGACCGGGCTGGAGATAGACGTTCAGTGGGGAGGGCAGCCCCACTACCCGCTGCTCCTCTCGGCGGAGTAGCGCGTGCCGACGCGAATCCTCCTCGTCGAGGACAACGCGATCTACCGCTCCTCGCTCGAGCTGCTGCTCGGCCTCCAGCCCGATCTCGAGGTGGTCGGCGCGGTCGGATCGGGCGATGAGGCCGCGGAGGCGGCCTGCCGACTCGCTGCAGACGTGGTGCTGATGGACTACCGCCTGCCCGGCATCGACGGCGCCACCGCCACCCGCGCGGTCATCGCGTCCTGTGGCGCCGCAGTGGTGTGCCTCACCGCCGAGGCGACCGCGGAGGAGCGTGACGAGGTCGTCCACGCCGGCGCGGTCGGGCTCGTCGAGAAGGGCGGCCCGATCGAGGCGCTCGCCTCCGCGATCCGCCAGGCCGCACCTTCGCCTGCCGGTTAGGGTCCCGCGCGTGGAGCTGACGCGCGAGAGCACCGCAATCGTGCTCGACTCGACCTCCGACTTCCTCGACGCGCACGAGCGCCACGCGAACATGCGGATCGTGCCGCTGTACGTGCTCTTCGACGGCGTGCCCTCGCGCGATCACGTCGACATCTCGCCGATGGACTTCTACGAGCGGCTCGCCGTGGCGACGACGCTGCCGACGACGTCGCAGCCGACGCCGGACGACTTTCTCGTGTGCTACCGCGAGCTGCGTGAGGCGGGCTACGCGCGGATCTGGTCGCTCCACATCTCCGCGGAGCTGTCGGGCACGTTCGAGTCCGCGCGGCGCGCGGCGGACGAGCTCGGCGGCGACGTCGTTCGGGTCGTCGACACCGGCACAGCCTCGCTCGCCTGTGCGCTGCTCGCGGAGGCGATCGACCGCAGGCTGGCCCGCGGCACGACCGACGCGGAGCTCGACGAGCTCGTCGAGCGCTTCGCCCGCACGAGCAGGGTCGTGTTCACGACGGCGACGCTCGAGTACCTCCAGAAAGGCGGCCGGATCGGGAAGGCGCAGGCGCTCGCCGGCTCATTGCTCAACGTCAAGCCGATTCTCGAGATCCGTGACGGTGTTGTCGAGCCCGTCGGCCGCGTGCGCGGACGCCAGAAGGCGCTCCAGGAGTTCGCGCGGCTCTTCACGGAGGACACCGAGGACCGCGAGGGGCTGCACACCGCAATCGCACACGCGAACGCGCCCGAGTGGGTCGACGTCCTCACCGATCTCGTCGCGAAGACGCGGCCGAAGGCAACCGTCGATCTCGTCCAGCTGCTCGGCGCCGTCGTCGGCACGCATGCCGGTCCCGGTGCCGTCGGCTTCTTCTGGTTCCAAGATTGAGTCACTTCGCGCCGTCTGCGAGTTGCTCTC
This sequence comes from Gaiella sp., assembly GCA_035698545.1. GTDB lineage: Bacteria > Actinomycetota > Thermoleophilia > Gaiellales > Gaiellaceae > Gaiella. The sequence goes on along the minus strand of DASSBV010000027.1, from coordinate 20,097 downwards.
GGTGATCGCGTGGAGCAGCAGACTGCCGATTCCTCACGACGGCCCGAGTGATGATCAAGCGTTCCTTGGGGGTGCTTGGAACAGCTCCTCGACGAAGAACCGCGCGGCCACGTCCAGACGGTCGCCGTACGCGTCGGTAGCGACCTCGAGCACCTCGGCAACGGAACGCAACCCGAGCGTGTCGGCGAGGAGACGGACGTCCCCTTCGATCTCGGCGCGGTCCATCAGACCCGTTCGAGAGATCGTCGCGGCCAGAGGATCCCGCGACGCTTGAGCGCGATCGGTGTCTGCGCAAATGCAATCGCCTGAAAGCCCGGGACGTCGCTGACGAACCAGAACCGATCGAGAGTCAGCGTAGGGTCGCCCGCCCACCTGGGTGCGGGGAGCCCTCGATCCACGGCCGGGAAGGTAGCCTCCGAGCCGGTCGGCCGGAACGGGGCCTAGACTCGCTCCGAGGTGGCTCGCACGACGGGAACAGCCCGACAGCACGTGGGCTTTGCCGGCCCGGACCTGCCCACGCAGCTGCCGCGCACCCGCGCAGTTCCCCGCCCCGAGGTGCTGGGGCGGCCCGTAGACACGCTGCCGGGCGTCGGGCCGGCAGTGCGGCGGAAGCTCGCTCGGCTCGGGATCGAGACCGTCGGAGATCTCCTCGCCCACCGTCCGAGGCGGTACGAGTCGGCGGCGGAGGAGCGGACGATCGCAGAGCTCTTCGGCGAGGAGGAGGCGGTGCTGGAGGTCGTCGTCCGGCGCGCGTCTGGGCGGCGACGCGGACGACTGCACATCCTCACCGCGCACGTCGCCGACGACACGGGCGAGATTCGCGCGACGTGGTTCAACCAGCCCTGGCTCGAGGCGCAGCTGACGCCTGGTACCCGCCTGCGCCTCCGCGGCAAGCGCAACCGCTTCGGCTTCCAGGTGTCCTCGTACGACATCGGCGAGGCTGCACAGACGGCCGACTTCGCGCCGGTCTACCCCGCGACGGCGGATCTCGCGCAGAAGACACTGCGGACGCTGACCGAGCACGTGCTGGGCTTCGCGCGTGACGGGGGTGAGCCGCTTCCGGCCACGACGCGCGCGACGTCGGCGCTCCCGCTGCGAGGGGATGCACTCGTCGCGATCCATCGCCCGCGTTCCGAGGCCGACGCAGAACACGCACGGCGCCGTCTCGCGCTCGACGAGCTCCTCACGTTGCAGCTCGCCCTGCGTAGGCGCGCGGCCGAGCGTGAGACGCTGGTGGCGGAGCCGCTGCCGCCGCCGGGCGAGCTCGCCGCCCGCTACCGCGACGTGCTGCCCTTCACGCTCACGCAGGCACAGGAGCAGGCGCTCGTCGAGATCGACGCCGATCTCGCGCGCCCGACGCCGATGCAGCGCCTCCTCCAGGGAGACGTCGGCTCCGGGAAGACCGCCGTCGCGCTCTACACCCTCCTCCGCGCAGTCGAGGCGGGGCGGCAGGGCGCGCTGATGGCCCCGACCGAGACGCTTGCCGAGCAGCATTTCCTCACGATCGAAGGGCTCTGTGCGGAGCTCGGCGTCCGCGTGGCGCTGCTCACGTCGAGCGTTACCGCGAAGGAGCGCCGTGCGACCCATCAACTCGTTGCCTCCGGCGACGTCGGGATCGCGGTCGGCACGCATGCGCTGATCCAGCGCGAGGTGGAGTTCTCAGACCTCGCCGTTGCGGTCGTCGACGAGCAGCACCGCTTCGGCGTCGAGCAGCGGGCAGCGCTCACAGAGGGACGGAGCCCTCACGTCCTCCACATGACGGCGACGCCGATTCCCCGCACGCTCGCGTTGACCGTCTACGGCGATCTCTCGGTCTCGGAGATCTCCGCCCCGCCGGCGAACCGCAAGCCGATCGTGACCGCCCGGGTCACGGAGGAGCGGAGCTCGGAGGCGTACTCGCGACTGCGGCGTCATCTCGACGAGGGACGGCAGGCATACGTCGTCTGCCCGCTCGTCGAGGGCTCGGAGACGACGCTCGCGCGGGCCGCGGAGGACGAGGCGGCGCGGTTGCGCGCGAAGGAGCTCGACGGCTACCGCGTCGGCTGTGTGCACGGGCGGCTCAAGGCAGGGGAGCGGCGGGCCGTGATGGCCGCGTTCAAGGCGGGCGAGCTCGACGTGCTCGTCGCGACGACCGTGATCGAGGTCGGCGTCGACGTGCCGAACGCGACGATCATGATCGTCCAGGAGGCCGACCGCTTCGGGCTCGCGCAGCTCCACCAGCTCCGCGGCCGCGTGGGTCGTGGGGCGGAGCAGTCGTACTGCCTGCTCGTCTCCCGAGCGCACGACGAGCTCTCGGAAAGCGCGCTCGAGCGGCTCGAGGCGATGGTCGCGACAACGGACGGCTTCGAGCTCGCCGAGCTGGACCTCGAGATCCGCGGGGAGGGGCAGCTCGTCGGGGCGCGCCAATCCGGCCTCACCGACCTACGGTTCACGCGGCTCCGCGCCGATCGCGACCTGCTCGAGCAGGCGAGGGAGCTCGCGGCAGAGGTGGCCGACGACCCGCTCCTCGCCGACGCAGTCGACCGGTTGCTCGGCGCGGCCGAGCACGTCGGCGAGTCCTGACCGCGGCGGCCGTATCGTCCCGCCATGCGGATCATCGCGGGGTCGCATCGAGGGCGGCGGATCGCCGCTCCGAAGGGCGCGCACACGCGCCCGACGGGCGACCGCGTGCGCGAGGCGGTGTTCGACCTCGTCGGCCCGGTCGACGGCGCCTCGGTGCTCGACCTCTACGCCGGCTCGGGTGCGCTTGGGCTGGAGGCGCTCTCGCGCGGCGCTGCTCGCTGCGTGTTCGCCGAGACCGATCCCGCCGCGTGCCGGGTGATCCGGCGAAACCTCGAGCAGCTCGGCCTCGTGGGCGGCCGCGTCGTCCAACGTGACGCGATCGCGCTTCTGCGCGGAGAGGCTTCCGCCGGTGTACGCCACGAGCTCGTGCTCGCCGACCCGCCCTACGAGCGGTGGGCCGACGTCGAACCCGACCTCGCCGCGCACGTTCCGGCTGTCGTCGCCCCGTCGGGGCTCGTCGTCGTCGAGACGAGCGCCCGCAGCGAGCCGCGGCTCCCTCTCGACCTCGTCACGAGCCGGCGGTACGGTTCCGCCCGGCTCACCGTCTTCACGCCATGACCGACCGCTCTCCGATCGTCGCGATCAACCCCGGCACGTTCGACCCCGTCACGCTCGGGCACGTCGACGTGATCCGGCGCGCCGCCGCGACCTTCGACTCGGTCGTGGTCGGCGTCGTCCGCGACCCGACGCACAAGCAGACGCTGTTCAGCGTCGAGGAGCGCGTCGCCTTTCTCGAAGACGCCCTCTCCGAGCTGGACAACGTGGTCGTCGACGTGTTCAGCGAGCTCGTCGTCGATTTCGCGCGAAAGCACGGCGCCCGCACGATGGTGAAGGGCCTGCGCGTGATCGCGGACTTCGAGTGGGAGTTCCAGATGAACCGGCTCAACCACCTGCTCGCGCCGGAGGTGGAGACGATGTACGTCATGTCGAGCCCGGAGTACGCGTTTGTCTCCTCGAGCGGCGTGAAGGAGATCGCGTCGTTCGGCGGGAACGTCGCCGAGCTCGTCACGCCTGCCGTCGCCGCACGCTTTCGGGAGCTGTACCCGAACGGGCGCCCAGGCGCGCCGCTCAGTCCGCAGGAATAGCCCAACTCGCGCCTCCCGCGATCCGGCATCGCGAGTACCATCCCAGCCATGGACGTCCTCGTACTCATCGACAAGCTCGACGACCTGGTGCACAACGCGAAGGCGGTGCCGCTCACCGATCAGGTGCGGATCGACCGCGAGGAGATCTACGACATCCTCGACCAGATGCGCGCGACCATCCCTGAGGAGATCAAGCAGGCGCGCTGGATCGTGAAGGAGCGGCAGGAGATGCTCGCCGAGGCGAAGCGCGAATGCGACCGGCTGATCGGCGAGGCGCGGGAGCAGGCAGTGCGCGAAGCCTCGCAGACGGAGATCGTGAAGCTCGCCGAGCGCCAGTCCCAGGAGATCGTCGAGGAGGCGCGGCGCGGCGCGCGCGAGACGAGGCTGGAGATGGAGGACTGGGCGGACGGGATCCTCTCGACGCTCGAGGTCAACCTCGACAAGTTCCTCGGCGCGGTGCGGCGCGGCCGCGAGCGGCTCCACGAGCGCTCGCAGGAGACCGTCGTCGCGGGGATCGGGCCCGTCGACCGCGACGGCCCCGTGATCGACGACGACACGTACCAGTAGCGGCGACCGGGCTAGGGCGTTGCCCGCTGGCCCCGGAAGACAGCTTTTGGAACGAGTGAGGGGCGGCTCGAAGCCGCCCCTCTGCTTGCTCGCAAGAGGATTCCGCACGAGCGGAATCCCCCGCTCGATCCCCGCCTACGGCGGGGCACACCCCTGAAGTCCGCCGCCTGACGGCGTCCGGGTGTCGCGGCCGCAACACCCTCTTTTCCTCAGATCGCTCGGCATCTCTACGAGGCCAGCGGAACCTGGACGAGTCGTGTGCCGGAGACCCCTCCGAGCACAGGGTCGCCCTTGCGGTGCACCTTGACGTAGAACTGGAGGTTGTAGGCGTTCCTGAGCGCCGGGAAGTCCCTCTCGGGCGTCACGGTCAGCCGCACCCAGCCGCTCTGGTCGGTTGCCTGGTCCTGCGCGTTCTTCGTCACGAGCGGCGTCGAGCGAAGGAACACGAGCGCGTCGCGGATGACGAAGCCTCGCGTGTCCTTCACGCGGACCTGCACCTCGAACGGCGCCGTGCGAGACCGGATCGGGCTCGTCACGAAATGCACCTGGTCGACGACGAGGTTCTGGTCTGCGGGAACGCTCGTCGCGGGGATCGACTTCTCCCCGCCCGGGAGCACGATGACGCCGTCGGGGCCCTGCGGGCCCTGGACGGCCGCGCTCTGCGCGGTCAGCCGGCTCGACTCACCACGGCTGTTGCGGGCGATCACCCGCGCGCGGATCGTCTTGCCGACGTCGCCCTCGCGAAGGCCATAGGAGTCGTCGTTGGCGCCGGACTGGATGATGCAGTTGTTGCCCGACCCATCGCAGCGCAGCCAGCGGAAGCTGAACGTGATCGGCTGGCGGCCGTTCCACGTGCCCGGTGAGACGCGCAGCGTCTGGTCCTGGGCGGGTGTGCCGCTGAGCGTCGGCGCCGTGACGTTGACCGGCCGTCCGGCGTCCGCCTGGCGGACGCGCGGAGTGGCGTTCGAGGCGACCGTCTGCTGACCGTCGGGATTCGCTGCGGTCACCCGCACGCGGAGCCGGTGGTCGACGTCGGCCGTCGCGACGACGTACTTCGCGGTCGTGGCGCCGCCGATCGAGGCGCAGTCGGAGCCGTCCGAGCGGCCGCCGCTCTCCGGGCAGCGAACCCACTGGAAGGCGAAGCTCGTCGGGCTGCCGGTCCAGTTGCCGGTTGAGGCCGACAGCGTCGAGCCGACCGACGCGGTGCCCGTGATCCGGGGCTCCGCCGTGTTGCCGGGGCGTGCCTGCGCGGCTGCGCCGCTGCCGCCCGGGAGTGCGAGGACCGTCGCGGCGGATGCAAGCGCCGCTACCACGACTGTCCTCGCGAGAAGAATGGTTCGTGTCCTACCCATTTCTCAGTCCTTTCTCGGGATACCGAGAACAGAACTAGCCCGTGGAGCGCAAAACGGACCCTCTCCTAACGGAAGATTCACCCGGATTACGGAAGATTCACCTGCTCCTGACGCCTTGCTGACGAACGGCCCCGCCGCGCTACCCTCGCGGAGTGACGCGCTTCCCACTGCGAAACCTGCGGCTCCGACCCGGCGAGGAGCACCACGAGCGGATCTCGATCGAGCTCGCACCCCTGACGCTGGGCGGCGCCGCCTACGACCCCGCGCCGACCACGGTGGACGCAGAGCTCGTGATCCAGCGCGCCCAGAGCGGCGACGTCTTCCGCCTGCGCCTCGCGACCCGTGTCGAGGGCCCGTGCATGCGCTGCCTCGGTCCCGCCGCCGTGGACGTCGCGGTCGACGCGCAGGAGTACGAGTCATCCGATCCCGCGGCGGCCGACGAGCTTCACTCCGAGTACGTCCATGACGGCGAGCTCGACGTCGGCGCCTGGGCGCACGACCAGGTGATGTTGAGCCTGCCGGAGCCGATCCTCTGCCGGCCCGACTGCGCGGGTCTCTGCCCCGAGTGCGGGAAGAACCTGAACGACGAGCCGCACGAGCACGAGGAGGTCTCGACCGACCCCCGCTGGGCGGCGCTCGAGGCGCTGCGGGGCGACGCCCCCGACGACGGCTGAGGCGTCGGCGGCTCAAGATCGAAGTCGCTACACTGCCCGGTCGCCCATGGCTGTTCCGAAGCGGAAGACCTCGAAGGCGCGTCGCGACAAGCGCCGCGCCCAGCACGGCGTCGCCGCCCCGCGCGTCTCGACCTGCGAGAACTGCGGCGCGCCGAAGCAGTCGCACCGCGTCTGCCCGACGTGCAAGACGTACCGCGGTCGCGACGTCGCCCCGCTCCGCACGCCGGCGCCGTAGGCGAGCCTCGTGGCAACGCGCGTCGCGGTCGACGCTCTCGGGGGTGATCACGCCCCGGACGAGGTCGTCGCCGGCGCGATCGAAGCGGCCTCCGGCTCGCTCGCTCCGATCCTCTTCGGGCCGGCGTCGCTCGCCGAGACCGGCCTCGAGGTGGTGCCGTGCAGCGACGGCATCGGGATGAGCGACAAGCCGGCCGAGGCGGTGCGCGCAAAGCCCGATTCATCGCTGGTCAGGGCCGTACGCGCCGTTGGGGACGGCGACGCTGCGGCGGTCGTCTCCGCAGGGAACACCGGCGCCGTCCTCGCCGCGTCGTTGCTGCACCTGCGGCGCCTCCCCGGTGTCTACCGTCCCGGCATCGCGGTCGTGCTCCCCGGGCGGAAGGGCCCGACGGTCCTCATCGACGCGGGCGCGAACGCCGACGCCCGGCCCGAGCACCTCGTCCAGTTCGGCCACATGGGAACCGTGTTCGCCGAGGAGATCCTCGACATCCGTGACCCCTCGGTGAGGCTCCTCTCGATCGGCGAGGAGCCGGAGAAGGGAAACCAGCTCACGCTCGAGGCGCACGCCATGCTCGAGGCCTCCAACCTCCGCTTCGACGGGAACGTCGAGGGCCGCGCGTTGCTCGAGGGCGACGCCGACGTGGTCGTGTGCGACGGCTTCACCGGAAACGTGGCGCTGAAGACGCTCGAGGGGACGATCCGGAGCGTGCTCGGCGCCCTGCGAGACGAGATCCGCTCGTCCGCGAAGGGCCGCGTCGGCGGGCTCCTGATCCGCCCCGCGGCGAGAGGGCTCCGCGCCCGTCTCGACCCGGACACGCACGGCGGCGGCTACCTTCTCGGGCTGCGCGGCCTGGTCGTGATCGCGCACGGCTCGAGCTCGCACGTGGCGATCGCCAACGCGACGCGCCTGGCCGCTCGCGGGGTGGAGCACCGCCTCGTCGAGCGGCTCTCCGAGCGCCTGCCAGCGACGCGCGCCGAGAGCCGCGCCGCGGCCACGGGCGGGTGTTAGAGTCTCGCGCTCAATCCCCCTGCTACGACCAGTGAGGTTCGAGAGTGGCACTTTCCCGCGATGAGGTCTTCGAGCGCGTCAAGTCGGCGCTTCACGAGCAACTCGGCGTCGACGAGGGCGAGATCACGAACGAGGCGTCGTTCCAGGACGACCTCGATGCGGACTCGCTCGACCTGGTCGAGCTGATCATGGAGCTCGAGGATCAGTTCGGCATCAAGATCCCTGACGAGGATGCGCAGAAGCTGACGACGGTCGGGCAGGCGGTCGACTACGTCGTCGAGCATCAGTGAGGTGCCCGAGGGGAAGGGCCGGGCGCTCGCGCGCCTGATCGACACCCTTCCCCCGGCACGCCGAGAGCAGGTCTTCACGCATACCTCGTGGGCGCCCGACCGGGCGTCCTCCTACGAGAGGCTGGAGTTCCTCGGCGACTCCGTGCTCGAGCTTGCGATCGCGCGTGCGCTCTACGACCGCTTCCCCGACGCGTCCGAGGGTCGCCTGGCGAAGATCCGCGCCCACGTCGTCTCGCGGCAGAGCTGCGCGGCAGTCGCACACGAGCTCGAGCTCGGCCCGGTGCTCGTCCAGCGAGCCCAGGACATCCCCGGTCCGGAGCTGCACCGCATCTCGCTCAGCCGGAACGTCCTGGCCGCGCTGCTCGAGGCGGCGATTGCGGCGGTGTATCTCGAGCACGGGTTCGAGCAGGTCGAGGAGGCGGTCGTCGACGCCTTCGCGGAGCGCATCGAGTTCGCGAGCACGGGGCACGTCGACGCGAAGACCGAGCTCCAGGAGGCGCTCGCCCGGACCGGGCGGATCGTGCAGTACGAAGTGCGCGCGGTCGAAGGGCCGCCGCACGAGCGCCGCTTCGTCTGCGCCGCGCTGATCGACGGCGAGGAGCTCGGACAGGGACGTGGCTCGACGAAGAAGGCGGCCGAGCAGGAGGCCGCAGCCCAGGCCCTCGGGGCCCTCGAACTGCGCCGCGTCGACGCCTGAGGGCCTGTCCCGGCGGTAGCCGGCCGTCCGCTGAGGTCGCGATACTTCCCGGCCGGTGCATCTGCGCTCGATCAAGCTGCGCGGCTTCAAGTCGTTCCCGGACCCGGTCGAGGTGAGCCTCGAGCCCGGGGTCGCCGTCGTGGTCGGCCCGAACGGCTCCGGGAAGTCGAACGTCTCGGACGCGATCGTCTGGGCTGCCGGCTCGCTCACGCCCTCGGAGCTCCGGGCAGACCGGCCCGACGACGTCCTCTTCGGCGGCTCCGCCACGCGACCCGCTGCCGAGCACTGCGAGGTCGAGCTCGTCTTCGACAACGAAGACGGCGGGTTCGGCGAGGAGCTCGACTTCAGCGAGGTCTCGATCGCCCGCAGGCTCGTCCGAGGCGGCGAGGGCCAGTACCTCGTCAACCGCACGCCGGTCCGCCGCACCGATCTCGTCGAGCTGCTGGCGGACGTGGGTCTCGGAGGCAGCATGCACTCGATCGTCTCCCAGGGGAAGGTCGACGCCGTGCTCGCGTCCAAGCCCGAGGACCGGCGGGCGCTGGTCGAGGAGGCGGCCGGGCTCGGGAAGTTCAAGCGTCGCCGCCATCGCGCGGAGCTCAAGCTCGCACGCGTCGCCACGCAGGTCGAGCGGGCGCGCGACGTCGAGGACGAGGTGCGGAAGCGGCTCAGGCCGCTCGCGCTCCAGGCAACGGCAGCCGAGCGCGCGGAGAAGCTCGCGGGAGAGATCGCGACGCTCCGCGCTCGCGTTGCCTCGCTCGATCTCGCTGCGCTCGAGGAGCGGCGCGCCGCTGCGGAGGAACGGCGGAGCGCCGCGGGTCTCGCGCGGCGTACGACCCAGGAGCGGCTGTCGGCCGTGCTCGCCGAGCGCGAGGCCGCGGAGGTCGAGCTGTCCGATGCGGCCGGCGCGCGCGAGGGCGCGCTCGGGGCGCTCTACCGCGTGCAGGGCGCCGGCGAGCGGCTCTCGGTGCGCTCAGAGGCGCTCGAGGGGCTCGCCGCACGCCTCGCCGAGGATCTGGCCGAAGCCGAGCGCGCGCTTGCGACACGTTCGGACGATGCGGTCCGCGCGCTCGAGGATGCCGCGCGCGAAGCCGCGGCTGTTGCCCGCGACGCGGCAAGCGAGAGCGGCAGGATCGCGGAACGGGCACGGCACGCCCAGGCCCTGCTCGCAGCGGTCGAGCGAGCCGCCGCGATCGAGGCGGAGCAGCGGCTCGACGCGGCGCGCGCCGAGCGCGAGGCGGTGGATCGCGGCCTCGGGGAGCTGACAGGAGGTTCTGGAGCCGCAAACGGCGCGCTCGTCGCCCTGGGAGCGACCCGAGAGCGCCTCAAGGCGCGACACGAGCGCGCGGTCGAGCTCGCGCGCGAGCTCGAGCAGCAGCACGAGGTCGCGCGCGCTCATACACGCGAAGGACGGCCGACGCCGGCGGAGCTCGAGGAACTGGCGAACGCTGCGGCGGCCGACGCGCGAGTCGCGGTGACCGAGCGCGACGACCTCGCCGAGCGCGCGCGTTCGGCGCGTGATCGCCTGGCTGCCCTCGAGCGGTCGCTCGAGGAGCGCGAGGGGATCGCCCCCGCGGCCCGTGCGCTCGCGGCCGAGGGTGCGCGGCTCGCGCTCCAGGGGCTCGAGGTCGAGAGCGGGCTCGAGCAGGCTGTCGCCGCGGCGCTCGCCTCGTACGCGTCCGCGCTCCTGGCCTCGGATCCTCGCGCGGGTCTCGACTTGCTCGAGCGTGCGCGCACGAAGGGCCTCGGACGGCTCGACGTGCTCGTCGGAACGCCCCGGCGGGCGGCTGACGATCCTTCCGTGCCCGGCGCCACGCCGTTGGCAGCGCATGCGACCGGGGACAACGAGGCGATGCAGCTCCTGGCGGGTGTCTGGCTCGTCGACGTCCCGCAGCTGCTCGACGCGCAAGCCGGGATCGTGGTGACCCGCGAGGGTCACGGATACGACGCCGAGCGCGGTGCGCTGTGGTTCGCCGGCGAGGCCGGAGAGGCGATGCTGCTCGAGCTCGACGCGCGGAGGCGCGCGCTCGCCGACGAGGCGGAGGAGCTCGAGGCACGCGTGACGTCGGCGACGCGCGAGGCGGACGAAGCCGGCGCCAGGGCCACCGCGGCGGAGGAGGCATATCGGGAAGTCGCGCACCTCCGCGGCCAGTCGTTGGATGCCGACGTGCTTCGCCGGCTCGCCGGCGTCGCGACCGGCGCCGCTGGGCTCACCGCACGCGCGACCGAGGCGATCGGCCGGATCGAGGCGCCGCTCAACGCGTCGCTGGCCGCCGGAGCGCGACGCTCGTCCGAGCTCGGCGAGGAGCTGAGGCGCCTGAGCGAGCTCGAGGCCGAGGCCCGACGCGACGCGGTCGAGTCGGGCCGCCGCGCCGCCGAGGCCGAGGTCGTGCTCGCACGTCTCGGCGGGACGCCGGTGGCGGCGTCGGTCGCTGTCGGCAGGACGCTCGACGAGCTCGCCACCGACGCACGCGAAGCGCTTGCTGATTCCGAGGTCGCCGCGGAGAGGGCACAAGCCGCCGCCGACAAGGCACGAGCGACGGAGGGCTCCTTACGACAGCGCGCGCCACGCACTGCCCGACTCGACGTCGATCTGGTCCGGCGCCTCGTCGGCGCCGCGGACGGGCTCGGTGATGCGGTGCGTCGTGCGGCGGCGCTCGCGGTGCGGTTCGAGGCCCCCGTCCGTGCACGGGCCGACGCCGGCGCAGAGCGGGCAACGCAGCTCGGCGCGGAGCTCCGACGGCTCGGCGCCGGCGAGGTCGAACTGCGGCAGGAGGCCGAGGGCGCCTCGGAGCGGCTCACCTTGGTCGAGGTCGAGCTCGCGCGCATCGAGGGCGAGGCCGTCGAGGCGGGCCGCCGGCTTGACGAGGCGCTCGCCGAGGGCGGGGAGCCCGTCGCCGAGCCGCAGGCCGTCGAGCCGCGCGAGGAGCTCGCCGCGCGGATCACGCGGCTCGAGTCCCGTCGCGAGGCGCTCGGCAAGGTCAACCCCCTCGCGAAGGAGGAGTACGCCGCGGAGAAGGAGCGGCTCGAGGAGCTTGCGACGCAGCGCGCCGACCTGGAAGCTTCGCTCCACGAGCTCGAGGCTCTGCGGGACGAGCTGGCCGAGACCGTTCGGCGGCGCTTCGAGGAGACGTTCGCCGCGGTCGCGGCCAACTTCGAGGAGGTCGCGTCGACCCTCTTCCCGGGCGGAGAGGGTCGCCTCCGGCTCGTCGAGCCGGACGACGGCGCGGAGGACCCCGAGGCCGGGGTCGAGGTCGAGCTCCGTCCGGCCGGAAAGCGGATCACGCGGCTCACCCTGCTCTCCGGCGGCGAGAAGGCGCTCGGGGCGATCTCGTTCCTCTTTGCGCTCTTCCTGGCGAAGCCATGTCCCTTCTACCTCCTCGACGAGGTGGAGGCGGCGCTCGACGACTCGAACATCACCCGCTTCGTCGACCTGCTGCGCCGCTACGCCGACCGCGCGCAGTTCGTCGTGATCACCCATCAGAAGCGGACGATGGAGGCGGCCGACGTCCTCTACGGCGTGACGATGGGCGGCGACGGCGTCTCGCAGATCGTCTCCCGCCGCCTGCCGCGCGAGGAGCGCGCGGCCGCGACCGCCTGACCGTCACCTGAGGCTGCCGTGGGTAGCGTTCGCGCGATGTCGCGGACGTGGGCGGAGCTGCTGGGTGACGCCGAGGACGGCGACCGCGAGGCAGAGGAGCGCAGCGGGTTCTTCGGGCGGCTTCGCGACTCGCTCGGCAAGAGCCGGCGGGCGCTCACGGCGGAGCTCGCTGGCTCGTTCGACGCGGGGCAGGAGGAGGCGTGGGAACGGCTCGAGATCGCGCTGATCCGAGCGGACGTGGGCGTCCCGGCGACGGCGGAGCTCGTTCGCCGCCTGGAGGCGCGCGGCGAGCTGACGGATCTCGGCGTCCCGCTCGCGGAGGAGGTCGAGCACCTCTTCGGCGATCCCCCGACTCTCGCGCGCTCGGTCGAGCCGCCGACCGTCGTTCTCGTCGTCGGGGTCAACGGGACCGGCAAGACAACGACGATCGGGAAGCTTGCACGCAAGTACTCCGAGCACGGCCGCTCGGTCCTCGTGGGCGCAGCCGACACCTTCCGCGCTGCCGCCGAGGAGCAGCTGGAGATCTGGGCAGAGCGGGCAGGGGCGCAGTTCGTCGGCGGCTCGCGCGGCGCCGACCCGGCCGCAGTCGCGTTCGACGCCGTCGAGGCGGGGCGCGCCCGCGGCCACGACGTCGTGATCGTCGACACTGCCGGCCGGCTGCACACGCAGGGGAACCTGATGGAGGAGCTCGCGAAGGTGCGGCGCGTGATCGAGGGGAGGCTCGAAGGCGCACCGCACGAGACGCTCCTCGTCGTCGACGCGACGACCGGCCAGAACGGGCTCCAGCAGGCGCGGCTCTTCTCCGAGACAGCCGGCGTCACGGGCGTCGTGCTGACGAAGCTCGACGGCTCGGCAAAGGGCGGCGTCGCCGTGGCGATCGCCCATGAGCTCGGCTTGCCGGTCAAGCTCGTCGGCGTCGGCGAGGGGGTCGACGACCTACGCCCCTTCGACGCGCACGACTACGCGACCGCGCTCGTCCGCGATTGAGCCGTCACCCGCTCGAGGGATTGCTCCTCGCACCCTGCGCCGCTAGAACGAGGGTGTCGCTACCCCTTTCGGGGGAGAAGAGGAGGAGGAGTGGCATGGCGGTTTCGGTGGTCGCGCACTATCCCGACCTGAGCGCGGAGACGTACGACGAGGTGATCGCCTCGCTCGACCTCGACGCCAACCCGCCGGTGGGCGCGATCCTGCACCTCGCGGGCGAGTCGAACGGCGGTATCACGATCTCGGAGATCTGGCAGACGGAACAGACCTTCAGGGCCTTCTACGACTACCGGCTCAGACCGGCGCTCCGGCTGCACGGAGTCCACCGTGAGCCCCTGGTCGAGACCGCGCCGCTGCACAACGTCTATGCGCCCGAGATCTACACGATCGAGCGCATGGGATCGATCTCGCTGCCGACGGGGGCCGCGGGCGCGCGGTTCTAACCCTTCGGGGTGGCGCAGGCAGCGTGTTTGCGCTCCGCCTGGGGGAGGCGATACCCTCGTTCGAGTGAGTGCCGCCGCAGGTTCCCCGACGCGTAGAGGAGCGTGCCTCCATGGCCGTTAGCGTTGTGACCCGGTATCCCGGCCTCGGCGCGGCGACCTACGACCAGGTCATCGCGTCGCTCGAATTGGACGTCAACCCGCCCGCCGGAGCGATCCTCCACGTCGCGGGAGACGGCGACGACGGGTTCGTGATCTCGGAGATCTGGCAGACGGAGCAGACGTTCCGCGCGTACCTCGACTATCGGTTCCAGCCCGCCCTGCGCATGCACGGCGTGCACACGACGCCGACCGTCGAGGTGGCGCCGCTGCGCAACATCTACGCGCCGGAGCTCGGGACGATCGAGCGGATGGGCGCGGTCTCGCTCCCCGCGACGTACTCGGGTGCGGTGCTCTAGGGGCTTGATGTGAAATAGGCGTCCCTGCGGCATCCGCTGCCGCGGATATTTCACACCAAGCCTCTGGCACCGCACCCTTTTCCAACGCCCTCCTCTACGCGCCGCCCGCGAGCACGATCTTGTGCTCCGAGATCCGCGGGTTCGAGACCGTCACGATGTGCTGGACGACGACGTACTCCTTCCCGACGTTCATGACGTTCTTCGCCACCGCCTTGGTGGCGGCGTCCTCCAGTGCGTCGGCAACTGTCTCGCCTCTGCCCTCGAACGTCTCGATCGGCTGCCGGCTTTCCTCGTTCACGACCTGCCTCCCTTCACCCGGACCACCCCGATTGAGCGACATGGTGCGCAGGCCGCCGGCCGGGTTACAAGTCTCTGCGGATCAGACGAGGGCGGGCTCGACGCCCGCCAGCAGGGCGGCATCGACGACCGTGAGCATTCGACCATCGCGAATTGCCCCCGCCGAGTCGCCGAACCGCTCGCGTGCCCGTGTCTCGAGCACACGCTCGATCGCCACGGGGGTCACGGCCGCCCGCTCCCGCGCGCCGAGCGCGGCGCCCAGCAGCTGCGCGCCACGCTCGCCGTCCTCGGTCAGCGTGAGCGCGACCAGGCACTCCGCAGCAATCGCCTCGTTGCCGAGCTGCGCGAAGATCCCGAGCGCGGCGAGGAGCGGCCCACGCGCCTCCTCCAGCGCGTCCCGCAGGATCGCCGCCTCGCCGAGCCCGCACAGCGCCCCGCCCTCGTGGAGGCCGTCCCCGACTGCTCGGGCGAGCTCGAGGCACTCGCCGAAGAGCCGCTCGGCGTCGTTGAGGTCGCCTGCAGCGAGTGCGGCCGTACCGGCCGTGAGCGCGGCATCCGCGACGAGCAGGCGATCGCCCGTTCGCCGCCGGATCTCGAGCGACTCGAGCGACAACATGCGGGCCTCCTGGGCGTCGCCACGCTCGGTCGCGAGGAATGCGAGCGCGTTCAATGCGCTCGACGCCGCCCGCTCGTCCCTCGCCGCGCGCGCGTTCTCCAGCGCCTCTCCGGCCTGGCCGGCCGCGAGATCGAGGTCGCCGGTGTCGAGCGACATCCAGGCGAGCTCCGTGAGGGCGAAGGAGACCTCGCGCGCGGCGTCCAGTGACCGGTAGAGCTCGAGCGCTTCGCGCAGCGGGCCCTCTGCGGCAACGGCCTCTCCCTGGGCCGCCGCGAGTCGCGCAAGTGTCCAGAGCGCCCGCGCGCGCGCACGCGCGTCCTCCGGTGGCGCAGCCTCGAGCGCGGCCTCGAGCAACCGGCGGACCTCGTCGACGTGGAGGTGCGCGCGCCAGAACCGCTCGAGGGAGGAGACCAGGCGGATCACCCGCTCGTGGTCGCCCATGCGTCGCGCGTCCTCGAGCGAGGCGCGGAGGTCCGGCAGCCACCAGTCGAGCTCGGCCAGCCAGTCGCCCGGGTCGGAGCCCGACAGCTCGTCCGCTGCCCGTGCGACGAGGTCGTCGAGCCACCGGTCGCGCTCTTGGCGCGCGCGCTCGAAGTCTGTGGGGTCGAGTCGTTCGAGGGCAAGCTCGCGGACCGTCCGCAGCATGACCAGGCCCGTCCGCTTCCCGCTGTCCGCCCTGCGCAGCAGCGCGGCCGAGACGAGCGCCTCGAGCGCCTCGATCGACGCCCCGAAGCCGACGAACGCCGCCTGCGGCGTGAACCGCCCCTGGAACACCGCAAGGCGCGCGTGGAGCGCGCGATGCTCGGGAGCGAGGATGTCGTAGCTCCACGCGAGTGTCGCCGCGAGCGTCCGCTGTCGTTCGGGCAGGTCGGGCGCGGCTTCCGCTCCCAGCCAGACCTCCATCTGAGCGGCGAGGTCGTGCATGGTCAACAGCCCCGCTCGCGCGGCGGCGATCTCGATCGCGAGCGGCAGCCCGTCCAGCCGGGCGCACAGCTGCCTGAGCACCGGCTCGTCCTCCTCGTCGAGCCGAAAGCGACTGTCCGCGGTGCGGGCGCGCTCGACGAAGAGCTCGATCGCCGCATCCTCGTCGAGCGGCTCCACGGGTACCACGCGCTCGTGCGAGAGACGGAGCGGTGACCGGCTCGTGCAGAGCACGAGCAGCCCCTCACAGCGCTCCACGAGCTCCGCCACGATCGGTGCGGCGGGCGTCACGTGCTCGAAGTTGTCGAGCACGAGCAGGAGCTCTCGATCGCCGAAGTAGTCGTAGAGTGCGGCTGCGACGTCCCTCGCGTCCTGAACGCCGAACGCGCGTGCCACCTCGGTCACGACGAGCTCCGGGTCGTCGATGGCCGCGAGCCTGACGAGGTGCACGCCGTGGGCGAGCTCGCCCACGAGCCCACGCGCGGCCTCGATCGCGAGCCGCGACTTGCCGGTGCCGCCCGGACCGACGAGCGTCACGAGCCGGACGCCGGAACGGAGGAGCTCGGCGAGCTCGGCGAGAGCCTCGTCCCGCCCGAACGTCGGCCCGCGGAGCACGGGGAGGTTTGTCGCCGAGGACGTCCGGAGCGGCGGGAACGTCGCGTTGGGCTCGACCCCTGCGAGCTGGAACAGGCGCTCGTCTCCCACGTCGCGCAGCCGGTGGCGGCCGAGGTCGACGAACGTGAGATCCGAGGCCTCGCTCGCGAGCGCTCGAGTCACGCTCGAGACGACGATCTGGCCCCCATGGGCTGCCGCGCAGATCCGCGCCCCGCGGTGGACGTCCAGCCCGACATAGCCCCGATCCCGCTGCTCCGGCTCGCCCGTGTGGATGCCCATCCGCACCTTCAGCGCGACGTCGTCGGGCCACGCTGTCGCGGCGAGCGCCCGTTGCGCCTCCCGCGCGGCGCGCAGGGCGGTGTCGGCGCTCGCGAACGCGGCGAGGAACGCGTCGCCTTGCGTGTCGACCTCGACGCCCGCGTGGGCGGCGATCGCGTCCCTGATGAGCCTGCGGTGCAGGGCAAGCGAGTCGCCGTAGGTCGTTCCGAGGGCGTGCAGGGCCGCCGTCGAGCCCTCCACGTCCGTGAAGAGCAGCGTCACGGTCCCGGTCGGGAGCGCTCTCACCGGTCGAGTGTAGGGCGGAATCGACCCGTTGTCCTCTCCGCCGACGCAGCGCGCGCGAGCCTCCTATCCTGATTCTCGTGCAGAGCGACGAGGCCGTCCGGTTCGAGCTGCGTCCATGGGGCGCAGACGAGAAGCTCGTCTCGCTGCTCGGAGAGCAGGGGGCGGCGGAGTTTCGTGCGCTGTTCGACGCGTTTCCCGATCCGGTCGGCGTCCTCTGGGCGCTGCGTGACGAGAACGGCTCGATCGTCGACTTCGCCTTCGGCTACGGCAACCTCGCAATGCTCGCGGGGTTCCGCTTGCCTGCGGCGACACCCGAGAAGTACACGCTGCTCGAGGCGCTGCCGGCCATGCGGGGGAGCCGCGCGTTCGAGGCGCACGTCCGCGTCTGCGAGACCGGTGAGCCGTGGCTCAACGAGGTCACGTACGACACGCCGTTCGCCGACGGCTACATGGTCGGGACGTTCGTCCAACGCGTCGCGAAGCTCGGCGACGGATTGATGGTGGTCCTCGTCGACATGACCGACCAGCGCCGGATGGAGGCCGAGCTCCAGGCGTACGCCAACCTCGTCGCCCACGACCTGAGCGAGCCGCTGGCGAGCATGCAGCTCCTCGTGACGCTGCTCGAGCAGCGTCCCGACACGCCGCCCTCGCCCGGGGTGCTCCAGCAGCTGCGCGCGAGCGCGGTCCGTGCGCGTGAGTTGATCGACGGCGTCCTCGCGTACGCCCGCTCCGGCGAGCTGCGTCGCGAGCGCGTGCCGCTCGGGCGGGTCATGGCCGACGTGGCCGCGGATCTTCGTCCCGCGCTCGAGGCCCATGCGAGGCTCGTCGTCGGCGAGCTGCCCGAGGTCGAGGCCGACCCGCGCCAGCTGCGCCGCGTGCTCCAGAACCTCGTCTCGAACGCCGTCCGGTTCCGGCGCGGCGACTCGGTGCTGGTCGAGGTATCCGCGCTCCGGGATGCCCGCGAGTGGGTCGTCAGCGTCCGCGACGACGGGATCGGCGTCCCGCCGGAGCACGCGAGACGGATCTTCGGCATGTTCGCCCGGCTCGACACGAGCGCCGAGGGGCTCGGCCTGGGGCTCGCGGTCAGCCGCCGGATCGTCGAGGCGCACGGCGGGCGGATCTGGGTCGAGCCGGCCGGCGGCGGCGGGGCCGTCTTCCGCTTCACGCTCCCGCGCTGAGATCCGGCGACACTCGCCGGTACCGTTCGCTCAGGTGTTCGACGCGCTCTCCACCCGCCTCCAGGACGCCCTGGGCGACCTGGGGCGCCGCAGCCGGCTCGACGAGGAGACGGTCACGCGCGCGACGCGGGAGATCCGGCTCGCGCTGCTCGAAGCCGACGTCGACTTCGAGGTCGTGAAGCAGTTCGTCGACTCGGTCCGCGAGCGCGCGCTCGGCCAGGACGTCCTCAAGGGGCTCGAGCCGGGCCAGCAGGTCGTGAAGATCGTCCACGAGGAGCTCACGGACCTGATGGGAGCGAGCGACTCGAAGCTCGTCTTCGGCCGCCCTCCGACGGTCGTCCTTCTGTGCGGACTCCAGGGCTCCGGCAAGACCACGACGGCGGCGAAGCTCGGCCTCCATCTGCGGCGTCACGAGAAGAGGTCTCCCGGCCTCGTCGCCGCCGATCTCCAGCGCCCGGCCGCGATCGACCAGCTCGAGCAGCTCGGCCGCCAGATCCAGGTTCCCGTCTACCGCACCGAGACCACCGACGCCGTGGTCGCCGCGCGCGAGGGGCTCGAGCGCGCCACGGCAGACGGCTGCGACGTGGTCGTCGTCGACACCGCGGGACGGCTCCAGATCGACGACGCGCTGATGGACGAGCTCGCGCACGTCCGCGACGCTGTCAAGCCGCTGAACATCCTGCTCGTGCTCGACGCAATGACCGGCCAGGAGGCTGTTTCGGTGGCGCGGGCGTTCCAGGAGCGGATCGCCTTCGACGGGATCGTCCTGACGAAGCTCGACGGCGACGCCCGCGGAGGCGCGGCGCTCTCCGTGAAGGCGGTCACGGGCCGGCCGGTGAAGTTCGCGTCCGTCGGCGAGAAGCTCGACCAGCTCGACGTCTTCCACCCCGACCGGATGGCGTCGCGGATTCTCGGGATGGGTGACGTGCTGACCCTGATCGAGAAGGCGGAGCAGGCAGTCGAGAGCGACGAGCAGGAAGAGCTCGAGCGGCGGATGATGTCGGGGCAGTTCACGTTCGACGATTTCCTCGCCTCGACCCGCATGCTCAAGAAGATGGGGCCGCTCAAGGGGGTCATGAAGCTCGTCCCGGGCATGGGCAGCCAGCTCGACGGCCTCGACGTGGACGATCGGCAGATGGCGCGTGTCGAGGCGATCGTGCTTTCGATGACGCCCCACGAGCGCCGAACGCCCCACCTCATCAACGGGCCGCGGCGCCGCCGGATCGCGGCCGGGAGCGGCACCACGATCGAGGATGTCAACCGCCTCCTCCAGGCGCGCAAGCAGATGGAGAAGATGATGCGCGCGATGGGGAAGGGGAAGATGCCGGCGCTTCCGCCGGAGCTGACCGGTGTCACGGGGGCGCCCGCACGTCGGAAGCGCGGCCGCCGCTAGGCCCGTTTGCCCGGTTTCCGGCACAATGGTGCGTCGCACACACGACGAAAGGGATTCGAGAGCATGGCAGTACGGATCAGGTTGACGCGGGTCGGGTCGAAGAAGAACCCGATCTACCGCGTCGTCGTCGCCGACGGGCGCTCGCCGCGGGACGGCCGTTTCATCGAGATCGTCGGTCGCTACAACCCGCAGACGCAGCCGTCGACGATCGACCTCGACGCCGAAAAGGTGAAGGGGTGGCTCGAGAAGGGCGCGCAGCCATCGGCCCCCGTTGCGCGTCTCATCAAGGCCGCAGGCATCGAGTAGGACGCTCGGGGTGGAGGAGCTGCTCGCCTGGATCGCGCGAGGGCTCGTCGACGAGCCGGACGCCGTACGGGTCGAGCGCGTCGACGAGCTCGACGCAATCGTGCTCCGCCTCTCGGTGGCGCCGGACGACGTCGGCAAGGTGATCGGCCGTCAAGGGCGCGTCGCCCGCGCGCTCCGCACCCTGGTCCGCTCGGCCGGGGCGAGAGGCGAGAAGCGCCTCGTGCTCGAGATCCAGGGGTAAGTGCCCCTTCCAGCAA
>DASSBV010000026.1:0-3543 GCA_035698545.1 Gaiella sp. | reverse complement strand
CAACCGGCTGTCAACGACCCGTCACCGCGCCGTCACGGGCGGTCAGCGAGCCGTGACCGACGCCATGAGCTGCTCCATGCGCGACGAGGGAGACATCCCCACCTCCTCGCGGAGGAGGAGCGCGAAGGCGCGGTACTGGTGGAGCGCCGCCGCGCGGTTTCCCTCGGCCAGGTGGACGCCGATCAGGACGCGATGGGCGCTTTCACGGAGCGGCTCGTCCCGGACCGCGGCGAGGCCTGCCTCGGTCGCCTCTCCGAAGCGGCCCGCCGTGGTCAGGCGGTGGCAGACGGCCTCGAGCGCGTGCGCCCTGAGCTCGCGCAGCCGTTCGCGCTCGATCTCGACCCAGTCCTCGTACCAATCGGGCAGCAGCTGTCCCCGCCGCCAGATCGGCGCGACGTCGGCGCCGCGGAGCTCGGTCGACGGATCGAGCACGCGGCGCGCCCAGGCGACGACTGCGCGGACGTCCACTGCGACGACGGAGGCGAGCTCGAGGCGGCGACCGCGTGACTCGACGAGCCGGGGGCCCAGCCGTCGCGTGCGCCACAGCGCCGAGCGCAGGCTTCCGGCTGCGTGCGCCTCGTTCGACTCGAGCCAGAGCGTGCCCGCGACATAGCCCCGCAGCATCGGCTGATCGTGCAGCGCGAGGAAGGCGAGCAGTCGCTGCGCGGGGAGAGGCAGCTCGAGACGGCTGTCTCCACGCGTCAACTCGAAGCTGTCGAGCAGCTGAAGCCGCAGCAACGATTGGGTCGCCTGGTTCGACAGGACGTACCGCCTTCGTCGCGTCGCATCGGAGCCGTTCCCGTCCTCGGTTCTACTCCCGCGGCAAGGACGTGTCAACGCGGAGGTGACGAGCTGGTGACGTGGTGGTGACGGAACGCTGCGATCGTCGCCGCGCCGTGGCGGTTCACGAGCTGCTCAGCGTCCCGTACCACCAGCAGGA
Source organism: Gaiella sp. (assembly GCA_035698545.1). GTDB lineage: Bacteria > Actinomycetota > Thermoleophilia > Gaiellales > Gaiellaceae > Gaiella. Next base: position 2,603 of record DASSBV010000026.1, on the reverse strand, counting down.
CACCGACGTCTACTGCGGCGCGGCCTGCGCGCAGATGGTGCTGGGCTCGATCGGCGCGGGGATCCAGGCGCAGGACGGCATCTACACGGACGAGCGCAACCACACGAGTGAGCTGGCCTCCTGGTACAACCCGCCGGACGGTCTTCAGTGGGTCCTGAACGACCGCCGGCCGGCCGGCTTCGGCGGCTGGTTCGCGCTCTATTCGCTGGCGAGCGAGGACGCAATCTCGCGCAAGCTCTGCTGGACGATCCACCACTACGGCGTGGCCGCGGTCGCGATGGTCTACAAGGGCGATCACTGGCTCGTCGTCCGGGGGTACGAGGCGAGCGCCGCCCCGGCGGATTACGCCGATACGGCGTACACGATCACGGCCTTCGACGTGAACAACCCGTGGCCGCCGGTGCCGAGCTTCTACGGGAATCCGCCTGCGACTCCACCGCCCCACAGCGGAACCGACGGCTGCGGAGGCGGTGGGACCCGCGGTGTCGCCAACGAGCACATCACCTACTCGACCTGGAAGTCCTCGTACGCGACCGGCAACAAGTACGGAAGCCTCTGGAACGGCAGGTACGTGGCGGTCTGCGATCCCGATCCGCCGCCGACGCGCCTGGGCGAGCAGGCGCCCACCCGAAAGCGGGCGGAGGGCCGTCAGCTGCTGAGACCGGCCACGGCAATCAAGAACGCGCTTGCCGGGCTGGAGCGCCACGGGCTCCCGGAGCGAAAGGACTGGAAGTGGGCGCTCGACGACACGGAGCCCGGAACGCCCATCCTCGTCCAGCGTCTCGACGAGATCGACTCGTACTACTACATCGTGCCGCTCGCGAGAGGGAGGCTGGGCGTGACCGCGGCCGTGGCCGTGGACGCGCGCTTCGGTGACTACCAGCAGGCGATCGCGTTGCCGCGCGGCGGCTCCAGCATCCTGACCGCTCTGGATACCAAGACCGTGCTCAGAGAGACGCTCGAGCGGCCGATCGACCTCGGCGACCGCGCCGGACGGCTCACAGTGCGACGGGAGGCCTACTGCCTGTACCCGACCCTCGTCTGGCGTCCGTGCCGGGAGTCGTTGTCGCCGTTCCTCCCGTTCCACATGGTCACGGTCGGGAGCCATCGGATCTACGTCCGCCTCGACGCACGGATCTACGCGACCCTCCACCTCCACAATCCGGGCATCTGACCTCGCGCCCGGCGGGGTTACGCTGGCGCGGATGTCGCCCGACGTAGGGGAGGCCGAGGCAATCGCCCGCGCGCTCGAGCGGCTCGAGCTGAGCGATACGACGCCCGCGCGCGCGTCGCTCGTCTCACGGTTGGACCCGCCTGGAGGGGCGTACTACCTCGTCGTCATCGGCGAACCAAGCGCGGCGCTCGGCATCGCCGCGGTGGATGCCTCGAGTGGAGAGGTGACGCAATGGGCGACACTCCCCGGCGCGGACCCACACCTGCTGCTCGATCGCGAGACTGCGATCGAGCGCACGGGCGCGTCGTCGGCTCTGCGAGCGGAGCTGGTCTGGCGATCCTCTCCCGCGTCGCGCTCACCGCTCTATCCGCTGTGGGAGATCGACACCGGAGACAAGGTCGTCTACGTCGATCACGCCGGACACGTGTGGTCGTCGCTCGAGGCCGGTGCGCGCGGGGGTTGAGGGAGGCGAGCGGTATCGACGTGGGGCACGTCCGGCGGTGAGCCGCCCTCGGCAACGGGTTTGACCGGCTGGCGTACGCAACGTACACTCCGTACGTGAGCTCGATCAGCGTGACCGATGCGCGCAAGCGCTGGGCTGACGTCTTCAGCCAGGCCGTCGAGGATCGATGGCCGGTGCCGATCGAGCGCGGTGGCGACGAGCGCGGCCTTCTGATCGGCTTCGACGAGGTGATGCTGCTGCTCGACCCGTACGCGTTCACGACGGAGGTGTTCTTCGAGCCCGACGTGGTGAGCGTCTGGCTTCCGGAGCTGCAGTTGTACGGGCGCGGCGCGACCTTCGAGGATGCCCAGAGGGATCTGGTCGACGAGGTAAACGCGTACGTCGAGGAGTTCCTCGCCGACGCGCGGCTGTACCTCCGGTCTCCCAATCGCGCGGCTCACTTCCCGTGGATCCTCAAGGCGTACGTCGCGAACGCCGCCGGCGACCTCGTCGGCGCGCTGTTCGCGACGCCCGAGGACGTGCCAGAGCCGGTTGCCGCCGCCTAGTCACGACGACCTGCGTCGGTTCTGCGAGCTCGACGGGTGGGAGGAGCTTCCGCGCGTCCGGGGCGGGACAGGAGATCACCGCCGGTATCGCAAGCTGCTGCCCGACGGGACGATCCTGCGGACGAAGGTCTCTCACGGACCCGGCGAGATCGGCGATCCCGGTCTATGGCGGCGAATCTGGCATCAGCAGCTCGGCCTCGAGAGCGAGGACGCGTTCTGGCAAGCGCTCGGCGAGCGTCGTCCAGTTGATCGAGGCGGCGCCTCGCCCCTCCCGCCGACTGGGCCGTCGATTCCCGGCTGGGTGGTGGCGGGCCTCCTGCGGGCAGGGGTGAACGAGGCCGACCTCCGCAGCCTCACCGCCGACGAGGCTCGCCGGCGACTCGAGGAGATCTGGTCCCGTCCTCGCGGCTGATCACGCGAG
>DASSBV010000025.1:0-9174 GCA_035698545.1 Gaiella sp. | reverse complement strand
GTGATCGTGATCGACGACTCGCTGATCAACAACGTCGCGAACTACTTCTTCTCCGACACCGCCGGTTACGTGATCGCCGCCATCGCGAGCGGCCTGTTCCTCCTGGCCACGTTGGCCGGCGTGTTCAGTCGACGACGCCATGGGATCTACACGGACAATCTCGTGCTCGTCGCAGCGAAGATTCTCGGCCTCGCGGCGATCGCGTTCGGCGTCGTCTACTGGGCGAACGAAGAGCGCGGGTTCCCCGTCGCGTTCCTCCTCGTGATCGTCCTGCTCGTGCTCTTCACCTGGATCGCGGAGCGCACGACCTTCGGCCGTCACGTGTACGCCGTCGGTGGGAACGCCGAGGCGGCACGGCGCGCGGGCATCAACGTGCGGAACATCCGGTTGATCGTGTTCATGATCTCCGGGGCGATGGCGGGCCTCGGCGGCGTGATCTTCGCCTCCCGGCTGAACTCCGTCGACCTCAACGCGGGCGGTGGGACGATCCTGCTCGACGCGATCGCGGCGGCCGTGATCGGCGGCACGAGCCTGTTCGGCGGGCGCGGGCGCGTGATCAGTGCCCTGATGGGCTCCCTCGTCATCGCGACGCTCGCGAATGGGATCGACCTCGCAGGCTGGAGCTCCGCGATCAAGTACATGGTGACCGGCGCGATCCTGCTCTTCGCGGTCACGCTCGACACGGTGCTCCGCCGCAGGCTCCAGCGAGCCGGACGCTAGTGCGCACCAGCCTCGGGATCTGGGCTCTCGGGCCGATGGTCACGCGCTTCGTCCCGGGCGGCTACCAGCCCGACCATGCCGGAGAGACGACCGCGCAGCGGGTGCGACGAGCCGTAGCTGGCCTCGGCGACCTGATCGACGACTACGAGTTCCACTACCCCGGCGAGCTCTCGCACGAGAACCTCGACGAGGTGCGCGACGCGCTCGACGGTCACGGGATCTACACGATCTGCACCGGCCTCCATCTCGACTCGCGCTTCGGTCGGGGCGGCCTCGTCTCGCCCGATCCCGCCGTGCGCGCGGAGGCGCGGCGGCTGACCCGCGAGACGGCGGAGCTCGCCGGCGACCTGGGCGCGAACATGGTCTGCTGGCCGGGGATCGAGGGCTACAACTACCCCTTTCAGACGCCCTACGCCGAGTCGTGGGCCTGGCTGATCGAGGGTCTCCAGGAAGCTGCGGAGACGTGCGCGGCGAGGGGCGTCAAGCTCTTCCTCGAGCACAAGAACTCCGAGCCCGCGATGAAGATCCTGATGCGGAACATCGGGATGACGCTCCACGTGATTCACACGCTCCGCACCCGCGGGATCACGAACGTCCAGGTGAACATGGACTGGCAGCACCTGCTGATGAACGGCGAGAGCCTGGGCGAGTACGCAGCGCTCCTCGCCGCCGAAGGGCTGCTCGGCCATCAGCACGCCAACTCCGGCTGGGGCACGTTCGACGACGACAACATGGTCGGGACGACCGCGTTCATGGAGACGCTCGAGCTGGCGGTCGAGCTCCGCCGCGCGGGCTACGGCGAGCAGGGCGAACGGCTCGGCTTCGACCTCTATCCGTACACCGAGGACGCGGTCGCCGCAGTGGCCCGGAGCGTCGAGCAGTGGCGCTTCATCTGGGACGTGTCGGGGCGGATCGACGACGCGGCGCTCCGCGAGGCGCAGTCGCGCAAGGACGCGATCCGCGCCTACGAGCTCGTCTACGCCGCTCTCGGAGCGTGACCGCCCTCGTCGGCTTGGATGTAGGTACCACCGGCGTCAAGGCGATCGCGCTCTCGCCCGAGGGCGAGGTGCTCGCGAGCGCGGCATACGGCTATCCGCTCTCGACCCCGCACGCGGGCTGGGCGGAGCAAGATCCCGAGGACTGGTGGCAGGCCGCCGAGGCGGCGCTGGCCGAGGTGGCGACCGGCCGCGAGGTCGCCGGGATTGGGCTCTCCGGCCAGATGCACGGTCTCGTCGCGCTCGACAAGGAGGATCGGGTGATCCGGCCGGCGATCCTCTGGAACGACCAGCGGACGGCGGCCGAGTGCGCCGAGATCGAGTCTCGGATCGGCCTCGAGCGGCTCGTCGAGCTGACGGGAAACCGTGCGCTGACGGGGTTCACCGCGCCGAAGCTCCTCTGGCTGCGGGGCCACGAGCCCGACGCGTACGCCCGGATCGCGCGCGTGCTGCTCCCCAAGGACTACGTGCGCCTCCGCCTGACCGGTGAGTGGGCGATCGACGCCTCGGATGCGTCGGGCACGCTGCTGCTCGACGTGGGCCGCCGTGCCTGGAGCGAGGACGTGCTCGAGGCGCTCGACCTCCCCTCGGCGTGGCTCCCACCCGTGCTCGAGTCGCCGGAGCGGGCAGGCGAGGTCGTCGCAAGTCGCAGACCGTTACGAGGGACCCCTGTCGCGGCGGGCGCCGGCGATCAGCCGGCCGCGGCGGTCGGAGTCGGAGCGGACCGGCCGGGCGTGCTCTCCGTCGTGCTCGGCACGTCCGGGGTGGTGCTCGCACCGCTTCCGGCGTACGCCCACGATCCGGTCGGCCGTGTGCACGCCTTCTGCCACGCCGTGCCGGGCGCGTGGCAGGCGATGGGCGTGATGCTCGCGGCGGCGGGCTCGCTCCAGTGGTTCCACGAGCGGCTGGCGCCCGACGCGCCGTTCGTGGACCTCCTAGCCGAGGCCGCGGGTTGGGAGCCTGGCGCGCATGGCCTCGTCTTCCTCCCGTACCTCGCCGGGGAGCGAACCCCACACGCGGACCCCGACGCGCGCGGCGCCTTCGTCGGCCTCGAGCTGCGGCACGACCGTGGTGCGCTGGTGCGTGCCGTGCTCGAGGGGGTTGCCTTCGGCCTGCGTGACTGCCTCGACCTGCTCCGGGCTCTCGGTGTCGACGCCGAGACCGGGCGGGTCTCCGGCGGGGGCGCGCGAAGCGGTCTGTGGCGCGAGATCGTCGCGTCGGTGCTGGACCTTCCTCTCGAAGTGACGGCGTCCGAGGAGGGCTCCGCCTTCGGGGCGGCGTTGCTCGGCGGCGTCGCGGGTGGTGTGTTCGACGACGTGCAGGACGCCGTCGAGCGGTGCGTCCGCGTCTCGCGGGTCGTCGAGCCCGATCCCGCCTGGCGCGACGAGTACGCGGCGCTTCTGCCGTGCTACCGGGAGCTGTATCCGGCCTTGCGGGCCTGAGCCTCAGGTGAGGGCGGCCGACAGGACCTCGCGCGCGAGGTCGGTCGCCGCCTCGAGCGTCAGCGCATGCCCGCGCGCCACGGCGGCGTCGACATCGGTGACGCGTGAGACCCCCTCCAGCATGTCGGCGTGACGCTGCGCCTCGGCGCGCTGCGGCTCCGTCCCGATCGAGGCGAAGAGCTCGAGGAACGCGCCGCCGAGGACCCCGGCGTCGTCCGCGCGCCCCGTTTTCAGCCCCACCTGTGCGGCGATCCCGAGCGCGTAGGCGAGGACCTCGCGGTAGGAAAGCCGCTGAGCCCTCTCGATCGCCGTGAGCGCGTGCTCGGCGGCTGCGGCGATGTCGCCGCGAGCGAGGTCGAACGTCGCCAGGTTGAGGCTCGAGATCGCGATCCCGTCCTCGTCGTCGATCGTCTTCGCGACCTCGAGCGCCTCGGTCGTCGCCTGGATCGCGCCGTCGATGTCGCCGAGGCCCTCGTAGACCGAGCCGAGGTTGGCGAGCACCACCCCCATCGCGTTCGGGTCGTCCACCTCGGCGAGGAGCATCCGCGACGTCTCGTAGTACTCGAGCGCGCGCGGCAGGTCGTCCTCGGCGTGCCAGTTCGCGCCGATCTCCATGGTCGCCCGGGCGACCTCCCGCGGGCTGCCGACCTTCTCGAAGAGCGGCAGAGCCTCGAGCCACAGCGCGCGGGACCGCTCATGGTCGTTCGCCGTGAAAGCCATCACGCCGGCTTCTCCGAGCGCCCGCGCGTGGAGCTCGTCGTCCACAGCCGGCGCGAGCTCGACGCAACGCTCGAGACGACGCTGCCCCTCCTCGACGTAGCCGCGGACACGCCAGAAGTACCGCATCGCGGTCGCGAGGCGCAGCTCTCGCTCCGGATCGCCGATCGCCTCGGCATGTGCGAACGCCGCGCGGATGTTGTCGTGCTCGAGCTCCACGGAGCCGAGCCAGGCGGCGTCCATGAGGCGTTGCCAGTAGAGGCCCTCTCCCTCGACGAACGCCAGCAGCCAGTCGAGGTGGCGGTCGCGGATCTCGCGCTCCTCGCCCGAGGCGGCGAGGAGCTCGGCCGCGTACTCGCGCACGGTCTCGAGCATCCCGAACCGCGACGACTCCGACGTCGCGAGGCGGCTGACGAGCGCCGCGTCGAGAAGGTCTTCCAGGGCGTCGGCGACGTCGATCTCGCCGGCGACGGCTTCGAGACCCGCGAGCGGCGCGCCGCCGCTGAACGCCCCGAGCACGGCGAGGAGACGGCGGGGCTCCTCGTCCAGGAGCTGGACGCTCCAGTCGAGCGTCGCGCGGAGCGAGCGCTGCCGCTCGGGCAGGTCTCGCGCGCCCCGTGAGAGCAGCGAGAGGCGTTCGCCGAGGCGATCGGCTGTCCCCTCGGGGCCGAGCGTACGGACGCGTGCCGCAGCGAGCTCGACGGCGAGTGGGAGGCCGTCGAGCGCGCGGCAGATCCGCGCGACCGCGCCGGCGTTCACGTCGGTGAGCTCGAAGGCCCCGAACGCGGCGCGCGCCCGCTCCGCGTACAGCCGCACCGCGCCGACGCGCTCGATCGACTCGGCGGTGTCGTCGCCGAGCGCCGGGACGGCCAGTGGTGGCACGGCATAGACGTGCTCCGCTCCGATGTGGAGCGGTGCGCGGCTGGTCACGAGCACGCTGAGGGCCGGAGCTGCGGAGAGGAGCGCGGCGACGTCCGTCGCAGCGTCCAGCACCTGCTCGAAGTTGTCGAGCACGAGCAGCATCGGCTCGTCGCCGATTGCGGAGACGACGGTCTCGAGGTCGTTCTCGCCCGGCGTCTCGCCCGCGCCGAGCGACCGTGCCACCGTGGGCAGGACGAGCCGAGGATCGACGACGGCCGACAGGTCGACGAAGACGGCGGGGCCCAGCCCGTCGGCGGCCTCGATTGCGAGGCGCGTCTTGCCCGTCCCGCCCGGCCCCGTGAGCGTCACTAGCCGCGTGTCGGGACGGCCCAGGAGCGCGCGTAACGCGGCGACCTCGAGCTCGCGCCCGATCAGCGGCGTCCTCGCCGGGGGCAGCGTGTGGCCGCGCTGGTCGTCCTCGACGACGGGCGCGACGTCGAGGTCGGGATCTTGCCGGAGGATTCGCTGCTCGAGTGCGCGCAGCTCCGCCGAGGGCTCGAGTCCGATCTCGTCGAGCGCCTCTCGCGCGTCGCGGTATGCCGCGAGCGCATCCGCCTGGCGCCCGGAGCGGTACAGCGCGAGCATCTGCTGCGCCCGGAGCCGTTCGCGATGGGGATGGGCGACGACGAGCGCCTCGAGCTCCCCAACCACTGCCTCGTGCCCGCCGGCCTCCAGCGAGCCGGCGAGCTTGGCCTCGATCGCCGCGAGCCGCGCCTCGTCGAGCCGGGCGGCATCTGCCTGCGCGAACGGCTCGGCCGCGACGTCCGCGAGCGCGTGCCCCCGCCAGAGCCCGAGCGCTTCGGTGAAGCTGTCCTCGGCGACGAGCCGGTCGAAGCGATCGGCGTCGAGCTCACCCGCCTCGACGCGGACGAGGTACCCGGGCGCGCGGGTCACGATCCGGTCGGCGCCGAGCGTCTTTCGCAGCGCGTGCACGTGCACCTGGAGCGCTCCGCGGACGCTTGCGGGGGGATCCTCGCCCCACACGGCGTCGATGAGTCGCTCGGTCGAGACAGCCTCGTTCGGGTGCAGCAGCAGCAGCGCGAGCAGCGCCCGTGGCCTCTTTCCCCCGAGCGGCAGGGCCTCGCCGCTGTCCCCGAGCACCTCGAGGGGCCCGAGCACCCGGAACTCCATGACCCCGAAAGCCTCCCTTAAGCGTGACTTGAGTCGATCCTAAGCGGTCTGGCCGATGGTGCGCGAGTCCAGTTCACCGCCCACCAAGGAGCAGAGATGATCACCACCGGCCAGTCCATCACCAACCGCGTCACCGGCGAGACGCTCGTGTTCCGCACGACGTCGGCCGACACGAACGGCGAACGCGTCGTCGTCGAGACGTTCGTCGAGCCGAACGGCGCAGTCGCCGCCGCCCACGTGCATCCGGCGCAGGAGGAGCGCTTCGAGGTCCTCGCCGGCGAGCTCGAGTTCCGGCTCGGCAAGCGGACGCTCGTCGCGAAGCCCGGGGACCGCGTGCTCGTCCCGGCGGGAACGCCGCACCGCTTCCGCAACGTCGGCGACGAGACGGCCCACTTCGTCTGCGAGGTCACGCCGGCGCTCGGTTTCGAGCAGCTGATCGAGACGATGTTCTCGCTCGCCGAGGACGGCAAGGTCTCGAAGAAGGGCATGCCCAACCCGTTCCGTCTCGCCGTGATCGCAAAGCACCACTTCGGCGATGTCCGTCTGCCGTTCCCGCCCGCATGGCTCCAGCGGGTCGGTCTCGCCCTCGGCGCACCGCTCGGCCGCGTGCTCGGCTACTCGCCGACGTACGAGCCCCAGGCCCCGAAGGCACCGACCGCGCTCGGCGTCTGATGCGTCGCGCACACCGCTCTCTCGTCCGTCTGCTCGGCCGGCTTGCCCGGCCGAGCAGACGGGCATGTCCGGGACGGACGTGGCTTCGTGCCTGGCACCCTCTTCGCCCGGCAGCGGGCTCCTAGCCTCCGCCAGTAGCCGCACATTGCGAGGTTTTTCGTCGCCAGACCGCTCCGAACGGCCGAAGGCCCGACCAGAACGGTCATGTCCCGTTCGAACCTGTCCCCGTGCCTGGCACGGCCCTCGAAAGGCCGCTGTGGACGGGCTCAGAGCGACGCGCGCAGGAAGCGGAGGAGGTTGCCGGCCGTCACGGCGGCGACCTCCTCGGCGCCCCACCCACGCCCCTCGAGCCGCTCGACGAGGGCCGGGTACTGCTCGGGCCCCGTGAGCCCCTCGATCCCGAGCCCGGGCGTGATCCCGGGCGGGGCGAGGCCGTCCTTCGGCTCGGGCGGCGGTGGGATCGCCTCCCACAGGCGGCGCGTGAAGTCTCCACCGAGGCAGACCCGCTCGAGCCCCATCACCGAGACGGCGTGCTCCAGATGGTCGACGACCCCGTCGAGCGTCCGCCGCTCCGGCCCGATCGCGATGGGGTGAAGCATGAGGCCGAAAAGCCCGCCCGCCTCCGCGAGAGCGCGCAGCTGGTCGTCGTCGAGGTTGCGCGGCCAGTCGAAGACGCCGCGGCACCCGCCGTGCGTGCACAGCACCGGGGCACCCGCCACGCGCTCGAGGACCTCGGCGAACGTCCCGCGCGACGCATGGGCGAGGTCGAGGATCACCCCGAGCGAGACGAGCCGATCGACGAGCTCCCGCCCGAGCCGAGAGAGCCCGCCGCCCTCCTCCGCCGCGCCGTCCGCGAAGGCGTTCCGCCGGTTCCACGTGAGCCCCGCCATGCGAACGCCGAGGGCGTGGAAGACGTCGGCGGGCCAGGTCTCGACGCCGAAGCACTCGACGCCTTCGAGCGAGAGCATCAGCCCGATGCGCTCTCCGGCCTCGACGGTGTCGAGATCCGCCGGGGTCGTCACCTGGACGACGCGGTCGTCGCACTCGCGCAGCGCTCGATGGAAGGACGCGGCGAGCGAGAGTGCCTCCCGGAGCGCGCCCTCGGGCTGCACGACGACGTCGACGTAGATCGGGCAGATCTGCAGCCCGACACCGCCCTGCTCGAGAAGCGGGAGCCACGTCGAGGCGAAGACGCCCGTCTCGCCGAGCCGGCGCTCGCGGTAGGCGACCTCCATGAGGAGGTCGACGTGGGCGTCGGCGATCACGCTGCGAGCGCCCGTGCAAGCGCAGCGTGCCCGTCCTCGAGCACCGGGGCCCCGTGCGAGACGAGCACTCGCGCGACCGGCAGCTCGAGGAGCGGCGCCAGCGCGGCTCGGAGCTCCGCGTGCCCCACGCCCGTCGGCAGCCACGACTCGGGGCAGAACCGCACGCCGCCGTCCGCGTCGCCGAGGAGCACGTCGCCGGGGACGAGAGCTCCATGCGCTGGAACCCAGAAGACGACCTCTGTCGCGCGTCCGCTCGGGAGCGCTTCGAGGCCGGCCGGCAGCGGGTCGCCCGGGCGAAAGACGTCGCTCCGCACGCCCGCCCTGCGCTCGATCGGCGCCCGTGCGCGTGAGGACGCGTGGAGTCGACCGCGGTAGCGACGGACCACGGCGGCCGCGCTCCGGACATGCCAGAACACCGTGACGAGGACGTGGACCGGCGTTCCGGCGCGCTCCACGTCCCGGTCGAGAGCGCGCCAGAACCGCTCGGCCTCGTCGGGCTCCTCCGGGACGAGGGGGTCGACGAGGGCGATCGCGTCGTCTGCCTCGACATACACCGAGCCGACCTCGTCGCGCCACTCGCCGTAGTACGTGCTCCAGCGCCAGAGCCCGTCGGCGATTCGCGTCACCTCCATCGCGGCGAGCGTACACGGGCGTCGTGGTAGGAATCCCGGGCATGGATCCGGTCCGCCTCGGCCTCCTCTCGACCGCGAACATCAACGCGCAGACCCTGGGCGGGGCGAGCGAGACCGACCGCGTCCAGGTCGTTGCGGTCGGGAGCAGGGATGCCGCGAAGGCGCAGGCCTACGCCGTCGCGCACGGCATCGAGCGGGCTCACGGCTCGTACGAGGAGCTGCTCGCCGACGAGGGGATCGACGCGGTCTACATCGGGCTCCCGAACGGGATGCACCACGAGTGGACGCTCCACGCCCTCGCCGCGGGCAAGCACGTGCTCGTCGAGAAGCCCTTCACGCGTCACGCCGCAGAGGCCGAATCTGCATTCGATGCCGCCGACGCCGCGGGGCTCGTGTTGATGGAGGCGTTCATGTACCGCCACCATCCCCAGACCGCCGTCGTGCGCGACCTCGTCGTCGGCGGCGCGATCGGCCGGCTCCAGGCCGTGAAGACGACCTTCACGTTCCCGCTCGACGACCTCACGAACGTCCGCGCCCTCCCCGAGCTCGACGGCGGCGCGCTGATGGACGTCGGGTGCTACTGCGTCAGCGCGATTCGCGTCCTCGCGGGAGAGCCCGAGCGGGTCTCCGGCGAGCAGGTGATCGGCTCGACCGGCGTCGACATGGCGTTCCACGGGAC
>DASSBV010000024.1:0-13563 GCA_035698545.1 Gaiella sp. | reverse complement strand
GCGGAAGAACCCGCGCGTCGACGTCTTCCTCTGGTTTCTTCTCCGCGACGAGCAGCGCCTCGGGGGCTGGCAGTCCGGCCTGACGACGGTGACGGGGAAGCGCAAGGCGAGCTTCCGCGCATTCCAGAAGGCCGTCGAGCGGTACGGCACGTAGGCTTGCTCGCGAAGCAGGAATCCGCCCGCGCGGATTCCTGCCGCTGATCCCCGCCTGCGGCGGGGCAGATCCCTGAAGGCGCCCGCGGTCGCGGTCGCAACTGCCGCGAGTCTCGCGACTGGCCCGCTTTCGCACTGCGGCCCTGGGCGCGGCGAACGCTGGATAGAACGACATGAGACACCGCGCTGGCGTCACACTGGGCACATGTCCAAGGGCTACGCAGAGGGGCCTGCGGCCGAGGAGGCCGAGCGTCGTCGCGAGGAAGTCGCGGCCGGCGGAGCCGTCAGCCGTCCGCCCGAGACCCGCCTCGCCGTGGAGGGCTGCACGCCCGACGACCCCGAGAGGCACTTTCTCGGCTGGGAGGGCGAAGTCGACCCCGACGAGCTGTTCAGCTCGGGCCGGGCGTGGGGGCTCCGCGTCGTGCGCCGCCCGGTGTGAACAACGGTGTCAGACACCGTTGTCTGTCAAGACGTCTGTTGCAGACGTGGCGCCTGCGCCAGGACTGGGGGCCGGAGCCTTGCGGCCATCGGACGTGCAGCCTGTGCAGAGATTGGCACTGAATTGGCACGCTTTCCCCTTGACAGAAAACGGTGTCTGACACCGTTTTCGCATTTCGCGCCACCCGGGCCGGAGCGAAGTCCGTCGGGTGGGCCGCGCTAGGCTGAGGAGCGTGGCGACAAAGAGGGTCGAGCAGCTCGAGCGCGTGATCATCCGCTTCGCGGGCGACTCGGGAGACGGGATGCAACTCACGGGCGACCGCTTCACGAGCGAGACCGCGACGCTCGGCAACGACCTCGCGACGTTCCCAGACTTCCCGGCGGAGATCCGTGCGCCGGCGGGCTCGCTCCCGGGCGTCTCGGGCTTCCAGGTCCACTTCGCGGATCACGACATCCTCACGGCAGGCGACCGTCCCGACGTGCTCGTCGCGATGAACCCCGCGGCGCTCCGGACGAACCTCGCCGACCTTCCGAAAGGCGCGACGATCATCGTCAACACGGACGCGTTCGGCGACCGGACGCTCCAGAAGGCCGGCTACGCCGAGAGCCCCCTGATGGACGGGTCGCTTGTGGACTACCACGTGCACGATGTCGCCCTCACCTCGATGACGGTCGGCGCGCTCAAGGGGATCGAGGGGATCACCTCGCGCGAGGCGGAGCGCTCGAAGAACTTCTTCGCGCTCGGTCTGATGTCCTGGCTCTACCACCGGCCGGTCGAGGGCACGCTGGCGTTCATCGAGCAGAAGTTCGCGAAGCGCCTCGAGATCGTGGAGGCCAACACGAAGGCGTTCCGCGCGGGCTGGAACTACGGCGAGACCTCGGAGGACTTCGCGGTCTCGTACGAGGTCGCACCGGCGCCGCTTGCGCCGGGCACGTACCGCCAGATCACGGGAAACAGCGCGCTCGCCTACGGCCTGATCGCCGCCTCCCAGCTCTCCGGCCTGCCCCTCTTCCTCGGCGCCTACCCGATCACGCCGGCCTCCTCGATCCTCGAGGAGCTGGCCGGGCGGAAGGACTTCGGCATCGTCACGTTCCAGGCAGAGGACGAGATCGCCGCCGTGGGCGCGGCGGTGGGCGCGTCGTTCGGTGGGTCGCTCGGCGTCACAGCCTCGGCCGGCCCCGGGGTCGTCCTCAAGGCCGAGACCGTCGGCCTCGCGATCGCGCTCGAGCTGCCGCTCGTGATCCTCGACATCCAGCGCGCCGGCCCGTCGACCGGGATGCCGACGAAGCCCGAGCAGGCCGACCTGCTGATGGTGCTCTACGGGCGGAACGGCGAGAGCCCCGTGCCCGTCGTCGCCGCGTCGAGCCCCTCCCAGTGCTTCGACGCCGCGATCGAGGCGGTCCGCATCGCGCTGAAGTACCGCACTCCCGTCTACCTCCTCTCGGACGCATACCTCGCGAACGGGTCAGAGCCGTGGCTGATCCCGCAGATCGACGAGCTTCCCGACATCTCCGTCCCGTTCGCCGACGCGGGCGACGAGCCGTTCGAGGCGTTCAAGCGCGATCCGGAGACGCTTGCGCGACCGTGGGCGATTCCCGGCACGCCGGGCCTGGAGCACAGGATCGGCGGTCTCGAAAAGGCGGACGTGACCGGCGCCATCTCCTACGACCCCGACAACCACGACCACATGGTCCGCCTTCGCGCCCAGAAGGTCGCCGGCATCGCGGCCGACATCCCGGAGCTGGACGTCGACGACCCCGACGGTGACGCGGAGCTCCTCGTGATCGGCTGGGGCTCGACCTACGGCCCGATCGCCGCCGCGGCTCGCAGAGTGCGAAAGCGCGGCGTCCGCGTCGCCCGTGCGCACCTGCACCACGTGAACCCTTTCCCGAGCAACACGGGCGACGTGCTGCGCCGCTACCCGAGGATCCTCGTCCCGGAGATGAACCTCGGCCAGCTCGCGATGCTGCTCCGCGCAGAGTTCCTCGTCGACGCGGTCTCGTACAGCCGCGTCCGTGGGCGGCCGCTCTCCGCCGCCGAGCTGGAGGACGCGATCTGTGTCCGACTTAAGTCGGACACTGCGGAGGCAACGTGAGCTTCGGCGCCACCGTGACGAAGGACGAGCGCGTGCTGGTCACCTGGGAGGGCCGGACGGTCGTCACCCTCGCGGGCGCGCCGGGCCGCCGCCTCGCCGACCGGCTCGTGAGCGCGCCCGACGAGGACGCCCGCCAGCTCCTGCTCGCGCGTGCAACCGGGAACTTCAAGCGAGGGAACGAACGATGACAGGCAACGGCCTCGTCCAGCTGACGGCGAAGGACTTCAAGTCCGACCAGGAGGTGCGCTGGTGCCCCGGCTGCGGGGACTACGCGATCCTCGCGGGCGTCCAGTCGTTCCTCCCGGAGCTCGGCGTCCCGAAGGAGAACCTCGTCTTCGTCTCGGGAATCGGCTGCGCCGCGCGCTTCCCGTACTACATGGAGACGTACGGGATGCACTCGATCCACGGCCGCGCGCCCGCGATCGCGACGGGTCTCGCGACGGCGCGCCCCGACTTGTCGGTCTGGGTCGTCACGGGGGACGGCGACGCGCTCTCGATCGGCGGCAACCATCTGATCCACGCTCTCCGTCGCAACGTCGACATCACCATCCTGCTCTTCAACAACCGCATCTACGGCCTCACGAAGGGCCAGTACTCGCCGACGTCCGAGCTCGGGAAGGTGACGAAATCGACGCCGCTCGGCTCGGTCGATCAGCCGTTCAACCCGCTCTCGATCGCGATCGGCGCCGAGGCGACCTTCGTCGCGCGCGCGATCGACACCGACAAGCAGGGCTCGCTCGAAGTGCTCCGCGCAGCCGCACAACACCGGGGTGCAGCGTTCGTCGAGATCCTCCAGAACTGCAACATCTACAACGACGGCGCGTTCGACGTCGTCCGTGACGACAAGGAGAACCGGCTGTATCTCCGCGCCGGCGAGGAGGTCCGCTGGGGCGACAGGGGTGTCCGGATGCGCTCGGACGGGACGCTCGAGATCGTGGACGCCGCTGCCGGCGGGCTCCTCCGCCACGACCCGCTTCGCGACGACCCCGGCCTCGCGTTCGCGCTCGCGCGGCTCACGTGGGAGTCGTCCGGCGCCGTCCCACTCGGGGTGTTCCGCTCGGTCAACCGACCGGTCTACGAGGACCTGGTGCACGAGCAGGTGCGGACGACGGTCGAGCAGCGTGGCACGGGCGACCTCGCCGCGCTCCTGCACGGCTCCGACACCTGGACGATCTCTTAGCCTGCGAGCGTCCGTTCCGCTCGCGCGGAACGGACGCCGCAAACTCCCTTGCCCGGCTTCGCCGGGCAAGGGCACACCCCGAAAGCGGGCTGCCGGCTACGCCGGCGCCCGGAGGGCATGTGCGCGCTAGGCGCCCTCCACGGCGACAGCGACCCGCCGCCGGCGGATCCGGGTCGGCGTGACGAACACCGCGATCACGGCGGCAAACCCCGCGGCAACGGCGGCGAGCACGAACGCGCTGACGTAGGCGCCCTCCGTCGGCACCGTCGTGCCGGCAAGCGTCTCCGTCGAGAGGATCGCTGCCCCGATCTGCGCCCCCATCACGCCGCCGACCGTGCGCATCACCGTGTTGATCCCGGTGGCGACGCCCGTTTCGGTCGGCTCGACCGCCTCGGTGATCAGAGCTGCCATCGCGGCGAACGAGAATCCCACGCCGACGCTGAGGCAGGCCATCGAGACGACGATCTGCCATGGCTCGTCATGGAATGCGGCCAGCGCGCCCGCGCCGAGCATCACCAGGGCCATCCCGATCGCGAGTGGCCACTTCGAGCCGACCCGGCGCCCGAGGATTCCCGCGAGCGGCCCGGCGAAGAGCATCAGCAGCGAGCCCGGAAGGAGGTAGAGGCCCGTCGTCGTCGCGCTCGCGCCGAACCCGTATCCGAGGTGCGAGGCGATCGCGTCGGGAAGGTCGCCCGGCGCCTGGACGAAGCCCGGGACGAGGACGAACGAGGCGAACATCGCAAAGCCCGAGATCAGCGCGGTGGTGTTGGTGAGCAGCACCGGCCGGTCGGCGAGCACGCGCATGTCGATCAGCGGCTCGTCGACCCGAAGCTCGTAGAGCACCCAGACAACGCCGGCTACGAGCGACAACGCGAACAGGCCGAGCACCGCGGAAGATGTCCAGCCCCAGCCCTCGCCCTCGGAGAGCGCGAGCAGCAGCGAGATGAGCATCGTGGAGAACAGGATGGCGCCGGGGACGTCGATGCTCGACTGCGAGCGCACCGGCGACTCGGGGACGAAGCGATGCACGAGCACGATCGCGACGGCGACCGCGGCGGCGCCGACGATGAAGATCCAGCGCCAGCTGAGGTTGTCGACGATGACGCCCGAGAGCACCAGCCCGAGCCCGCCGCCGACTCCGAACACCGCAGAGAGCAAGCCGATCCCGACCTTCACGCGGTCGGCGGGGAACTCGTCGCGGATGATCCCGAAGCTGAGGGGGAACACCGCGCCGCCGGCGCCCGACAGGATGCGCGCGGCGATCAGCGCCCAGATGTTCGGTGCGAGCGCACAGGCGACGCACCCGACAAGGAACGCGATCAGCGACGCGACGAGCAGCCGCTCCTTCCCGAAGCGGTCGCCCAGCTTGCCGAGGATCGGCGTCAGCACCGCGGCCGAGAGCAGGAAGCCGGTGAGGACCCAGGTCACCCAGGTCGTCGACGCGTCGAGCTCCCGCTGGAGCTCGGGCAGGGCCGGCACGACCATCGTCTGCTGGAGCGCGTACGCGGTCGTCCCGAGCGTGAGGATCCCCAGCGTGAGCCCGTAGTGCTGACGCGTGTCACTCACGCCCGCCAGCCTAGCCAGCGACCCTCAGCCGCCAAGCGCGGTACGTCTCGGGCGGCGGCGCAGCCGGCAGCCCACTTCAGGGATGTACCCGCGCGGCCGGCGAAGCCGGGCGCCCGGGGGTTTGCGGCGCCCGTTCGGCGTGAGCCGAATGGACGCTCGCAGGCAGGAAAGAGGCATCGCACGTCCGGGATGCCGCGGCGGCGGCGGGTTCACGTCCGTGCGATGCCGGGCACAAACCGTAGTCGATGAACGCCGATTGCGCGCCGTCACGTCCCCCGTTGGAGGGACTCAGGCCTCGACGGATGCCGAATCGAGGGACGCGTGGGAGAGTCGTCGAGAGGCCCACGCGATCGCCGCGAGGCCGGAAATCCCCGCAACTGCAAAGGCGAGCTCGGTCCCGCCGACGTCTGCGAGCCACCCGGCGACGATCCCCCCGATGGGGGCGAGACCGGCGAATGCGAAGAGGTAGAGGCTGACCACCCGGCCACGCAGATGGTCGGGCGAGGCGAGCTGGACGAGCGCGTTTGCGCTTGCGGTGAAGAGCGAGAACGTCAGGCCGAGAACGAACAGGAGCACCAGCGCGAGCCCTGGCGTGTGGACCGGCGCGAGCGCAAGCATCACGAGGCTGAAGCCGGCGGCGCCGACCGAGAACGTCCGTGGGCTTGCGCTACGAAGGGTCGCCGTGGCGAGCGCCCCGGCGAGCGCGCCGAGCCCGAAGCTCGCAGAGAGAACGCCGAACATCCCGGCGCCGACGTGGAGCGTCTGCGAGGCGAGAAGGGGAACGAGGACGTTGAAGTTGAACCCGACCGTCGAGACGATCGTCACGACGACGAGGACCGTCAGGGCGATTGGCGAGTTGGCCGACCACGCGACCCCCTCGCGAATGCCCGCAAACACGCGCGTGTCCGGATTCCTGGCCACCGGCGTGAGCTCGTCGACGCGCATCTCCTTCAGTGCGACCAGCACCGCGAGGAAGCTGATCGCGTTGACGACGAAGCAGAACCCGACCCCTGCGACGGCGATCGTCATTCCCGCGAGCGCGGGACCGATCACGCGAGAGGCGTTGAAGAGGCCGGAGTTGAGCGCGACGGCGTTCGGCAGCTCTCGTGGGCCGACCATCTGGAAGGTCAAGCTCTGCCGTCCGGGCGAGTCGAAGACGAGGATTAGCCCGCCGAGCGCGGCGAGCGCATAGACGACCGGTAGCGTGGCGGCGCCGGTCAGCGTCACGACCGCAAGCACCACGGACACGAGCATCGCCGTGGCCTGCGTCGCGATCAGGAGCCGCCGGGTGTCGAGCCGGTCGACGACGACGCCCGCGACGAGGCTGAAGAGGAAGAACGGAAGGAAGCGGCAGAAAGCCAACGCGCCGACCGCGAGTGGCGAGCTCGACAGCTCGATCACGAGCCAGGCGAGCGCGATGTTCTGCATCCACGTCCCCGCGACCGAGATCAACTGGCCGGTGAAGAAGAGCCGGTAGTTTCGGTGGCGCCGGAGTGAGCGGAAGGTTCGGCCGCGAAGGGCGATCGCGAGCGCGGTCACTCGGAGGTCTCCAGCAGCGACCGGAGGGCCGGCAGCGCGCGTTCGACCCGCTCGCGGTCGTTCTCGGAGAGATGACCGAGCCCGTCGGCGAGCCAGGTCGTCCGGCGCGCACGCACGCGACGCACCGTCGTCCGCCCCTCGGGCGTCAGCTCGAGACCGACCCTTCGGCGGTCGTCGCTCGAGCGGACGCGGCGGATCAGACCGAGGGACTCGAGCCGGTCCACGTGCGCCGAGAGCGACGGTGCGGAGATTCCCTCGGCATTCGCCAGCTCGCGTAGGGAGAGCCCGGGCTGGGTCTTCACCAGCCAGAGGAGGGTTGCCTGGTGAGACGTGACGCCGAGCTGCTCGGTCTCGCGCCGCAGGTGGCGACCGAGTCTCAGGATCACGGGTCGGAGCTCCTCGGCGATCTCCTGTGCAGAAAGCGTAGTCTCACGAATCATTCGTGAGACTAAGTATATCCGAAGGCTTGGGGCCGTCGGTCAGGCGGTAGGTGTCCGACTTCAAGTCGGACACCTACCGCCGGGCACCGCGTCATCTCGCTTCGGCCTCCAGCTTGTACCCCACGCCGTAGCGGGTCTGGAGGAAGGTGTGGCGCGGGGCTTGCGCGTCGACCTTCTCGCGCAGCTTGCGGACGAAGACGACCACCGTGCGGTCACGATGGGTCGCGCGGCGGCCCCAGACACGCTGCAGCAGCTCGTCGCGCGTGAGCACCCGGCCCTCCTCGAGCGCGAGGGTGTAGAGGAGCCTGAACTCGGTCGGTGTCAGGTCCGCGCTCGAGCCGTCGACGTACGCCTGGACGTTCCTCGAGCGCAGCTACCCAGGAGGTGCTCGAGGTAATCCCGCGCAGCCTCCGCGAGGCGAGCCTCGCGCTCGGCGTGACGAAGTGGAGGACGACCGTGGGAATCGTGCTGCCGTCGGCGCTCGGGGGGATCCTGACGGGCGTGGTGCTCTCGGTCGCACGTGTGGCGGGAGAGACGGCGCCGCTGCTCTTCACCTCGTCGATCGCCGCAAACCAGATCTCCGGCGACGTCACGCACGCGCTGCCGACCCTTCCGGTGACGATCTTCGTGTTCTCGGACTCTCCCGATCCCGGCGAGCAGGCCGCGGCGTGGGCCGCAGCGCTCGTCCTGATCGCCGTGGTGCTCGTGATGAACATCCTTGCGAAGCTGTTCGCCCACAGCCGGGCCCAGCCCTAGACCATTCGATTCACGGCGGCCGAGCGGTAGCCTGCCGCGCGATGAAGACCGTGCTCGTCGTGGGCGCCGGCCGTTACCAGCGCGCGATCATCCGCAAAGGACGCGAGCTCGGGTATCGCGTCGTCGCCGTCGACCGCAACCCCGACGCGCCGGGCCTGCGTCTGGCGGACGTCCCGCGGGTCGTCGACTTCAGAAGCCCCGAGGCGGTGCTCGAGAACGTCTCGGACCTCGAGATCGACGGAGTGCTGACGGTGCAGGCCGAGCGCGCCGTGCCGATGGTGGCTGCGATCGCCGAGGCGCTCGGGCTGCCGGGGGTCGGCGTCGAGACGGCGCGGCTGATGACGAACAAGCTCGCCATGCGGAGCCGGCTCGCAGAGGCCGGCATCCCGCAGCCGCGCTTCGCGACCGTGCGGACGCCGGATGAGGCGCGGGACGCGGCGGCCGAGGTTGGATTCCCGGCCGTGCTCAAGCCGGCCGACTCCGCCGGCCAGGTCGGCCTCGCGCGGATCGAATCGCCCGACGACGCCGCAGCAAGCGTCGTCGCCGCCGTCGCGGCGTCTCCCAGCGGCGAAGCGGTGCTCGAGGAGTTCGTCGAGGGCACGGAGATGAACGGCATCGTGGTCGTCCAGGACGGCAAGGTGCTGTCGACGATCCTCTGCGACCGGCTGCGGCCACCCGGTCGCGGCTTCGGCGTCAGCTGGCTCCACGTCTACCCGCCGACTCCGGAGAGGACGCAGCTCGCGGAGGCGGAGCGTATCGCGGACGAGGCCGTCCGGGCGCTCGGGCTCCGCACCGGGATCGGCTTCCCGCAAATCCTCGCGCGACCCGAGGGCGGGGTCGCGGTGGTCGAGTGCGCGGCCCGGATCGGGGGGATGATGGCCGAGCACCTGCTCCACGCGTTCGGCATCGACCTGCTCGAGGTGGCGCTCCGCCTTGCGCTGGGCGAGCCGGTGACGCGGGAGCATGTGCGGCCACGATTCGAGCGGCCGGTCGCGATCAGGTTCCTCACCGCCGATCCCGGGACGCTGACGGCCGGTCGCGTGACGAGGGTCGGGCCGCTGGACGACGTGCTCGCCGCTCCGGGCGTGCTCGCGGCGGAGATCTACTCCGAGGTCGGCGAGACGATCCGCCCCGTCCAGATCATCTCCGACCGCCGCGGGTACGTGATCGCCACGGGCGACACGCGCGACGAGGCCGTCGAACGGGCCGACGCCGCATCCCTCCTGGCCGAGATCGACGTGGAGCCCGCCTGATGGCGCCGTGCGGCTTCTCGCTCGACCACTACCACGACCTCCTCGAGGCAGCGAAGGCCGGCGGATATCGAGTGGCGGGGTTCGACCGGCCGCCCCAGGCGGGTGACCTGATCATCCGGCACGACGTCGATCTCTCGCTCGTCGCGGCGGTACGCGTCGCGGAGGTCGAGGCCGAGGCCGGCGTGTGGTCGACCTGGTGCCTGATGACCCGTTCGTCGTTCTACAACCTCGCCTCGAAGGAGGGCGACTGGGCGATCGACCGGCTGCGCGAGCTCGGCGGGCGGATCGCGCATCACGCCGTCTGGCCCTACGTCGACCTGGACGAGCGGTTCGACCCGGTCGTCGCCTGGCACAACCCCGACGCCGAGTACCTGATGGATCCGATCGAGGGCGCGACGAACGCGATGAGCGCGCCGTGGTACGACCCGCCGCATTTTCGGTCGGACTCGAATCACCACTGGACCCACCGGGGGCGGCGCGACGAGTGTCCGCACGCGGCGCTCGCGGCGGGCGAGCTCGAGTGGCTCCATCTCCTGATCCATCCCGAGATCTGGGCTTACGCGGGCGACACGATGCGCGCCACGATGGAGTCGTTCCTCGACGCGGACCGAGACTCGCGCCTGGCGCACCTGCGCGACGACCGCATCGACCTCTCCTGACCGGATCAGGCCGGGCTGGGCTGAGGCGTCGTGACGGCGCGCGGCATCAGGCGGCGCGTCTCGCGGCGCCGCGCGGCAAATGCGGTCGCGGCGATGAGGATCGCGAGCACGAAGACAATCACGTGGCCGCCCGGGAGCCGCGTCACGAGCTCCATCAACGCGCCGACGAGCGCCGCGGCGGGGATCGTGAGCAGCCAGGCGACGAGGATGTTCCCCGCCACGCCCCAGCGGACGGCCGAGAAACCGCGGATCGTGCCGGCGCCGAGCACCGAGCCAGAGATCGTGTGCGTCGTCGAGACTGGGTACCCGAAATGCGCCGTTGCCCACAGGATCGAGGCGCAGGCGGTTTGCGCGGCGAAACCCTGTGGCGGGTCGATCTTCGCGATCCGCTGGCCCAGGGTGGCGATGATCCGCCAGCCGCCCGCATACGTCCCGGCGGCCATCGCGAGCGCGGACGAGGCGATCACCCACGTGGGCGGCCGGCTGAAGTCGGCGTCGAGATGACCGGTCGCGACGAGCGCCAGCGCGATCACGCCCATCGTCTTCTGGGCGTCGTTCGTCCCGTGCGTGAACGCGACGAAGCCGCCCGACACGAGTTGCGCGTGGCGGAACCCACGGTTCACCTTTGACGGCGGCCTTCGCGCGACGAGCCACGTGATCGCGAGGATGATCGCGAACGCGAATGCCACCCCGAGGAAGGGCGCGAGGAGCGACGGGATCAGCACCTTGTCTTTGACCCCCTCCCACTGCACCGAGTCCACGCCGCCGGCCGACAGCGCGGCGCCCACCATCCCACCGATCAGGGCGTGGCTCGAGCTCGAGGGCAGGCCGACGAACCATGTGACGAGGTTCCACGTGATCGCGCCGACGAGACCGGCCATCACGACGTCGAGCGTGATCACGTCCGGGTCGACGATGCCCTTCGCGATCGTCGCCACCACCGCGACGGAGACGAACGCACCGATGAAGTTGAGGACAGCCGCGCTCGCGACCGCGGCACGCGGGCTGAGCGCGCGCGTCGAGACACTCGTCGCAATCGAGTTCGCGGTGTCGTGGAACCCGTTCGTGAAGTCGAAGAAGAGGGCGATCGCGACGACGGCCCACAGCGTCAGGTCCATCGCCGGCCTAGTGCGCTCTCAGGTGATGCTGCCTCGTTCCTCGGGCGCGAGGAGCAAGGCAGGCTAGGACGCAGGGAGCTCCGATACCCGAAGGTATCGGAGCGACCGAGGACGACGCATGGCGCCGCTCATCGCGCCCGAGGAACCTGGATATCATTGCCTGAGAGCGCACTATGCGTTCTTGACGACGATGTTGGCGATCGTGTTCGCGGCCGTCTCGCAGTTGTCGAGCGCCTCCTCCAGCCGGTCGTAGACGTCCTTCCAGCGGATCACCATCAGCGGGTCGATCCCGTCGTCGCGGAACAGCGCGGCGAGCCCGTCGCGGAGGACGCGATCGCCCTCGTCCTCGAGTCGCTTCAGCTCGACGAGCGCGTCCTGGACCCCCGAGAACCCCTTCAGGTTGTTGCACGCGATCAAGAGCTGCTCGCAGGCCGAGACGAGGAGTGCGGTTTGCTGCACCGCGTGCTTCGTCGGAAGCTCGATCCCGTACAGGCCGAGCAGGTCGGACGCCTCCTCCAGCTCGTCGACGACGTCGTCGATCTGGATCGCGAGCATGTAGATGTCGTCCCGGTCGAACGGCGTCAGGTACTGCGTGTTCAGGAGCGTGATGAGATCGTGCGTGACACCGTCGCCGGCCGTCTCCGCCGCCTTGACCTGCTCCTGCGTGATGCCGGAGTTCGGGTGCTCACGGAAGCGGCGGTCGACGAGGCGGGCCACGTCGAGCGCGTTCTCGGCGGCCCGGGCGAAGAGGACGTAGAACTCGCTCGTCCTCGGCGTGAGCGAGAGGCGCACGGGCGGGCACGTTAACCGAAACGGCGGCGCCTGCCGCGCCCTTTCGGCACGCATACGCTCCGTCCGTGCCGGAATGGGAGAACGGGGCGGTGCGGGCGTCGGGCGGGGTCCCGGTTCGCCGGGGCGAGAACGGGCTCGAGGTGCTGGTCGTGCACCGTCCGCAGTACGACGATTGGACGTTCCCGAAGGGCAAGCGCGAGCCCGGCGAGACCGACGAGGAGTGCGCGATCCGCGAGGTCGAGGAGGAGACGGGGCTTCGCTGTGTGCCCGAGGAGGAGCTTCCGTCTACGTCATACGTCGACGGGAAGGGACGCCCAAAGCTTGTCCGCTACTGGCGCCTCGAGGTCGTTGGCGGGACGCTCGAGCCGGGCACCGAGGCCGACGACGCCCGCTGGGTGACGCCTGCGGTAGCGGCGGGGCTCTTGACGTACGAGCGCGATCGGGCGGTGCTGGCGGAGGTATCCGACTTGAAGTCGGACACCTGGCGCTAGCCTGGGCGGCCGTGAGCAGCGAGGTGATCTACACGATGTACCGGGCCGACAAGTTCTACGGCCCCGAGCGCCAGGTGCTGGCGAACATCTCGCTGTCGTTCCTGCACGGGGCGAAGATCGGCGTGCTCGGCCCCAACGGCGCCGGCAAGTCGACGCTCCTCAAGATCATGGCCGGGCTCGAGGAGCCGTCCTCGGGCGTGGCCGAGCTCGACCCGAAGGCATCGGTCGGCTTCCTGTCGCAGGAGCCCGAGCTCGACCCGGAAAAGGACGTCCGCGGCAACGTCGAGGACGGGGTGCGCGAGCTGCGCGACCTCCTCGACCGCTTCGAGGCGATCTCCGCCGCCTTCGCGGAGCCCGACGCCGACTTCGACGCGCTCCTTGCCGAGCAGGCGGCCGTGCAGGAGCGGATCGACCGCGCGGACGCCTGGAGCCTCGACCAGACGCTCGACCGCGCGATGGACGCGCTGCGCCTGCCCGAGGGCGACCGCGACGTGACAACGCTCTCAGGCGGAGAACGGCGCCGTGTGGCGCTCTGCCGCCTGCTGCTCTCGGCGCCGGACCTCCTGCTCCTCGACGAGCCGACGAACCACCTCGATGCTGAGTCGGTCGCGTGGCTCGAACGGCACCTCGAGAGCTACCGCGGCACCGTGATTGCGGTGACCCACGACCGGTACTTCCTCGACAACGTCGCCGGCTGGATCCTCGAGCTCGACCGCGGCCGCGGGATCCCGTTCCAGGGGAACTACTCGTCGTGGCTCGAGCAGAAGGAGGCACGACTCGCGACCGAGGAGAAGCAGAACGCGGCGCGGCGGCGCACGCTCCAGCGGGAGCTCGAGTGGGTGCGCATGAGCCCCACGGCGCGTCATGCGAAGTCGAAGGCGCGTCTCACCGCGTACGAGAAGCTGCTCGCCGAGGACCAGGCGACGCGGCTCGACGCGGTCGAGATCCACATTCCCGCCGGGCCGCGGCTCGGCGACGTCGTCGTCCGTGCCGAGCACGTGCAGAAGGGCTTCGGCGACCGTCTCCTGATGGAGGACCTGACGTTCGACCTGCCCCCCGGCGGGATCGTCGGGGTGATCGGA
>DASSBV010000023.1:0-5048 GCA_035698545.1 Gaiella sp. | reverse complement strand
CGACCACTACCACCGGCGCCGCGGCAACTGCCGTTCCGGACGCGATCGAGACTCCGACGAGGGACAAGAGCGCCGCGAGAACCGCGAGTTGCAACTTGTAACTTGCGTTGTCTGCACCTCGGCTCACTGCGGCGGGATGCGTGACCGCATCCAGACGTAGGTGAGCAGCGCGCCCGGGACGAACAGGCACGCGGCGACGGCGATGAAGACCTTCGCGGCGGTCGAGTCGAGATCGACCGCGACCCCGGCGACCATGCACAGGCCACCGAGGATGCACAGCGCCGCCCCGATCGTCCCCGCCCGCATCGGCCCAGGCTAGACGGTCGATGCCACGCTCAGGCGACGATGCGGTACACCTGGAAGACCTCGGCGTAGTCGCGGTTCACGTTCGTCCCGTGGACGCGGGCGAGGTTCCAGATGTACTCCTCGTCGGCGTAGCGGCGATGCTGCTGCGACGCGTAGCGGCGGACGGCCGCGACCTTGCGCTCGACGTGGCGCTGCTCGAGCGAGATGTACGCGCCGTAGGAGAAGTCGAAGTTGTTCCAGGGGATCTCGTAGCCGAGGATCGTCGTGCGCTTGAAGGCGCGCAGCCCCTCCTGCGCGATGGTCTGGTGATCCTGGTGCACGTCGTGGTGGGACGGCTGGAAGACGACCTCCGGCCGCCACTCCTCCCAGAGCGCAACGAGGAGCTCCAGGATCTCCTGGCGCCGTGAGGGGAACGTCCGCACGTCGAAGTCGTGCACGGTGAGGTTTCCGTCGGGGATGCCGAGCTCGGCGGTCGCCTCGCGCATCTCGCGCGCGAGCGTGTCGGGCGCGAAGCCCTCGGGCAGCGAGCGCGTCGCGATCGAGAACGCGACGTAGCGCACGTCGCAACCCGCCTCGACGAGGCGCGCCATCGTGCCGCCGCAGCCGAACTCCCCATCGTCCGTGTGCGGCGCGAGCACGAGCGCCCGTTCGACACCTGTGAGCACGGGGCGAGTCTAAGCCCCGACCTGCTCGGCGCGAGGCGGCTCAGGGACGACGGGTGGTGGCGACGGCGCGGCGGCGTCGGCGCGTGCCGGGTGCGGCTTCTTCGGCACACGGGCGCTCAAGCCGACGAGACCGAGCAGCGCCCAGGTCATCGGATCCTCGAAGAAGTCCGCGTAGAAGAGGCTGTGGACGCCGATCGCGAGGAGCACGATCCCCGTCGCGAGGGCCACTCGCGACGTGAAGCCGTGCCCGAGCCCCCGGAGCGTCGCGAGTAGCGCGGCCGCCACGAGCCAGACGAGCAGGGCGAGACCGACGATTCCCCCCTCGGCCGCGACCGTGATGGGCGTGGTGTGCGAGGCGACGCGCTTGGGGTCCTTCCCGGTGATCCCGCGCCGGTGCGCGTACTCGCGCGAGAACCCGCCGACACCGACGCCGACCACGGGGTGGTCGAGGGCGATCCGGATGCCCTGGCCGACGAGGTTCGCCCGGCCCGACGTGACGCGGTTGACGCCCGAGCGCGACTTGCCCACGAGATCGTCCCGTAGCTGAGGCACTGCGAACAGCACCGCACAGGTGACGACGCCGAGCGCGACGAGCGCGACCAGCGCGCGCCGGCCCCACACGACCGAGGCCGCGACCACGATTCCCGCGGCGAGCGCGACGAAGCTCGACTGGGAAAACGAGATGAGCAGCCCGAGCCAGGTCGCGACGACGACCGCGTAGAGGCTCGCGACCCGCCAGCCGCGCACGCCGCCGAGCAGGATCCCCGCCAGCGACGCGAGCACCGCCACCGTGAGATAACGCCCGTACACCGATGGGTCCCAGAACACGGAGTTGACGCGGAAGAACGGCGCGTAGGCGTTGAACACCTTCACGCTCGGGTTCCAGAAGACGTCGCGCGTGAGCCACTGATAGCCGCCGACGGCGGCGTAGACGAGCGCCGTGGCGACGAGCCCGCCCCACAGCCACGTGAGCCAGCGGCCGCGCCACGGAAGCCGCGCGAACCCCAACGCGACGAGCCCGAAGGGGAGGACGAACGCCGCGAGGAAGATCGCGCCCCGCCGCACGTCCTGGGTCCAGAGCAGCGACAGACCCGTCCAGCCGACGAACGCCGCAAGCGGCACCGCGACGGGCCCGAGCTCGCGCGTTCTCGCATCCCCCTGTGCGAGCCTCCACGCGATCGAGAGCGCGAGCCCTCCGGTCACGGCGTAGAGGGGCAACAGCAGGTTGACGGTGTCGCTGCCGATGTCGACGGGGATCCGCAGCGGGATGCACGCCAGCGTCGCGAACGCGAGCAGATAGGGCCAGCGGTCGAGGGCCCACGCGAAGACGACGGCGGCGACGATCCCGCCGGCGGCTCCCGCGACGAGCCGCGACGTGCTGAGGTCGGGCAGCAGGTAGATGCCGAGCACGCCCAGACCGACGCTCCACGCGCAGAGGCCTGCAAGCCGTTGCCAGCGATCAGCGGCGAGCAGGACGGCGGCGAGCCCGCCGGCGCCGATGACGCCGGCAGCCTGGGCGGCGACGCTCACGGCGAGGCCGCCTCGCGCACCACGACGGCAGCTCGCTTCACGTGCCCGTTGGCCTCGACGCGAAGCGTGTAGCGCCCGGGCTGAGCCGGCGCCTTCAGCCTGAGCGTGCCCGGCCGCGCGGTACCGGAGCGCCCTCCGAGGCTCCACTCGAGCCGGCGTGCCTGCGAGAGGGCGAGGATCGCGAAGCGACCGCCGGGACTCGTGACCACGCGGTCGCGCCCGAGCGCGAGGAAGCGGATCCGCACGGTCCGCGACCCCGAGCGCGGGCCGAGGTTTCCGGCGACGTCGCGTGCCACCAGCCGCAGCGTGTAGACGCCCTCGGGCAGCGGCTCGCCACCCGCGAGGCCGGCCCAGCTCATCGTCCCGCGCGGACGCGTGCCGAGCTTCCGGATCGCGCGCGTTCCGTCGACGTACAGCTCGACGACTGCCGGCTCGCTCACGCGATAGCGGATCCGCACCCGGTCGGAGCGGCCGTCCCCGTCCGGAGAGATCACGAGCGGCCTCGCGGTGAAGCTGACGACGCGCGGCGGGGTCACGTCGACGCGGATCGGATTCGGCATCACGATCGTCCGTCGCGCCCGGTCGAGGTGGACGCGCGGCTTGTAGGAGCCCTCCTCGACGACGTGTCCGGCGCTGTCGCGCCCGTCCCAGACGTACGAGACCGCAGCTCGCCTCTGGGGCCGCCTGCGCGCGAGCTCGCGGACGACGTCGCCGTGCGCGTCGATCAGCTCGACCGTGACGCGGTCCGGCTCGCGGAGGCGAAACGTGATCGACGCGGTGTCGGTCGCGCAGTCGCAGACGGGGGAGAAGATCTTGTCGACCCGCGGCCCGACGATCGGGTTTCGCGTGAGCTTCAGTTTCTCGGTGACGACGAAGGCGGCCGACGTCGCGACGAGAAGGGCCGCGACGAGCGCAGCGGGGGCGAACCTGGCCACCGCCGCGATTGTAGAGACGCTCGGCCGCCGCTCCGGGCTCGTAGGCACACTGGAGGTCGGCCCGGAGGAGCCGACCACGCATGCGCCGCCGACTCCTGCTCATCCTCGCCGCTGTGGTCCTCCTCGTGCTCGGCACGGGGATTGCCGTGCTGCTCACGCGCCATCCACCGAGCGGCACGCTGGAGACGAACGTCACGGATGTGACCGTCGTGACGCCGTCGACGACCGCGCCTCAGACGACCCCGAAGCCGCCGAAGCCGAAGCCTCCGCAGACGGAGCCCGTCGACCGCCGCTGCTGGAAGATGTTCGGAGGCGGCCCGCGACGGACGCTCGCGCGGCCGGGGATCGACCTGGGCGTCCCGGCGCGGAAGCCGATGTGGGCCCGTGGGCTCAAGGGGTACATCGAGTACCCGGCGAGCTATTGCGACGGCGTCCTCTACGTGAACACGTTCAAGGGGGACACCTGGGCGATCGAGGCCGCAACGGGCAAGGTTCTGTGGCGCAAGCTGAGCGACGCGCCCAAGCCGTCGACCCCTGCGATCGCCGGCGACAAGCTGATCGTCTCCTCGAAGGACGGCACCGTCACGGCGCTGACGCGCAAGAGCGGGAAAGTCGTGTGGCAGCTCCAGACGAACGCGAAGGTCGAGTCGTCGGCCGCGGTCGCGGGCGATACCGCCTACTTCGGTGCCACCGACGGGCGGCTCTTCGCGGTCGACGTCGACACCGGCCACGTGCGCTGGGCGTTCGACACGGGCGGTCGGATCAACGCGAGCCCGTCTCTCGCGGAGGGACGAGTCTGCATCACGACCTACGCGGGCTCGATCTTCTGCCTCCGGCAGCGGAACGGCGAGAAGCTCTGGAGCACCTACGTGAAGCGCGACGCGTTCCGCTACGAGAGCTTCTACGCGAGCCCGTCGACGGACGGCCGACGGCTGTACACGATCGCGCGCTCGGGGAGGATCGTCACGCTGAACGCCACCACCGGCCACGTGATCTGGACGGACAGCGTCAACTCCCTCGGCTACTCCACCCCGGCGGTCGGCACCGACCGGATCTTCGTCGGCGACTTCAACGGCGGGCTGCGTGCGTACCGCAAGACCGACGGACGGCTCCTCTGGCGTTCGCATGTCGGAGGCCGCATCCTCGGGCCGCCCGTCGTCGTCGGCGACCTCGTGTTCTTCTCCACGCTCGAGACCGAGACATACGCTGCGCGCGCCTCGGACGGCAAGATCGTCTGGCACTACGGTCTCGGCAAGTACTCGCCGGGAATCGCGACCGAGCGGGCGTACTACTTCTCGCTGAACGGGATGCTGGTGGCGTTCCGCGGGAAGGACGGGCCGCGGACCGCCCGCGCCTCGTCGGGGTCGGCGTCGAAGACGAAGGCCAAGGCGAAGGCCAAGCGGGCGGCCGAGCATCCGCGCCGCAGGTAGGCGTATTCGACCACGTCGGGATCCGGGTCTCCGACCGCGCCGCGAGCCGACGCTAGGCGGTCTGCCACAACCGCGCGTGAGTCACTGGAGCTCCGGGTGGCGCCGCGGCCAGAGCGGCGAGCGCTGGATCACTGCGCCGACCCCACGCCAGGCTGCCGAGCGCACGCGGTACGACGTGAGGC
>DASSBV010000022.1:0-4877 GCA_035698545.1 Gaiella sp. | reverse complement strand
CGGCTGATCCCGAACGCGATTGAGCCACGCGCAGTCCTGGCGCTGCCCGGGACGACGGGCGACATGACGCTGTACTCCACGACCCAGGTCCCCCATATCCTCCGCGTGCTCGCGGCGGCGAGTCTCGGCCTGCACGAGACGAAGCTCAGGGTCGTGGCGCCGGACGTCGGCGGAGGGTTCGGCTCGAAGCTCGATGTGTACGCCGAGGAGCTCCTGGCGCTCGCGCTCGCGCGTCGCCTCGACCGCCCGGTCAAGTGGACGGAGGAACGGTCGGAGAACTACATCGCGACTATCCACGGACGCGACTTCGTCACCGAGTACACGCTCGCCGCGACGAAGGACGGAACGATCACGCACTGCCGCGCACGGGTGAAGGCCGCGATGGGCGCGTACCTCCAGCTCGTCACGCCGGGAATCCCGCTGCTCGGCGCGTGGATCTACGCCGGGCCGTACGCGATCCCCAACTACAGCGTCGAGTTCACCGGCGTGTTCACGAACACGACCCCCACCGACGCGTACCGCGGGGCGGGCCGACCCGAGGCGACGTACGTGATCGAGCGCACGATCGACGCGCTCGCCGACGAGCTCGGGATGGACAAGCTCGAGCTCCGCCGGAAGAACTTCATCAAGGAGTTTCCTGCCACGATGGCCTCCGGGCTGACGATCGACTCGGGCGACTACGTCGCGTCGCTCGACAAGCTGCTCGACGTGCTCGACCTCGACGCGATCCGGGCCGAGCAGGCGAAGCGGCGCGAGAACGGCGGCAAGCTGCTCGGCGTCGGCTTCTCGACGTACAACGAGATGTGCGGGCTTGCGCCGTCGCGCATCCTCGGCGCGATCCGCTACGCGGCCGGCGGCTGGGACACCGCGACGATCCGTTGCCTGCCGACCGGCTCGATCCAGGTGATCACCGGCACCTCGCCGCACGGGCAGAGCCACGAGACCGCCTGGGCGCAGATCGTCGCCGACCAGCTCGGCTGCGACATCGACGCGGTCGAGGTCCTCCACGGCGACACGTCGATCTCCTCGATCGGCATGGACACGTACGGGAGCCGCAGCCTTCCGGTCGGCGGAGTTGCGCTGTACCACGCCGGTACGAAGGTGATCGACAAGGCGCGCCAGATCGTCGCCCACCAGCTCGAGGTCTCGGCCGACGACCTCGAGTTCGCGAACGGCACGTTCACGGTCAAGGGCTCGCCCGACAAGAATGCGACGCTCGCGTCGGTGGCATTCGGCGCCTGGGCCGCGCACGACCTGCCCGACGGCATGGAGCCCGGCCTCGAGGCGACCGCCGTCTACGACCCGCCGAACTTCTCGTGGCCCGGCGGCGCGCACGCCGCGATCGTCGAGGTCGACCCGGAGATCGGCGATGCGCGCCTCGTGCGCTATGTGGCGGTCGACGACGTCGGGACGGTCGTGAACCCGATGATCGTCGACGGCCAGGTGCACGGTGGAATCACGCAGGGCATCTCGACCGCCCTGTACGAGGAAGGCGCCTACGACGAGGACGGCAACCTGCTGACCGCGAACCTCCTCACGTACCTCGTGCCTTCTGCCGCTGAGCTGCCGTCCTTCGAGCTCGAGAGGACGGAGAGCCCGAGCCCGACGAACCCGCTCGGGGTGAAGGGGGTGGGCGAGACCGGCACGATCGCGGCCGCGCCGGCGGTGATCAACGCGGTGCTCGACGCCGTGTCGCACCTCGGCGTGAAGGACATCCAGATGCCGGCCACGCCCGAGCGAGTCTGGCGCGCGATCGAGGAGGCGAAGTCGTGATCCCCGCAGCGTTCGACTACGACGTCGCCGAGAGTGTCGACCATGCCGTCGAGCTGCTCGGCAAGGGAGGAGGGGACGCGAAGCTGCTCGCCGGCGGCCACTCGCTGCTCCCCGCGATGAAGCTTCGGATCGCCCGGCCGTCGATGCTCGTCGACATCGGCCGTCTGGAAGACCTCGCGTACGTGAAGGACGCCGGCACGCACGTCGCAATCGGGGCGCTCACGCGCCATTCCGCGGTCGCCGCCGACCCGCTCCTCCAGGAGCACTGCCCGATCGTCTCGTTCACCGCGGGGCAGATCGGCGACCCGCCGGTACGACACCGCGGCACGCTCGGGGGCACGCTCTCGCACGGCGACCCTGCCTCGGACATGCCGGCGGTGATGCTCGCGCTCGGCGCGGAGCTCGATGTGCGCGGAAAGGGCGGCGCGCGGACGATCCAGGCCGGCGACTTCTTCACCGGCGTCTTCGAAACGGCGCTCGCAACCGACGAGGTGCTCGTCGAGGTCCGGGTGCCGAAGCTCGGCGCATCGACCGGCTGGGCGTATCTCAAGGCGAATCGCCGCGCGCAGGACTGGGCGACCGTGGCCGTCGCCGCGCTCGTCCACCGCGACGACGGGAAGGTTGCGGGCGCCTCGATCGGGCTCGTGAACATGGGCGGGACGCCGCTCCGCGCGCGGGCGGCAGAGGACGCGCTCGCCGGCGGCGCCTCGGTCGCCGACGCCGCTGCGCTCGTCGGCGAGGGCACGGAGCCGCCGACCGACCAAGCCGGCTCCGCGGAGTACCGTGCCCACCTCGCGCAGGTGCTCACCCGCCGGGCGCTCGAGCGCGCGATGGAGGCGTAGCCGACGAAGCGTTAGATCAGCGGCGTCTCGATCGCGATCCGGAGCGCCTGCTCCGGCGTCATGTCGTCCTCGCAGATGAGGCGGTGCGTGAGGACGTACGGCGCCATCTCGAGCGCATCGTCGACGCTGACGACCGGCCGGCCCTCGAGGCACGCGCGCGCCTTCGTGGCGCTCATCAGGTGGATCGCGGCGCGCGAGCTCGCGCCGAGCATCACGCCGTCCAGCTCACGGGTCCGGCGGACGATGCCGACGACGAGTCGCGCGACCTCTTCGGGCACCGTGGTCGCGTCGAGCTCGAGGCGAGCCTTGTCGAGGCCGACGATGCCGAGGAGCGGCTGGATCTCGCCGAGCATGTCCGGCGTGACGCCGGTGTGCGGCAGCCGCAGCATCTCGACTTCGCTCTCGATGTCGCAGTAGTCGATGTAGATCTTGAACAGGAACCGGTCGAGGTTCGACTCGGGGAGCGGGAACACGCCTTCCTGCTCGTACGGGTTCTGGGTCGCGATCACGAGAAACGGATCGGGCAGCCGGTGGACGCGGCCCTCGATGGTGACGGCGCGCTCTGCCATCGCCTCGAGGAGCGCGGACTGCGTCCGCGGCGGGGTGCGGTTGACCTCGTCGGCGAGGAGGACGTTGGTGAAGATCGTCCCCTTGATGAACTTCGTCTCCCCGGCGCGGGTGATGTTCTGGCCGACGAGCTCGGTCGGGGTGGTGTCGGGCGTGAACTGGACGCGGTTGAAGTCGGCGCCGAGCACGTACGCCGTCGCACGTCCGAGCAGCGTCTTCGCCGTGCCGGGCGGCCCCTCGAGCAGGACGTGGCCGCGCGCGATCGCGGCGACGAGCAGCAGCTCGACCGCCGGGCCCTGCCCGACGACGACCTTGCCGATCTCTTCCTTCGCACGCTCGCGTAGCGCATGCAGGTTCTCGTAGGCCACCGTTACCGCCACTGCTCACAGCCTCCTGAGTCGTTCGTTCCCGACAGGAAGATAGTCGGAAGATCGGCGCTTGTCCTGAAGCCCGCGATGGAGGGTCATCCGGGCCGCCGGCAGCCGCGTAGACTCCCGCCTCGTGCGGAGCTTCTGGAACCGGCCACTCGGCTCCAAGCTGATCCTCGTGCTGAGCCTCGCGCTGCTGCTCGAGATGCTCGCGCCGTGGCAGCGCATCTGCGCCGCGAGCGGGACGAACGCGGACAACATCTGTGGCTGGCGGACGGCCTACTCAGGGTCGAGCTTCGGCACCTATGCGGGCGTGCTCGCCGGGGTGATCCTCGTCTGGGAGCTGCTCCCCGTGCTCGTCCCGCGGCTCTCGATGCGCGGCTGGTCGACCGCGATCGTCACCGCGATCCTCAGCGTCGCCCTCGTGATCTGCGTCCTCGTGAAGATGATCGAGGACAACGAGTTCCAGACCGGCTGGGCGTGGATCGGGCTCGCGCTGGCGCTCGCGATCATGCTCGTCGCGCTGATCCGCGTCCGTCATCGCTGGGGCACGCGCCACGAGCCCGTGATGCCCGAGAGCCGGCCTCCGCCACGCGCCGAGACTCCCGGCTGAGCGCCGCCGGGTACGATTCACGGTGAACACACATACGGGGGCGACCAGGTATCGACGTGGTTGATTCTCCGGTCGAGCAGCGAGCCGAGGTCGCCGGTCGGCCTCGTAAAACAACCGGCACAAACGCAAGTGCGAAGAACGATCTCGCACTCGCCGCCTAGCAAACACTAGGTCAGGCGACGTCCCATTCCGGCTCTGCCCGAGGCCGGGGTACGGGGCGCCAACGATCGGGCTCGGAGCCGAAGGAACGCCGATCGCCGGAGGCTCGACAACCAAAGGATAGGCTGGCTCGTCGGTAGGGCGTCCGCCCCCGGCCGCCGAGCGAGACCAAAGCGCGGACTACGCTCGTAGACGTTCGATCGGTGCAACCGCGGACGCGGGTTCGATTCCCGCCGCCTCCATAACGCAGCTTCGGGGCCCTTCGGGGTCCCGTCTCTTTCTGTCTCCTGTTCTGGCGACGCTTGTGCGCGTCTTGACTCGGCGGCGGCCGCGAGCGCCTCAGCGAGGTCGTCGAGGTCGAGGTCGTCCGTGTACGTCTGCGTCGTGTCCGGTCGCGAATGGCCCATAAGGCGCTGCAGCGCCACGAAGTCGCGGCGACTTTCCCGGATAAAGCGGTTCGCGAAGCCGTGTCGCAGCTGGTGGGGGGAGAGGAGCCGCACGCCCGCTCGCTCACAGATGCGCCGCGTGAGGCGCCAGAGCGCCTGCTCAGATGCG
>DASSBV010000021.1:0-2489 GCA_035698545.1 Gaiella sp. | reverse complement strand
GCGGCACGAGCGAGGCGTCGATCGCCGGTGACGAGCGGAAGTCGGAGCTCCGCCGCCGTCGCAGCGACGAGTGCGTCGGCGAGGCGCGGGATGGTGCGTCTCGCCACGTGTCGGGCAGCGGCGT
Source organism: Gaiella sp. (assembly GCA_035698545.1). Taxonomy (GTDB): domain Bacteria; phylum Actinomycetota; class Thermoleophilia; order Gaiellales; family Gaiellaceae; genus Gaiella. The sequence continues at coordinate 2,365 of DASSBV010000021.1, read as the reverse complement.
GAGCGGTGCCGAGTCTCGGCGGGGAGACGACCATACCGGGTGAGCGCAGCAGCGCATCCACGACCGACACGGCCGGCGGTCCCAACGCGTAGGGACGAACGAGGAGCTCGGCCGCGCAGACCGCCGGGACGATGCACGCAAGCGCACCGGACTCGACTGCGTCGAACAAAGAGTCGACTGCCGCCAGGAGCGAGCGCCGAGGCGCGCGCTCGAGCCGATACACGAGCGGCGCGGTGTCGCAGACGAATGCCCCTGCGCCGCCGATCTCGCTCAGGAGCGATCGGCACGCCACGGGCCGCGAAGCTCCTCGACGTACGCCTCGGGGTCGCCGCCATACCCGCCGCGCAGTGGATTGTCGTCGGAGTCGAGGAACTCGCGCCAGGTGCGCTCACCCGATCCGCCCGAGACGCGCTCGACGAGCACCGCACCTGGGCCGATAGGAATCGACACGACTTCGTCCCCGGGCTCGATTCCCGCCGCCCTGCGCGCCTTGACGGCCAGGACGATCGTGCCGTTAGCACTCACCCGCGTAGGACGAGCACCCGTCCGTGCCTCCTCCACCATCTTTTCCCAGGATGTCTCTCGATCTGCCACAGCTCTGTTGTAGAAGTGTGACAAATCTCAAACTTCTCGTCCACAGCCGGGCGACGCTCGGCAGTGCTCAGGTGAAGGCGCTCGAGACAGCGGAGACCGCAGCCCCGAGATCGAACGGGTGGTAGCCGCCGTTCTGATTCGTTCTTGGGCCAATCTCGAGCCCCATCCGGTCATTCTCGGCGAGTAGTTCACCCGCCCATGCGGGCGGCGGTCGGGGCGGGAGGTTCGCGGTGAGCACGCCGGAACGGTTTCGGAAACGAAGCCGGCCCGCGCCGTCGTCCTCGACGGTGTAACCGCCCTCGTGGACGAGCCGGTGGTGGTGGAAGCAGAGCAGCACGAGGTTGTCGAGGCTCGTCTCTCCGCCGGCTGCCCAGTGGCGGCGGTGGTGCGCCTGGAGGTGGCGGGTGCGCTCGCAGCCGGGGAAGCAGCACGTCTCGTCGTCGCGCGCTTCGAGCAGGCGGCGCAGCGCGGGCGGCACCGTGCGTCGTTTGCGCCCGACGCTCACGGGCAGGCCGTCGCGTTCGACCTGCGCCACGAGCTCTGCGTCGCAGCCGAGTCGCCGGGCCGTCTCGGGACAGATCACCGGGCCGTCCTCGAGCTCCGAGCGGCCGCGGCCATCGACGGTGAGCGCGTCGGCGTCGACATGGACGACCAGCCGCGCGCGCTCGAGCCCGGGCTCGTCGGTCGCCGCGAGTGCCGCCTGGGCGACCTCGGCGAGCGCCTCGACACGCACGGGACGCTCGGGCCCGTCGACGTGCATGGAGGTGTCGCGTGCATCCGCCTCGCACTCGGCAGCCGCGCGCTCATGCCGCCGACGCTCGAACACACGCTCCCGCGCGGCATCCAGCGCCTTCACGAGCACCGTGCCGTCCTCGGCCGCAAGGCGGGCGCGCAGATAGAGAGAGCCGTCCTCGTCGAAGTGGTAGTCGACGTACTCGACTTCGTGGGTTTCGCGAGCTTCGTCCACCGTGATGCGCCGGTAGACGCGAAGCGCACGCTCGAGCTGCGACGCCGTGAGCGCGCCGGCGAGCTCCAGCAGCCGCTCCTCGGAGGTCGCGGTCGCGACCCTCGTCAGGGCGCGCACCTTGGTGAACGTGAGCTCGCCGCGGGAGAACGCGGCCCGGGTCGCGGGCAGCTCGTGCAGCGCCTCGGCGACCCGGAGGTACTCGCGCGCCTCGCGACCCGTGATCCCGCAACGGAAGGCGAGGAAGCCCGCGAGCTCGCCCCCGTCGACGTCCCCTTTCTCGTGCATCGTCCAGACGAGCTCCAGCATGCGGGCGGTCGCGGCGCTCAGGTGCGCGGAGAGGGTCGCCAGCTCGTCGACGCGGCGCCGCTCCTCCTGGTAGCGCTCCTGGGCCTTCGCTCGCTCGATCTCGATGCGTGTTGTCTCCATTGAGAACCAGATTAGCGACACCGTCGGACGGACAAGGACCGAGGCGGGCGCATCCCGCGCCACCGAGACTTTGGTCCGGCGATCCCCGTTAGCGCGTGAGGATGCGAATGACGGCCGGCGCGATGAAGACTCGACGTCCCGCTGTTCGGTCTCTTCGAGCAACCCGAGCTCAGCAAGCCGACGGAGCGCGTTCATCGCGCCCTGATGCGTGACAGCGTGACGATGAGCCACTTGGCCGGCCAAGAGAACAGGAGCACCGATGAGCTCCCCGGCCAGGCGTTCTGCCAGGCCGGATATTCGTGCGCGCCGGACGCTCTCGATTGCCTCGTCCCGCCATGTCAGGAGATCCTCGATGCTTCGGCGCGACGTGTTGGCGCC
>DASSBV010000020.1:0-19425 GCA_035698545.1 Gaiella sp. | reverse complement strand
TGGACGTCGGCGAGGAACCCGCCGACAACAACGAGAATCCCGTCGAACTGCGCATCCGCACGGTCTCCGGCGACGTCCGCGTCGCGCGCAGCGCCACGGCCACGCGCTGAGCTCGCGAGGCGGCGCCCGCCGACGCGGGTCCTAGACTCGCAGCGTGGCTACGCCCGAGCCGCAGTCGAAACGGGTCGAGATCAGCATCTCGACCCGGACGCTGCTGACCGTCCTCGGGACGCTCGCGGTCGCCTGGGCGTTCATCGAGGCGCGCCAGGCCGTTCTGTGGGTTTTCGTCGCGCTGTTCCTGGCGATCGTGCTCTCGACGCCGGTCACCTGGCTCCAGGAGCACGGGATGAAGCGGAGCACCGCGGCGCTCCTCGTGATGTTCGTGATGTTCCTCGTCTTCGGGCTTCTCGCGTACCTGCTTATCTCGCCGTTCGTCGGCGCCGTCCGGGACCTGATCGAGGATTTGCCGAACATCGTCGAGCGAATCCGCGAGTCGGAGCTCTTCCGTCAGATCGACGCGCGGACCGACATCGGAGACGAGCTGCAGACGCGCGCCGAGTCCCTCGCGGCCGACCTCCCCTCGAAGCTCGGCGACGCCTTCGAGTTCGGCGGCAAGGTGTTCGGCTTCGGGCTGGGCGCGTTGACGATCGGGTTCATGACGCTGTTTCTCGTGATCGACCTCCCCAACCTGTCGCGCGCGCTCCACAGCGTCCTCTACCCGAGCGAGTCGCTGCGAATCGGGAACCTCGAGGAACGGATCACCCGGACGATCGGGCGCTACGCGCTCGGCGCGGTGGCGATCGCGACGATCGCCGGGACCGTGCAGGGCACGGCGGCCTGGCTGATCGGCGTGCCGTTCGCGCTCGCGCTCGGCATCGTCGCAGGTCTCCTCGGCCTGATCCCGCAGGTCGGTGCGACGCTCGCCGCGGTCGTGCTCTCGCTCGTCGCCCTCACGCAGGGAGTGCCGCAGGCCCTGATCATGCTCACGGTCTGTATCGCGTACCAGCAGCTCGAGAACTATGTTCTCCAGCCGACGATCCAGGGTCGCGCGGCCGAGATCTCCGGGTTCTTCGTGATCGCGAGCGTCGTCGTCGGCGCGGCGCTGCTCGGGGTCGTCGGCGCGCTGATCGCGGTGCCGTTGACCGCGTCGGCGCAGATCGTGATCCGCGAGCTCACCGCCGAGCGGCGGAGACGGGTCGCGCTCGCGCACGCGGGGACGCCCGGCGAGGCCCCGTCCGGCTCGCCCTAGCGACAGTCTCCGCAGACGCCGCGCAGCACGACCTCATGGTGCATCGCGTAGCCCAGACGGCCCGCTGCCAGCTCGAGCGCCTGCTCCAGCGGCGCGTCCGTGAACGGCTCGACGCGGCCGCAGTCGTCGCAGACGAGGTGGTGATGGTGCTCGTCTTCGCCGCCGAACGGCTCGAACCGCGCGATGCCGTCGCCGACGTCGACCCGCTGGACGAGGCGTAGGTCGGCGAGGGTGTCGAGCGTTCGGTAGACGCTCGCCACGCCGACCGTTCCGCCGGCCGAGACGATCCCGTCGCGGATCTCCTGCGCAGAGCGGCAGCAGGCCTGGTGCTCGAGGAACTCGACCACCGCACGGCGCGCGCCGCCGCGGCGCAGCCCGGCGTCCTGGAGGGCCATGAGTGCGTGCTCGGACCAGCTCATCCCTCCTAGATGATATCGATTCTCATCGTCTGCTAGCGTCCCGAGGCCCATGGTTTCGAGAAGCGTTCTCGTGTGCGTCGCGGTCGGAGCGACGCTGCTGCTCACAGGCTGTGGCGGCTCGGGATCGACGGACGACGGCGAGACCGTCGTCGCGGCCTTCTATCCGCTTGCCTTCGCTGCCGAGCAGGTCGCCGGCACGGGCGTGGACGTCGTCGACCTCACGCGCGCGGGTGAGGAGCCTCACGACCTCGAGCTGAGCCCGCGCGACGTCGCCCGGATCCAAAAGGCCGAGCTTGTCGTGTATGCGGGCCGAGGGTTCCAGCCGGCGGTCGAGGACGCGGTGAAGGAGCGGAGCGGGCCGTCGCTCGACGTGCTCGACCGCGTTCGCCTCCTCGGGACGGGCGACGACGTCGACCCGCACGTCTGGCTCGACCCCGTTCGCTACGCCCAGGTCACTCGCGCGATCGCCTCTGCCCTGGGCGACCCCGGGCGGGCGGAGCCGTTCGTCCGCCGGCTCTCCGCGCTCGACCGGGAGCTCGCGCGCGGGCTGCACAACTGCGACAGGCGGATCATCGTCACGAGCCACGCCGCTTTCGGCTATCTCGCCGCGCGGTACGGCCTCGAGCAGGTCGCGCTCGTCGGGCTCGCGCCCGAGGCCGAGCCCTCGCCGGCGACGGTGGCGAAGCTCGCCGACACGGTTCGCGCGACCGGCGCATCGACGGTGTTCACCGAGCCGCTTGTCGCTCCGGAGCTCGCCGAGACGGTCGCGCGCGAGGCCGGCGCCGTCACTGCGACACTCGACCCGCTCGAGGCCCTCACACCCGGCGAAGAAGACTCGGGCGCCGACTACTTCGGCGTCATGCGGCAGAACCTCGCCGCGCTCCAGAAGGCGCTCGGATGTCGCTAGACCCGACCGTGCCGGCGCTCGACCTCGACGACGTCTCGTTTGCGTACCGCGGCGGGCCGCCGGCGCTCGAGAACGTGTCGCTCAGGGTGGAGCAGGGCGCGTTCCTCGGCATCGCGGGGCCGAACGGCGGCGGTAAGACGACGCTCCTCCGCCTCGCGCTTGGGCTCGAGCGACCGACCGAAGGATCGGTTCGCGTCTTTGGTCGCCCGCCGGGCGGGCGCGGAGGCCCGCGTGTCGCGTACGTCGCCCAGCGCGCGCAGCTCGCGAGCGGGACGCCCGTGACCGTGCGCGAGACGGTCGAGACCGGGCGGCTGGCGGTCCGCGGCGCCGTTGGTCCGCTCCGTGCGGATGACCGCCGCGTCGTTGCGCGTGCGATCGACCGTGTCGGGCTCGCCGACCGGGCCGGTGCGCCGCTCCGGACTCTTTCCGGCGGGATGCAGCAGCGCGCGTTCATCGCACGCGCGCTCGCCGCAGAGCCCGCGCTCCTCGCACTCGACGAGCCCACGACCGGGGTCGACGCGACCTCGCAGGAGTCGCTCGCCCAGCTGCTCTCCGAGCTGCGCGACGAGCTCGGCGTCACGATCCTCTACGTCTCGCACGAGTTCGGCGCCGTCGAGCATGTCGTCACGCGCCTCGTTCTCGTACGCGGTCGCATCGTCTTCGACGGCGATCCGTCGGCGCTCCCTGCCCTGTGGCACGACCCCTCGCACGTTCACTGATGCTCGAGCTCGAGTTCATGCGCCTCGCGCTCGCCGTCGGCATCGTCGTCGGGATCCTCGCTCCCGCGGTCGGCTTCTTCCTCGTCGAGCGGCGTCAGGCGCTGGTCGGCGACGGGCTCGGGCACGTGGCCTTCGCCGGTGTCGCCGCCGGATACCTGCTCGGCATCGAGCCAGTCCTCACGGCCCTGGCGTTCGCGGTGGTCGGTGGCCTTGCGATCGAGTGGCTACGCGTTCGGGGCGGCGCGGCGGGCGACCAGGCGCTGGCGCTCGTCTTCTACACGGGGATCGCGCTGGGCGTGGTGCTCATCTCGAGCGCCGGGCGGCTCGACGTGAACCTCTTCCAGTTCCTCTTCGGCTCGATCCTCACGGTCACGTGGAGCGACCTCTGGCTCGTGGTCGCGCTCGGGCTCGGCTCCCTCGCCGCGATCGTGATCCTCTACCGCGGGCTCGTCGGCGCGGTGCTCGACGAGGAGGGAAGCCGCGTCGCCGGGGTTCGCGTCGGGCTCCTCAACACCACGGTCGCGGTGCTCGCCGCGCTGACGATCGGGATCTCGATGCGCGTCGTGGGGATCCTGCTGATCGCGGCGCTGATGGCACTGCCCGTCCTCGCGGCGCAGCGCGTTGCCTGGAGCCTCCGCTCGACGCTCGGTCTCGCGATGGCGATCGGCCTCGTCTCGGTCGTCGCCGGTCTTGTCGTGTCGTACTACGGCGACCTCGCGCCCGGCGGGACGATCGTCCTGCTGGCCGCGGGCGCGTTCGTCGTAGCCGCGGTAGTCGAGGCGATCCCGCGCTCGTAGGGCGTTGGGCGCGGCTCGCGCCGCGCCCAGCCACCCGTCCTACGTGAGGCGGTTCGCCTTGAGGAACGCCGCCGCGACGTCCTCCGGGTCCTTCTTGTTGATGCCCACCGCGCGGTTCATCGCCGCGATGGCCTTTACGGTCAGGAGCTTCGTGACCTTGTTGACCGTCGAGGTGAACTTCGCGCCGTACTCCGAGACGAGCTTCTTGCTGACGACGGGCGCGACGTGCTGGAACCCGAACATGTTCTTCGGATCGCGCAGCTGCACGTATTTCTTCGAGAGGAGCTGCGGGTCGGTCGTGAAGACGTCTGCCGCGAGCACCTTCTTCTGATCGAGCAGCTGGTACGCCGAGATCCCCGCGAGCGGGACGAAGTCGAACCCCTTGACGCCGTAGCGCGCTCCGATCTCGTCGCGCCAGCGCGTCTCCCACTCCGGGAAGGCGGCGATATTCAGGTCGGGCACTTTGCGCAGGTCCTGAAGCGACTTCAGGCCGTACTTCTTGGCCGTCGCGCGCGTGACGGCGATCACGTCGACGTCCTGGAACGGCGTCTGCGCGAGCAATGTCTGGCCGCGCTTGCCGTAGAGCTTCTTCGCCAGCGCGTACGTCGCCTTCGCGGACTTCGGCAGAGCCTTCCTCTTGAACGTGACCGAGAGCATGATCCCCGTGTACTCGGGGTACATCGTGATCTTCCCGCTGCGCAGCGAGGTGTCGATCAGCTCGGTCGAGGCGATGTTCTCCTTGTACTGGACGTCGAAGCCCTGGGCTTCGAGCGCCTGCTTGTAGAGCTGGCCGAGGACGTACTGCTCGGGAAAGTTCTTCGTCCCGACGATGATCGGGGTGGCCTTCGCCCCCGACTGCCCGCCGACTGCGGCCGGCGCCGCGGCGACCAAGCCGAGGATGAGCGCGACCCCCAACGCAATGGAGAACGCGGCCTTGGCGGCGCGCCTGTTGTGCTTGCGAATCACGGTGCCCCCTTCCGGGTAGAGGTGATCTCCGGGGCGGATCTCGAATGACCCTAGAGCAACGTTGCGGACTAGCTGGGGTGTCCGCCAACTTTAGACACAGAGGGTCCAAGTCTCGAGACCGTCGTCACGTCTGCCTCGAAAGCGCGCGACTCGATGCGGAGCCCGGGCGGGGTGAGCGCTCGCTGGAGGAGGCCGACTGCGGCGTCGGCGGCGAGTGCGAGCACCGAGACGCAGATCGCTGCGCCGATGACGCCCTCGAGCCCGTAGCCGGCCTGGTTCACGATGATGTCCCCGAGCCCGCCGCCGCCGGCGACCGCGGCGATCGTCGCGGTCGCGACCACGAACACGGTCGCCGTGCGGATCCCGGCGAAGATCAGCGGCAGCGCAAGCGGGAGCTCGATCCGCGTGATGATCTGCCGGTCGGTCATTCCCATCCCCCGAGCAGCCTCGACGGCGTCCGTCTGGACGCTGTCGACGGCCACGTATGCGTTCGTGAGGATCGGGGGGATCGCAAGGACGACGAGCGCGAGTGCGACGCTCCAGAACCCGACGCCGAGAAAGACGAAGCCGACGGCGATCAACGCGAGGCTCGGCAGCGCGCGCGCCAGGTTCGCGACGTTCACCGCGATGAACGAGCCGCGATGCCGGTGTCCCAGCCACAGCCCGAGCGGCAGTGCGATCACGAGCGCGATCGCCATCGCGGCACCGGAGAGGAGCAGGTGCTCCCAGGTCTTGTGGAGGATCAGGCGCCGCTCGTCGACGACGAACTCGAGCGCGTCGCCGAAGACGGTGAGGCTCGCGGTCATGCCGCCCTCCGCGAGCGGTTCCACGGCGTCAGGGCACGCTCGGCGAGGACGAGGAGCGCGTCCGCCACGAGCGCGAGCCCGACTGCGAGCGCGCCCGCGACGAGGATCTCGGTCTTGAAGGCCTCACGGAGGGCGATAAAGATCGGGTAACCGAGCCCCTGCGGGACCACGAGCGCGGCGACGGTCGCGAGAGCGATCGTCGAGACGACCGCGACACGGAGGCCCGCCATGGTCGCTGGAACGGCCAACGGCAGCTCGATGCGCCACAGGGTCTGCCGCCGCGTGAGGCCCATCCCGCGGGCTGCTTCGAGCACGTCGGGCGGAACGCTGCGCAGGCCCTCGAGGATGTTCCGGTAGAGGATCAGCAGCGTGTACCCGACGAGCGCGACCTCGACCGTGGCCACGGTCAGGCCGGTGATCGGCACGAGGAGCTGGAAGAGCGCAAGGCTCGGAATCGTGTAGACGATCGCCGCGAACACGACGAGGGGCTTCTCGAAGAGGCGAAGGCGGTGGGTGAGGAGCGCCGCTCCGAACGAGAGGACGAATCCGATGACGACGGCGATGATCGTCAGCTTCACATGCTCGATGAGCGCCGGCTGGAGCGTGCCCGACCAGTTGTCGCGCACCCAGTCCGGGCAGAAGAGGCGGTTCTCGACGACGCAGTCGCTGCCTTCGCCGAAGTCGGGGATCACCGGGCCCTGTGCGGCGAGCGGCGCTCCGAGCGGGATCATGCCGCGACGCCTGTCAGCGACTCGAGCGTGACGATGCCCTGCGGCTGTCCGGCCCCGTCGAGGACGACGAGCGACCGGCTTCCCGCCGTGATCATCTGCGAGAGCGCGTCGCGGAGGGTGGTCGAGCCGTCCGCGGTCGGCCCGGCGACGCCGTCGAGCGGGGCAAGGTCGAGCTCGTCGAGCCTGCGCAGGGCGAGCAGCTTGAGCCCCCGATCGGAGCCGAGGAACCGGGCGACGAACTCGTCGTGAGGGCGTGCGAGCAGCGCGTCGGGCGTGTCGTACTGGGCGAGGACGCCGCCCTCCCGGAGGATCGCGATGCGGTCGCCCAGCAGGATTGCCTCGTCGATGTCGTGGGTGACGAACACGATCGTCTTGTGCAGCTCGTGCTGGATCCGCAGGAGCTCGTGCTGGAGTCGGGCGCGCGTGATCGGGTCGAGTGCGCCGAACGGCTCGTCCATCAACATCACGGGCGGGTCGGCCGCGAGCGCGCGGGCGAGGCCGACGCGCTGGCGCTCGCCACCCGAGAGCTGCGCCGGGTACCGGCCGCGGTAGTCGACCGCGGGGAGCTCGACGAGGTCGAGGAGCTCGTCGACGCGCTGCGTCGTGCGCTCCTTCGACCAGCCGAGCAGGCGAGGCACCGTGGCGACGTTGTCCGCGACGGACATGTGCGGGAAGAGGCCGACCTGCTGGATCACGTAGCCGATCCCGCGCCGGAGCTCGGTCACGTCGAGCGAGCGGACGCTGGTGCCGCCGATCCGGATGTCGCCCTCGCTGATGTCGATCAGCCGGTTGACCATCTTCATCGCGGTCGTCTTGCCCGCCCCCGAAGGCCCGACGAGGCAGCAGATCTCCCCTGCCGGCACGGTGAGCGTCAGTTCGCGCACGGCCGGCTCGGCGCGGCCGGGATAGCGCTTTGTCGCACGGTCGAACGCGATCTCGGCGGCGACGCCGCTCACGCGCGACAGCCTACAAGCCGGTCCACGGCGCCCGAAGGTGTAGACATGGGCCGTGCCGTCGTCTGTGTCGACGATCCGAGCGGCCGTCCTCCACGAGCCGGGTGACGTCCGCGTGGAGCACGTCACGCTCGATCCTCCCGGCGTGCGAGAGGTGCTCGTCCGCGTCGCGGCGGCGGGCGTCTGCCACTCCGACGTCCACCTGGCGGACGGCTCGCTCGGAGAGGGCCGCTGGCCGATGGTGCTCGGGCACGAGGGCGCCGGCGTCGTCGAGGAGGTCGGGGACGGCGTGACGCATGTCGCGCCCGGCGACCACGTCGTGCTCTGCTGGGTCCCCTCGTGTCGCGAGTGCGAGGCATGCCTCGCCGGCCGGCCGACGCTGTGCACCGTCGCTGCGACGCACAGCTTCACGGGGACGATGCCCGACGGGACGACGCGACTCCGGCTGCCGGACGGGACCCCGCTCCAGCACGGCCTCCAGACCGCCTGCTTTGCCGAGCGGGTGGTCGTCCCGGCCGCCGGGGCGATCCCGCTCCCCGGGGGGCTGCCGCTCTGGCAGGCCGCGCTGCTCGGCTGCGGCGTGATGACGGGCTTCGGCGCGGTACGCAACGTGGCGCGGGTCGGGGCGGGGGAGAGCGTCGTCGTGATCGGGCTCGGGGGGGTCGGCCTGCAGGTGCTGGCCGCGGCGAAGCTCGCCGGCGCCGCCCCGATCGTGGCAGTCGACCGTGACGCCGCGAAGCTCGCGCGCGCGCTCGAGCGCGGCGCCGACGCGTCGGTCGACACGTCTGCGGACGAGCGCGTCGTCCGCACGCTGCGCACCTTGACCAACGGAGGTGCCGACCACGCGTTCGAGGTCGTCGGGCTCCCCGAGACGATGCTCCTCGCCTGGAAGGCGCTCCGGCCGGGAGGAACGGCCGTCGTGATCGGGATCGCGGCGAAGGGAGCCGAGCTCGCGCTGCCCGCGCTCGAGCTCTCGACCGACAAGGGGATCCGCGGATCCTTCTACGGGTCGGGCGACCCGGCCGCCGACCTCCCCGAGCTGGCGGGGCTCGCGGCGAGCGGGCAGCTCGACCTCGCCGGCGTCGTCACACAGCTCGACACGCTCGACGGCGTCACGGACGCGCTCGACCGGCTTCGCCGCGGGGAGGGCGTCCGCACCGTGCTCGTTCTCGACCCCGAGGTCGCGGGCGCCGGCGGCTAGATGAGCCCCGCCCGAGTCGCTGACGCGGCGGCGGCCGCGCGCGATGACTGCCCCAGCTTTCGCAGCACGTTCGCGACGTGACGGTGCACCGTGTGCTCGCTGAGCACGAGCGACGACGCGATCTCCCGATTCGTCAGGCCTGCGGCGACGAGGCGCAGCACCTCGGTCTCCCGGGAGCTGAGCGGGGAGTCGCCGTTCGCCTCGGTCGCGGCGGTGTCACCGAGAAAGCCGACGAGCGCGCGGCGCAATGCTCGCTGGTCGTCCACCCATGGCAGGTGTGCGTCGCCGTCCAGCGCGACGAACCGTGCGTTGGGAAGGAGCCGCGCGACCTCACGGCCGTGCGAGATCGGGACGGTCCGATCCCCGCGGCGATGGAGCACCAGCGTCGGTGTCTCGACGGACGGGAGATAGCCGCGAGCGTCCGCCGTCAGGTCGAGCTCGAGGAATCCCGCTGCGACCTCCGCGGTCGCCGAGTGGCGCTGATACCGGCTCATCGCCTCGATCGCGGTGCCGTCCGCCTTGGGCAGGATCAGCCCGGCGAGCATCTGGGCCGCTAGTGGCCAGTTCGTTCGGACGAAGTCGACGATCGAGCGGCGCGTGGCCTCGGGCACGTCCGCCCGCGACGCGTAGCTCGCGAAGAAGACGAGCCTCTCGACCCGCTCGGGCGCCGTGCTCGCGAACCGGGCGGTCGCCACCCCGGCGCACGAGCACGCGAAGAGGGAGACGCGGTCCTGCCCGCAAGCGTCGAGCACGGTCGCAAGGGCGCGCATCTCCGAGTCGACGGTGGGAACGCCGACTCCATCCCTGTCCGAGAGGCCGGCCCCGAGCCGGTCGTAGCGGACGACACGGTGCGTGCGGGCGAGCTCCTCGAAGAACGCGCGGGCGTGCGGGTCCTCCCACTCCTCTTCGAGGTGCGTCACCCAGCGCCCGCCGAAGAGGAGCGTCGGCCCCTCGCCGACGGATGCATACGCGATGCGACGGCCGTCGAGCGCGCAGAAGCGAATGTCCTGCTCCATGACCCGTAGTCTCAATGGCCCAGCCGGGCCATGTCAAGAAGATGGCCCGCCGCGGCGACGCGCAGACCCTCGCCGCACCTGCACCATGGAGCGATGCAGGCTCGCTACATCCAAGGGCTGACGATCCGTCCGCTCCGGCACGGAGACACCGAGACGGTCGCGGCGGTGTTCGCCCGGCTCGGCTCCGTGTCCCGGCAGCGCCGGTTCTGCGGCGCCAAGCCGCGGCTCTCGAACGACGACCTCACGGCGCTCGCGCGCGTCGACGAGACGCACCACGTGCTCGTTGCATACGTCGACGGCGACGCCTCGCCCGCCGGGATTGCGCGCCTCGTGCGCGACGGCGGAAGGGGCGAGATCGCCTTCGAGGTCGCGGACACGCTCCAGGGGCGCGGCATCGGCTCGGTGCTCGCCCGCGAGCTCGCCGCCGACGCACGGGCGGCCGGCGTCACGCAGCTCGTCGCGACGGTGTGCGGCGACAACCGGCCCGTCGTCTCACTCCTCGGCCGCCTCGCGCGGTCGGTCGACGTCCGCTGGCACGACGGCGAGCGGGAGTTCGTGGTCTCGCTCGCCGAGCCGGCAGCCTCGCCCTCGTAGCGCGGCGCGCTGCGCGTACCATCGGGGCGACGCAGGCGGCGCTCGTGCGCCGACATCGACCCGACGGAGGCACGCCATGACCACAGTCTCGGAAGGCCCGCGGAGCGTCGAGGACGCCGTCTCGGGGCTCGACATCCGAGCGCAGGCGTTCATCGACGGCCGCTACGTCGACGCGGCCTCCGGGGAGACCTTCGACTGCATCAGCCCGATCGGGGGCGAGGTCCTCGCGCAGGTCGCCGCCTGCGACGTGGAGGACGTCGACCGCGCCGTCGCAGGCGCGCGGGCGGCTTTCGAGTCGGGGGTCTGGTCGCGGCTTGCGCCGAAGAAGCGCAAGCGTGCCCTCCAGAAGCTCTCGGGGCTGATGCGCGAGCACGCCGAGGAGCTCGCACTGCTCGAGACCGTCGACATGGGCAAGCCGATCCGCGACGCGACGAGTGTCGACGTGCCGCTCGCGACCGAGTGCATCGGCTGGTACGGCGAGGCGATCGACAAGGTGTACGACGAGATCGCGCCGACCGGCCCCGAGGCGCACGTCTCGATCGTGCGCGAGCCGCTCGGCGTCGTGGGCGCCGTCGTCCCGTGGAACTTCCCGCTGATGATGGCCTCGTGGAAGATCGGCCCGGCGCTCGCGACCGGGAACAGCGTCGTGTTGAAGCCCGCCGAGCAGTCGCCGCTGACCGCGCTCCGGCTCGCAGAGCTCGCCTCCGAGGCCGGCCTCCCCGAGGGGGTGCTCCAGGTCGTGCCAGGCTTCGGCGAGACCGCCGGACAGGCGCTCGGCCGCCATCCGGACGTCGACATGATCGCGTTCACGGGCTCGACCGAGGTCGGGAAGCTCTTCCTCCGCTACTCCGGAGAGTCGAACATGAAGCGGGTCGCCCTCGAGTGCGGCGGCAAGTCGCCGCACATCGTGACGAAGGAGTGCGGCGACCTCGACGCCGCCGCCATGGCAGTCGCCTGGGGCGTCTTCTACAACCAGGGCGAGGTCTGCAACGCCGGCTCGCGCCTGCTCGTGCACGAGGCGGTCAAGGACGAGCTCCTCGAGAAGGTCGTCGCCGTCGCCGGCCGGATCCAGCCCGGCGACCCGCTCGACCCGAAGACGCGGATGGGCGCGATCGTGGACGAGACGCAGCTGGGCCGCGTGCTCGGCTACATCGAGTCCGGCAAGAGCGAGGGCGCCGGGCTGCACCTCGGGGGCGCCCGCGTCCGCGAGGAGAGCGGCGGCTACTACGTCGAGCCGACGATCTTCGACGCGGTCTCGAACGACATGACGATCGCGCGCGAGGAGATCTTCGGCCCGGTGCTCTCTGCCCTGTCGTTCTCGGAGCTGGACGAGGCGATTGCGATCGCGAACGACACCATCTACGGCCTCTCCGCGGGGATCTGGACCGACGACGTCAACGTCGCCCACAAGGCAGCCCGCGCGATCAAGGCCGGGATCGTCTGGGTCAACACGTTCGACGCCGGTGACATCTCGAGCCCGTTCGGCGGGTTCAAGCAGTCGGGCTTCGGCCGCGACAAGTCGATCCACGCGCTCGAGAAGTTCACGGATCTGAAGGCGATCTGGATTGCTTTGCGGGACTAGTCCCGCAACGCAATCCAGATACCTGAAGACCGCGGGTGTCCGACTTCAGTCGGACAAGGGCTCTACCGCACAGGCAGCGCGAGCGCGAAGAGCATGTGTCGGACTGAAGTTCGACACAGGGCGAGCCCTTCTCTACGCCACGAGCTGGATGGCGTCCGCGCCCGGCTCATGGCAGTCCCGGCAGCGTGCCTCGTAGGAATCCAGCGCGCCGACGACGATCGTCTCCCCCGAGTACGGCGCGGGCCGGCCGTCGATGAGCCGCTGCGTCGTCGTGGCAGGCCCACCGCAGCGATGGCATACGGCCTGCAGCTTGTCGACGAACTCCGCGCGCGTGAGCAGGTCCGGCATCGGGCCGAACGGCTCCCGGCGGAAGTCCTGGTCGAGGCCCGCGACGATCACGCGCGCGCCACCGTCGGCGAGCGCGAGCGCAGCGTCGACGACGGCCGGCTCGAAGAACTGCACCTCGTCGATCCCGACGACCTCCGCCGAACGAGCCCGCGCGATGAGCTCGGCGCAGCCGTCGACCGGAACGGCTGACATCCGCACGCCGGCATGGCTGACGACGTCCGCGGCGTCGTAGCGGACGTCGATGCGCGGCTTGAAGAGGATCACTCGCTGGCCCGCGATCTCCGCACGGCGGAGCCGGCGGATCATCTCCTCGCTCTTGCCGGAGAACATCGGGCCGCAGACGACCTCGAGCCACCCTCCTCGCTGCGGCGGAACCCTGATCACGGCGGCGATCCTAGTGCCGCCTGCGGATGGCAGGTCGGCGCTCTTCAGAGCCACTTTCGGGCGACGCCCGGGAAGTGCCCATCCCCAACTCGCCTGCTACCCTCCACGCGGTAGGGCGGCGTAGCTCAGTTGGTTAGAGCAGCGGAATCATAATCCGCGTGTCGTAGGTTCGAGTCCTACCGCCGCTACCTTTCGCCGTCCACCTTTCCGTCCCGACCAGAACGAGAGAACATGGCCACCGGAGTCAGAGTCGCGATCACGCTCGCCTGCACCGAGTGCAAGCGGCGCAACTACCAGTCGCAGAAGTCGAAGCGGAACACGCCCGACCGCGTCGAGTTCCGCAAGTACTGCCGCTGGTGCGGCGGCCACACGCTCCACCGCGAGACGCGGTAGCAGGACGGAACCTTGGCGCGCGAGACGAGACGACAGCGGCGCGATGCGCGCCGCGAGGCCGGCGAGCAGGCGCCTGCGCGCTCGACGCCGCGGCCCGTGCCCGCCGGGCCCGAGCCTGCGGTCGCCGTCGAGCATGCGCGCCGCGGGGGCTTCATCCGTGAGTCGGTCGCCGAGCTCAAGAAGGTCGACTGGCCGAACCGCGCGCAGGTGATCCAGGGCACGATCGTCGTGATCGTCGCCTGTGCGATCGTAGGCGCGTACCTCTGGGGCGCCGACCAGATCCTCCGACCGTTCGTCCGCGACGTCCTGCTGGGCCAGTGATGAGTGGACACGTCCGCAAGCACGGTTGTGTGATCAGCGACCCTCAGACGCATCGCATCGCTGCGTCCTCGGTCGCCCCGATACGTGCCGGTATCGGGACTCCCTGCGTCCTTGGGCTGCTCGGTCTGAGGCCCGCTGATCACGAACGCACTCACGGACGCGTCCACTAGGAGAGAGAGCGAATGTTCCACTGGTACGTGATCAACACCTACTCCGGGCACGAGAACAAGGTCAAGGCCAACCTCGAGCACCGCATCGCATCGATGAACCAGCAGCCGCGGTTCCGCCGCGTCGTCGTCCCAACCGAGCAGGTGATCGAGACGAAGGACGGCCAGAAGGTGCAGACCGAGAAGCGCGTGCTGCCCGGCTACGTCCTCGTCAACATGGACTTGAACGACGACGCCTGGACGGTCGTCAAGGGGACACCCGGCGTGACGGCATTCGTCGGCGCCGGCGCGAAACCCTCGCCGCTCTCGCAGGCGGAGGTCGACCGGATCCTCCACGTGGGCGGCGGCCCGGGTGGTGCGGCCGCGCCGCGTGCGCAGGTCGAGTTCTCGCTGGGCGAGTCGGTCAAGGTCACCTCTGGCCCGCTCTCCGACTTCGACGGCGAGATCGTCGATGTCAACGCGGACGCTCAGAAGCTCAAGGTGCTGGTCGACATCTTCGAGCGCCAGGTCCCGGTCGAGCTCGCGTTCGACCAGGTGAAGAAGCTCGACTAGCCCCGTACCCACGAAGAGATAGGAGGAGGGGCACGACGCCCCGCACGGACTCCGATGGCGAAGAAAGTTCTCACACTCATCAAGCTCCAGATCCCCGGTGGGCAGGCGAACCCTGCACCGCCGGTCGGCCCTGCGCTGGGTCAGCACGGCGTCAACATCGTCGAGTTCACGAAGGCCTTCAACGCGCAGACGGCGCACGAAAACGGCCGGATCATCCCTGTGGAGATCACGGTCTTCGAAGACCGGTCGTTCACGTTCATCACGAAGACGCCACCTGCCGCCGTCCTGATCAAGGAGGCGCTCGGGCTCCAATCCGGCTCGTCCGAGCCGAACCGCAACAAGGTCGGCCGCCTCACCGAGGCGCAGCTCCGTTCGATCGCGGAGACGAAGATGCCCGACCTCAACGCGAACGACGTCGAGGCGGCGATGCTCGTGATCGCCGGCACCGCCCGCAGCATGGGCGTCGAGGTGGAGTCGTGAGCGCGCACGGGAAGCGGTACCGGGAGGGGCGGCAGGCGATCGACCGCGAGAAGGCGTATCCGCCCGCCGAGGCGGTCTCGCTCCTCAAGAGCCTCCCGACCGCGAAGTTCGACGAGACCGTGGAAGTGCACTTCCGTCTTGGGCTGAACGTGCGCCACGCGGACGAGCAGCTCCGCGGCACGATCATGCTGCCGCACGGCACCGGCCGCTCGATGCGGGTCGCCGTGTTCGCCGAGGGCGACAAGGCAAGGGAGGCCGAGGAGGCCGGGGCGGACGTCGTCGGCTCCGCCGACCTCGCCTCGAAGATCGAGGGCGGGTTCCTCGACTTCGACGTCGCGATCGCGACACCCGACCAGATGGGCAACGTCGGCAAGCTCGGGCGAGTGCTCGGCCCGCGCGGCCTCATGCCGAACCCGAAGACCGGCACCGTGACATTCGACATCGCGAAGGCGGTCTCGGACGCGAAGGCCGGCAAGCTCGAGTACCGCACCGACCGCGGCGCGAACGTCCACCTCCCGATCGGCAAGAAGAGCTTCGGCGAGCGCCAGCTGCTCGAGAACTACGCCGCAGTCGTCGAGGAGATCGCCCGCGCGAAGCCGGCCGCTGCAAAGGGCCGCTACATCAAGGGGATCACGCTGACGACGACGATGGGGCCCGGGCTCCACGTCGACCCGACGCGCACCCGCGACGTGGCCGCTTCCCCTGACGGGGAATCGGCTAGGACCGATGCGGAGGCTGCTGCTACCGTCTAGCAGCTCAAACCAGACTAGAACCGCCGAAGACCACCGGCAGCCCAAGCGGCGGAAGACCGGTCGAGGTGCGTCAGGACTTCCACTCGCCGAGCGCTCGTGGTTCCAGGCCCGCCTCCGAGGTGGGCCTAGTCGTTTCCGGAGGAAACGACTTGGAGAGAACGGAGAAGGAAGAGGTCGTCGCAGCGCTCGTCGAGCAGCTCCGCTCGACCGAGTCGCTGATCGTGGCCGACTACCGCGGCCTGACCAACGCCGACCTCGTCGAGCTGCGCGCGAAGGTGCGCGGCAGCGGCGGGCGGTTCCAGGTTGTGAAGAACACGCTGACGCGCCGCGCAGCCGAGGAGGCCGGGACGGAGTCGCTGCTCGCGCTCCTCGAGGGGCCGACGGCGATCGCATTCGTCGAGGCGGAGGGCGATCCCGTTGCAGTCGCGAAGGCCCTCGCCGACACGGCGAAGGACACGAACGTGCTCACGCTGCGCGGCGGCATCCTCTCAGGGCGTTCGCTCACCGGTGACGACGTCGAGGAGCTCGCGAAGCTCCCGGCGCCGGACGTGGTCAAGAGCCAGCTGGTCGGCGTCGTCGTGGCGCCGCTCACCCAGCTCGCAGCGCTGCTCGCCGCGCCTGTGCGCGATCTCGTCGGTCTGATCGACGCCCGGATCGAGCAGCTCGGCGGCGCGTCGGCCGAAGCCGAGGCGTCCCCTGAGGCGGAGGCACCCGCTGAGGCGGAGACGTCTGCTGAGGCGGAGACGCCCCCTGAGCCGGTCGCCGAGGCTGTGGATGCGCCCGAGGCCGAGACAGAGGAACCAGCGGAGCCTCCGGCGGAATCCGCCGAGACAGCAGACACGGACGAAACGGAAGAGGAGTAGGGATGGCTACAGATACCGCGAAGGTGCTCGACACGCTCGGCAAGATGACGGTGCTCGAGCTCGTCGAGCTGAAGAAGGCGATCGAGGAGGAGTGGGGCGTGACCGCCGCTGCTCCGGTCGCGGTCGCGGCGGCGGGCGCTCCTGCCGCGGGCGGCGACGGCGCCGCGGCAGCGGAGGAGAAGGACTCCTTCGACGTCGTCCTCACCGGAGCCGGCGACAAGAAGATCCAGGTGATCAAGGTCGTCCGCGCGGCGACTGGCCTTGGTCTCAAGGAGGCGAAGGACCTCGTCGACGGCGCCCCGGGCACCATCAAGGAGGCTCTCGCCAAGGACGAGGCCGAGAAGCTCAGGAGCGAACTCGAAGAGGCTGGGGCATCTGTCGAGCTCAAATAGACCTCCGCGGAAAGTGCGACGCGTAAGCGCTTCGCACTTTCCGCGGTTAGAGCTCGAAGAGGCCGGAGCGGGCGTCGAGCTGAAGTAGCCTGGGCACTTGCCTCCGGCAAGCGCCAGACGCAAGAACTGGCACTTCGCGGCGTCAGCCGCGAAGTGCCTTTGCGCCGTCCGCTACACTTCGTGACGGACTGTTCCGCCGCCCCTTTCGGGTTGCGGCGGAGCATGCGTGTCCGCTATTCTTCCCTGTTCCGCCCCGAGCTCTGGCTTCCACCTGCCCGTCCTCATCACCGACCGCCGTACGTAAGGGAGGCTGTTCTTGAGCAGCACCGCCGTCGCGCCGCGCGCGCGCAAGTCGTTTTCACGCCTGAAGCACGTCCTCGACCTCCCCAACCTGATCGACATCCAGAAGGCCTCGTTCCAGTGGTTCCTGGAGGAAGGCCTGCGCGAGACGATCGACGACATCTCGCCGATCACCGACTACACCGGCACGCTCGCGGTGGAGTTCGGCGACTACGAGTTCGGTCCGCCGCAGCACTCGATCTCCGAGTGCCGTGAGAAGGACCTGACCTACCAGGCGCCCCTCTCGATGACCGTCCGCTTCGTGAACACGGAGACGGGCGAGATCCGCGAGCAGCGGGTGTTCATGGGTGACTTCCCGATGATGACCGACCACGGGACGTTCATCATCAACGGCACCGAGCGCGTGATCGTGACGCAGCTCGTGCGCTCGCCCGGCGCCTACCTGATGGAGCCGAAGGATGCGACCAAGCAGGTCTTCACGGCCAACCTGATGCCGTCGCGTGGCTCGTGGCTCGAGCTCGAGATCGACAAGAAGGGCATCGTCTACGCCCGGATCGACCGGAAGCGCAAGCTGCCGATCACCACGCTCCTGCGCGCACTCCCGGCCGAGGACCCGACCACCGGGTTCGCGCTCGACACGACGTCGAACGAGGCGATCCTCGCCCTGTTCGACGACGCCGCGAAGCCGTACATCCAGAACACGCTCGACAAGGACCCCTCCACCCGCGAGGAGGAGGCACTCGTCGAGGTCTTCAAGAAGCAGCGCCCCGGCGAGCCGCCGACGCTCGACAACGCGCGCAACCTGCTTCGCTCGCTGTTCTTCGACCCGAAGCGCTACGACCTGACGAAGGTCGGCCGCTACAAGCTGAACCAGCGGCTCGGCGTCGAGGTTCCCGAGGACACGCGGGTGCTGACGACCGAGGACATCCTGGCGCTCGTCCGCCGGCTCGTCTCCCTCCCGGGCAAGCTCCAGCTGCCGACCGACTCGAAGGACTACGCGGCCGAGGCGGTCACGCTGCCGCGCGAGCCGATCCGCGGCGAGCTCGACGAGTACGAGCACTTCGGCAACCGCCGGCTCCGGACGACCGGGGAGCTGATCCAGGAGGCGTTCCGGGTCGGCCTCTACCGCATGGAGCGCGTCGTGCGCGAGCGGATGACCACCGAGGACGTCGACACGATCACGCCCCAGACGATCATCAACATCCGTCCGGTCGTGGCGGCGCTCAAGGAGTTCTTCGGCTCCTCGCAGCTCTCGCAGTTCATGGACCAGACGAACTCGCTCTCGGGCCTGACCCACCGGCGCCGTCTGTCGGCGCTCGGCGCGGGTGGCCTCACCCGCGAGCGCGCCCCGATCGAGGTGCGCGACGTCCACCCGACCCACTACGGCCGCATGTGCCCGATCGAGACGCCGGAGGGCCCGAACATCGGCCTCATCGGCGCGCTCGCCTCGTACGCGACCGTGTCCGAGTTCGGCTTCATCCAGACGCCGTACCGGGTCGTCAAGAACGGGAGAGTGACGGACGAGATCGTGTACCTCGACGCCTCGCGCGAGGCGCTCTTCACGATCGCCCAGGCGTCCGAGCCGGTCGACCCGAAGACGGGCAAGTTCGTGAACGAGCAGGTGCTCTGCCGCTCGGCCGCGGGCGAGGCCGTGATCTCCCGCGCCGGCGACGTCGACTACATGGACGTCTCGCCGGCGCAGATCGTCTCGGTCGCGACCGCCCTGATCCCGTTCCTCGAGCACAACGACGCGAACCGCGCGCTGATGGGCGCGAACATGCAGAAGCAGGCAGTGCCGCTGATGATCCCGCAGGCGCCACTCGTCGGCACCGGCCTCGAGTACCGGGCAGCCGTCGACACCGGCGACGTCGTGCTCGCGCGGAATCCCGGCTCGGTGATCGACGTCGACGCCGAGAAGATCGTGATCGAGGGCAGGGGCACGCGGGACGAGTACCCGCTGACGAAGTTCATGCGCTCGAACCAGGGCACGCTCATCCACCAGAAGCCGGTGGTCTCGCTTGGGGACAAGGTGCAGAAGGGCGAGGTCCTCGCCGACGGCTCGGCGACCGACCGGGGCGAGCTCGCGCTCGGCGCGAACCTGCTCGTCGCGTTCATGCCGTTCGAGGGCGACAACTTCGAGGACGCGCTCGTGCTCTCCGAGCGCCTCGTCAAGGACGACGTGCTCAGCTCGATCCACATCCACGAGTACGAGATCGACGCGCGCTCGACGAAGCTCGGCGACGAGGAGATCACGCGCGACATCCCGAATCGCTCGGAGGAGTCGCTCGCGAACCTCGACGAGCGCGGCGTCGTGCGCATCGGCGCCGAGGTCGGCTCCGGCGACCTGCTAGTCGGCTAGGTCACGCCGAAGGGTGAGACCGAGCTGACCGCCGAGGAGAAGCTGATCCGCGCGATCTTCAAGGAGAAGGCGCGCGAGGTGCGCGACACCTCCCTCAAGGTCCCGCACGGCGAGGGCGGCAAGGTGATCGGCGTGAAGACGTTCTCGCGCGACGCCGGTGACGACCTGTCGCCC
>DASSBV010000019.1:0-4409 GCA_035698545.1 Gaiella sp. | reverse complement strand
GCGTCCCCGAGCTCTGGGACGCGCTCGAGGACCGCCGTCGCGAGCTCGTCGAGCGCGGCGAGCTCGAGTCGCGTCGTGAGCGGAACCAGACCGGAGAGGTCGAGACGCTCGCGGTCGCGCGGCTGCGCGAGCTCGTCCGTCGCGCGATGGCCGACGACGCCGTCCGCGAGACCGTCGCGGCCGTCACACGCCGCGAGGTCGACCCGCTCAGCGCGGTCGCGCACGTCGTTGAGTCGGTCACGCGCCGCGAGCAGGCGTGACCGGCGAGCCGACGATCGAGGACGTCCGGCGCGCGCGTGACCGCCTCACGGGCGTCGCGCGCGTCACGCCGGTCTTCTCCTCGGACACTCTTTCGCGTCTCGCCGGACGCCCCGTCGTGCTCAAGGCCGAGAACCTCCAGCGGACGGGGGCTTTCAAGATCCGCGGCGCGTACAACACGATCGCGCAGCTCTCCGCAGACGAGCGGGCGGCGGGTGTCGTGACCGCGAGCGCCGGAAACCACGGACAGGCCGTTGCCTGGGCGGCTCGCGAGGCGGACATCCCGGCGACGATCGTCGTCCCCGAGGCGGCTCCGATGGCGAAGGTCGAGGCGGCCCGTGGCTACGGCGCCCGCGTCGAGCTCGCCGGCGAGGGCTTCGACGAGGCGGCCGGCCTCGCTCGTGCGCGCTCGGAAGAGACCGGCGCGACCTTCGTGCACGCGTTCGAGGACGCGCGGGTGATTGCGGGCCAGGGCACGCTGGGGCTCGAGCTGGCCGAGCAGCTACCCGAGGGCCCGGCGACGGTCGTGATCCCCGTTGGAGGCGGGGGACTGGCCGCCGGCGTCGCGATCGCGCTCGACGCGCTGCGGCCGGAGGTGCGCGTCGTCGGCGTCCAGGCGGCCGCGTGCGCGCCGCTCGCCGGGCGTGCTCCGACCGGGACGACGATCGCCGACGGCATCGCGGTGAAGCATCCGGGCGAGCTCACGGGCGCGATCCTGCGCGACCTGCTCGACGACCTCGTGGTGGTCGACGACGAGGAGATCTCGGAAGCGATCGTGCTGTTGCTCGAGCGCTCGAAGCTCGTCGTCGAAGGGGCGGGGGCGGCGCCCGTCGCGGCGATCCTCGCCGGGCGCGTCGGCGGCGAAGGGCCTGCGTGCGCGATCCTGGCGGGCGGGAACGTCGACGCGACCACGCTCAGCTCGGTCGTCCGCTATGGGCTCACGTCTTCGGGGCGCTACCTCGTCGTCGCGCTCCTCATCCCCGACCGGCCGGGCGAGCTCGCACGGATCGTGGGCCTGATCGCCGCGCAGCGCGCGAACGTCCTCGCGATCCAGCACCACCGCGAGGGCCGCAACATCGGGGTGCTCGAGACCGAGGCCGAGCTGACCCTCGAGACCCGCGACGAGGAGCACTCGCAGGCGCTGATCCGCGAGCTCACCGACGCCGGCTACACGGTCCGCCGGCTTCGCTGACGGGCTCCGCGCCGAGGCGAGGCTGGCCGAGCTCGACCCGAGGCTCAGGAGCCGCAGCGGCGGAAGCTGACGCTCGTCGCGCCGCGGGCGAGCCAGTCGTCCATCCCGCTGCCGATGACCGGCCGTGCGTCGTAACCGCGGGCGCGCAGGATGCTCGCACCGATCGCAGCCCGCGGGCCCGAGCCGCAGATCGTGACGAGAGGCGTGTTCTCGGGGAGGTCCGGGCAGCACGCCCGCATCAGCCGGTACGGCACGTGGCGGCTGCCGGGGATGTACCCCTCGTCGCGCTCGTCCTTCTCCCGCACGTCGACGATCGTCGCGCCCGACGCCACGAGGGCGTCGAGCTCGTCCAGGAGCACGGACTCGGATCTCTCGTCGCCGCCCCCGAGCACGTAACCGCCCAGATCGGCGAAGGCCACCGAGCGGAGGCCGTCCACCGCGCGGAGTGCTTCGTCCGCGTCGCCGGCGAGGACGACGACCGGCGCGTCGGAGTCGAGCACGAACGCCGCCTTGGTCGAGAAGCTCGAGCCCGACACCGGGACGTTGATCGCTCCTGCGCGGTGCCCCGCCAGGTGCGTCTCGACCGGCCGCACGTCCAGGAGCTGGGTTTCCTCCGGTGGGGCGGGAAACTCGGGCAGGGCGGGCGCGGTCGGCACGAACGGGCCGCGGTTGAGCTCCACGATCCGAGCGAGGTTCGGCGGCTTCGGCGACGAGACGCCGGCGGACTCGGCCACGAACGCGTCGACGGTCGGCAGCGCGAGCATGGGATTGAAGCGGCGTTCGAAGCCGATCGTGGTCGACGCGCGCGAGCTCATCGAGGCGCCGCAGAGCGAGCCGGCGACGTGCCCCGGGAAGACCTCGACGCCGTCGGACAGCTCGAGCAGGCGACGCAGGGAGTGGAAAAGCCCCTCCGCACCCTCCATCGCGCCGACGGCGAGATCGGGCCGCGCCGCGTCGCCGACGAAGAGGGAGTCGCCCGTGAGGACGAGCCAGGGCTCCTCGGAGCGGGTGATGTCCGCCACCGAGAAGCAGCAGTGCTCCGGCCGGTGACCCGGCGTGTGGATGCAGCGGATCCGGATGTTGCCGACGGCGACCTCCGTCCCGTCCTCGAGCGGCTCGTGCGGGTACTCCGGCTCCGCGAGGGGATGGATGCTGACGGGGATCTCGTGGTCGAGCGCAAGCCGGCCGTGACCGGAGACGTGATCCGCGTGCGTATGGGTCTCGAGTGTCCGAACGATGCGAGCGTCCAGCCGTTCGGCCTCGGCCAGGAGCGGCTCGATCGCCAGGTGGGGATCGACGACGACGACCTCGCCCGCCTCCTCGCAGCCGACGAGGTACGAAGCGCAGCCGAGGTCGTGGTTGAGGATCTGGGCGAAGAGCACGGGCGCCGAACGTAGCACCCGCCTCCACTATTTCTCTTGAAGCGGGCGCCGTCGGAGCAGCCGCAGCAGAAGGAAGCTCCCGACGAGCACGATGAGACCGGCGGCAGCCGCCGCGAGCGCGCGGCCGAGGTGCTGCGACGGCGCCTCGTTTCCCTCCGCCGGGAGCACCGAGAGTGCCGCGGGCCATCGCACGTCCTGACCATCGTCGTAGCTCTGGACGGCCCGGAATGTCTGGTTCCCCGCCCGCGTGCGAGCGAGGACGCGAATCGGGAACGCGACGACTCGCCGCCCTTCGATCCGTCCCCCGGACCACTCGACGCGCGTCGTCTGCACGTCGACCTTCCAGCCCGGCGGTGGGGGCTCTCGCGAGAATGCGACCCCCGGCGGCGCGTCGATCACGAGCGAGATCGTGGCGTGCGGAGGGCGCTCGTTGGGCGTCTCGAAGCGGATCGTCGAGGTCGTGTCCGCCTCGACATATGTCGGCGTGATCGTCACGTGCGCGTCCGCACGACCGGGCAGAAGCAGGGCTGCGATCGCGCTCAGCGCGGCCAGCCTCGGCACGGTGGTTCGCGCCCGGTGAGGTTTCTGTAAGGCAAAAAGGGGCACTGGCAAGGTGGCAGGCAAAGGCCCCAACGCGACGCTGGGGCGAGTCGACGAAAGAAAGGAGAGGGCCCAATGAGAATATCCGTGCGTGCGATTCAGGCCGCGGTTGCGGTCGCAGCCCTCGCCGTGCTCGCCGTCGGCTGCGGGAGCGACAGCGACGCGGGGGGGAACGGCAACGGCGTCATCGACCAGGTGATCAACGTCAACTGGGGTGCCGAGCCGCCGTCGCTCGACCCGGGGCTTGCGACCGACACGACGTCCGGCGACGTGATCACGAACATCATGGATCCGCTCGTCAAGCTCGACAAGGACCTCCAGCCCGTCCCGAGCCTCGCGAAGTCGTGGACGGTCTCCGACGACGGCAAGACCGTGACCTTCAACCTACGTGACGACGGCCAGTGGACGAACGGCGACCCCGTCACCGCGCAGGACTTCGAGTTCTCGTGGAAGCGGACGATCTCGCCGGAGCTGGCGGCGGACTACGCCTACCAGTTCTTCGGGATCGTCGGCGCCGCCGAGTACAACGCGTGCAAGGACAACTGCGACGCGCTGCGTGACAAGGTCGGCGTGAAGGCGCTGGACGACCACACGCTCCAGGTGAAGCTCACCTCGCAGCAGCCATGGTTCGTGCAGCAGGTCGCGCACCACTCGTTCCTCGCCGTCCATCCCGCGACCGTCGAGAAGTACGGCCGGAAGTGGACGGACCCGAAGAACATCGTCACGGACGGGCCGTTCAAGCTCGCGCGTTGGGACCACGACTCGCGGCTCGACCTCGTGAAGTGGGACGGCTGGCGGAACGCCGACGACGTGAAGCTCGAGCGCATCAACGGCTCGATGATCACGGAGGGCACCACCGCGCTCCGGGCGTTCGAGGCCGGTGAGCTCGACACGTCCGGCCAGGGTCTGCCCCCGGTCGACCTGCCGCGGCTGAAGGGGACGCCGGAGTACTCGCAGTACCCGGGTCTCGGCACCTA
>DASSBV010000018.1:0-5163 GCA_035698545.1 Gaiella sp. | reverse complement strand
GAAACCCCTCTAGAAGCTCCCCGAAACGGGCGATACGGTACGCATGATGCGACGGCGCGCGATCACGGCGCTCGCCCTGCTCCTGGCGGCACTCGGCCTCGTGGTCGCGGGCTGCGGCGGCGCGGCAGAGCCTGCCGGCGGCGAGGTGCCGGAGTCGGCGTCCCTCGCGCCCGCCGACGCGCTCGCCTTCGTGACGGTCACCACGGACGACTCGTCGGGCCAGTGGACAAAGGCAGCAAACCTGCTCGAGCGGCTCCCGGGCGCGAACCAGGACCTCCAGAAGGAGATCGCCAGCGCGCTCGACGAGCAGGGCCTGACCTGGAAGGGTGACGTCGAGCCGGCGCTCGGCCCGGAGGTCGTGCTCGTCGTCACGGCGGATCAGAAGACGATCGTGCTCACGCAGCCGGAGGATGAGAGCAAGCTGACGGCGCTCATCGCCAAGTCGGACGAGCCCGTCGTCCGCGCGACCGTCGACGGCTGGACCGCGCTCGCGGAGCAGCAATCGGATCTCACGGCGTATGAGACTTCACTCGCGCGCGGCACGCTCGCAGGCAACGATGCGCTCGAGGAAGGCTTTGCGGCGCTCCCCACGGAGTCGCTCGTTCGCGCCTGGGTCGACGTGGCTGCGCTCACGCCGCAGCTCGGGCAGGAGCTCGGCCAGGCGTCGACGGATCTCGACCTCGGCGTGGATTGGCTCTCGGCCGCGTTCGCGGCGGAGGACGACGGCCTTCGCCTGGCCGTCGGCCTCCGGACGCCAGGCGGCGATGGGACGGAGTACGAGCCGAAGCTCGTGGAGCGCGTTCCGGCGGACGCGGTCGCGGCGCTCTCGTTCGGCGGGACACAGAAGGTCGTCGACCAGCTCGAGCGGCGCCTGCCGCTCGACCAGATCGCCGACCAGGTCGAGCAGGCGACCGGGGTCTCCGTGGATGGTCTCCTCGACGCGTTCTCGGGCGAGGGCATCGTGTACGTCCGCCCCGCGGGCACGGCTCCGGAGGTCACGATCGCCCTCACTCCACCGGATCCCGAGAAGGTGTGGCAGACAGTCGACCGCGTCGCCCACCGAATCGCAGCAGACTCCGGCACGAAGGTGCTCACGACGACCGAGGAGGGCCGCGACGTCAGCATCGTGGCCGTGCAGGGGGCGACAGTGCGGTACGCGCGAGTCGACGACGACACCGTGATCCTCACGACCGGGGTCACGGGCATCCGCGACTTCGTGAGCGACGGCGACAAGCTCGACTCGAGCGACGCGTTTCGGCGGGCGACGGACGCCGTCGGGCTCGCTGACCGGACGAGCGGCTTTCTCTACGTCGACGTCGACGGTCTGCTCCCGGTCGTCCAAGGCATCGCGGGCGGCGCGCTCTCCGCCGACGACCGCGCGGAGCTCGAGAAGCTTGATGCCTTCGTCCTCGAGGCGTCGCGCGGCGGAGAGACGACGACGCTGACCGGGTTCCTGCGTTTGAACGACTGAGCGCCATCTAGGGTTGGCGCATGCTCCAGCGCCAGTCGACCCTCTTCCTGCCGACGCTCCGCGAGGACCCTGCCGACGCCGAGGCGGTCTCCCACAAGCTGCTCGTCCGGGCGGGCCTGATCCGCCAGGTCGGAACCGGTCTCTGGACGTACCTGCCCGCGGGTTGGCGCGCCTACGAACGCGTCGTCGGGATCATCCGCGAGGAGATGGACGCGATCGGCGGGCAGGAGATGTCAATGCCGGTGCTGACACCGGCCGAGCTGTGGGAGGCGACGGGTCGCATCCGGATTCCCGAGCTCTTCCACGTCGAGGACCGCACGGGCCGCAAGTTCATCCTGCCCCTGACGCACGAGGAAACGATCACCTTCCACGCGCGCGAGCTGCGCTCGTATCGCGAACTGCCGAAGATCCTCTACCACTTCCAGACGAAGGACCGTGACGAGCCCCGGCCACGCGGCGGGCTGCTGCGTGTGCGGGAGTTCGTGATGAAAGACGCGTACTCGTTCGATCGCGACGAGGAGGGCCTCGACGTTGCGTTCCGCGCCCACGCAGGCGCGTACGAGCGGATGTTCGAGCGCTGCGGTCTCGACGCCGTCGCGGTGCAGGCCGAGTCGGGGATGATGGGGGGCAGCGAGTCGATCGACTACCTCGCTCCGTCCGGCTCGGGTGAGAACACCCTCGTGGCATGCGAGCGCGGGGACTACGCTGCGGACCTCGAGATCGCGCGAGCGGTACCGCGCGCCCCGGCGTTCCCCGATCGGCTCGACGCGCCCACCGAGGTCGAGACCCCGGGGATCCAGACGTGCGAGGCGCTCGCAGACTTCCTCGGGATCGACCTCGCCGCGACCTCGAAGGCGATGCCGGTGGTGGTCGACGGCGAGGTCGTGCTCGCGCTCGTCCGCGGCGACGACCGGCTCGACGAACCGAAGCTCGCCACGATCGTCGGCGGACAGGTTCGTCCCGCGCAGGTGGAGGAGATCCGCGACGCGTTCGGCGCCGATCCCGGCTCCCTCGGCCCCGTGGGGTTCGGGGGCCGGATCATCCTCGACGAGACTCTGCGCGCCGGCCAGTACGTCGCGGGTGCAAACCGCACGGGCTATCACTTGCGTGGCGTCGAGCACGGACGAGACTTCGAGGCGGAGCTCGCCGACATCCGCGTGCCGAAGGAAGGTGACACCTGTCCGCGGTGCGGGGGCGCCCTCGTGTTCCGTACGGCGATCGAGGTGGGTCACATCTTCAAGCTCGGCACGTACTACTCGGTGCCGCTCGACGCGACGTTCCTCGACGAGCAGTCGGTCGAACGGCCGATCGTGATGGGGAGCTACGGGATCGGGCCGGGACGGGTGATGGCCGCGGTGATCGAGCAGCACCACGACGAGCGCGGCATCGTCTGGCCGCGTACGGTCGCGCCATACGACGTCCACGTGCTTTCCCTTGCAGGAGGCTCCGCGGACGTCGAGCAGCTCGCCGCGTCCCTTGCGGAGGAGCTTTCCGAGGCGGGCAAAGCGGTTCTGCTCGACGATCGCGACGCCCGGCCGGGAGAGAAGTTCGCCGACGCGGACCTCCTGGGCGTCCCGTCACGGATCACGGTTGGGCGCAAGAGCCTCGAGGACGGCGCCGTTGACGTGCGGCGTCGCTCAGACGAAGCCGACTCACGCGTGGACCGGGCGTCTGTGATTGACTGGACCGCGAACGATTGATGGCGGCTCGGAAGCGCACCTACTCGAGCGAACCGCTCGGCCCCACCATCGAGCGTCTCATGACCGAGACGGGGGTCACCTACCGTGCCCTGGCGGACAAGACGAGCCTCTCGGCCGGTTACCTCAACCACATCGTCCACGGAAACCGGCCGGTGCCGTCGAACGAGGTGCTCGGCCGCATCGCCAAGGCCCTTGGCGTCAAGCCGGACTACTTCCGCGAGGTTCGCGTGCGGGTGATCACCGAGAAGCTCGAGCAGACGCCCGGCCTCGTCGAGCGCCTCTACAAGCGTCTCGCCTGACGGCTACCACCTACGGTCCGACGCGGCGTAGGATCGGGGCCCCTACCGGAGGTGCGTGCGATGGCAACCGCATTCGTCCAGGAGTTCGCGATCGTCGACGGCGACACGAGCACCACGAACTACGACGCAGTAGCCGAGGAGCTCGGCCGCGCCGCACCCGAGGGCCTGATCGTCCACACGGCCGGGTTCGACCGCGACAGGGGCGTCTTCAGGATCGTCGACGTCTGGGAGAGCCGTGAAGCCGGTCAGCGGTTCATGGACGAGAAGCTCATGCCGATCATCGAGCGGATGGCCGGCGAGCGCGGCCCCGACGACTTCCGGCCACCCGACGCGGAGTCGTGGTACGAGCTCCACGACGTGATCCGCTGAGCCACGCGGGCAGTGCGTCCGAGGCGGCGTCCCGGCGTCAGCGGTGACGACGCATCTGCGGGCGTCGCTGACCCGGGGCGACCTCGAGGCTTTCCGACCCGTCCTGCGCGGTGCGACCCGGCGCGCGTACCGAGACGCTGGAGCGGGGTGGCGACGGGATGTGCGGCGCGCCGACCCCCATCTTCTCCAGGTGAGCGAGGAGCTCCCGAACGACCTGAAGGAGGTAGTCCCGGTCCTCCTCGAGCTCGCGCAGACGCAGCTCGAGGCTGCGGCGAGGCTCGACCTCGGCCTCGCGCGACACCACGAGCTCTTCGATCGTGACCCCGAGAGGGGGCGCGAGCCGCTTCGCGAGGGTCGCCCCGAGCCCGGCGTGGTCGTTGACCACCCGACTGATGGTCTCCCGCCGGACGCCCGCGAGCGTCGCGAGCTTGTTGTTGTTGAGCCCGGCCTGCTGGATCAGGCGGGCGAGGTGGCTCCCCTGAGTCTCGCCGACGGCGGTCTCTGCAGCCGGACGGGCTCGCATCACACGTCGACGGGGTGTCCGGCCGGCGGCGCCCTTCGTCCGTCTCGAGGCGCTTCGCTCGGCGCTTTGCTCGACTCGGGCCATCTCCACAAGCTAGGCGATCGGCACAGGTCGAGTCGAGAGCAGCGCCACGTCCGCCGCTAGCATGTCCGGCACACGGGGCGTGGCGCAGCCTGGTTAGCGCGCTAGTCTGGGGGACTAGAGGTCCCGAGTTCGAATCTCGGCGCCCCGATACGAACGCCGTCAGTCGGCGCGGCTTGTGCCTATTCCGGCTGACGATGAACACGGAGATCTCCGCTGTCCGGGTCGTGCCTCTTTTCTCGAGCCAGTGTGTGGTGTTGCTCACCGTCCACTCCTCTCGGTGGTTCGGCTCCGCAGGTCGCCGTCGCTCAGTACTGCGGGCCGGGCAGAAGCGCCTGCGCCGCTTCCCCCATGAAGCCGAAGAAGCGGAGCACCTCGCGTACCTGCTTCGCGCTCAGCCGGCGGGCGACGGCCGCCCGGAGGATGGCGGTCTCGCAGCGGTGAGCCTGGAAGGCAGTGAACTGCACGCGGGCGAGGACGCGGTAGTTGTCGGCGTCGGACGGATACGGGCGGAGGAACGCCTCAGCGGCACGGCTGAACGCCTCCGCCTCCGCGCGACATTCCTCCGGAGGCCCTTGCGCGACCGGGACGGTCATCGCGGGAAACGGGCCGTACGCGGGCACGGTCAGTCGCTTCTGCGCCTGATCGTCGCCGTTCGAGCCGCCACAGCCCGCAAGGACGGCAACGGCGAGAAGCACGATTGCGAACGACCCCCTCACG
>DASSBV010000017.1:0-5791 GCA_035698545.1 Gaiella sp. | reverse complement strand
GCCGTGTCGCCGCGCACGCGGTCGATCTCGGCGGCGGTAAGGATGCGGCGGTTGCTGCTGTCGCGCTCGACCTGGAGGCGGCCCGCCTTGTCCCAGCGGCGGAGCGTGTCGAGGCTGATCCCGAGGGCCGCCGCGGCCTCGCTCGCCGTGTACGTCTGCTTTGGCATCTCAGGGGTCCTTCATATGCAATGCATAGGCGTGAGCCGCGATACTACACGGACGCCGAGCTCCTGCGTTACGACTCGGCGGGCGGCCCGACGAGGTAGACGCGCCCCGATCCCCGGCCGGTACGGTCGGCTGGGCGGCGGTGAGCGCGAACCTCGCATAGCCGATCACCTCGTCGCCGGCGACCGCGACGAACGTCGCCTCGGGCAGGTCGCCCGAGCCCTACATGGTCGCGAGCGCGATACGGTGCGCCTCGATGAGGACGCTGCGCGAGACCGCGTAACCGACGCATGAACGTCCTCGTCGTGGCCGCTGCCCAGCCCACCGTCACTTCGGCGCAGCTCCGCTCGCTCGCGCTCGTCCTCGTGGCGTCCGCCGCGGCCGCGTTCCTCGCGCGAATCGGGCCGCACCTCGTGCTCCCCACGGTCGTCGTGGAGATCGTGCTCGGGATCCTGCTCGGACCGGACGTGCTCGGCTGGGCGTCGGAAGGGCCGTACATCGAGTTCCTCGCGAACTTCGGGCTCGCAATGCTCTTCTTCTTCGCGGGGCTGGAGGTGATCGAGAAGCACGTCCCGCGCCAGGCGATCATGCGCGGCTCGCTCGGGTGGGCCGTCTCGATCGCCCTCGGGATCGGGATCGGCTATCTGCTCCAGCTCGCGGGCCTCGGGGCGGAGGGATGGCTGCTCGGCATCGCCGTGAGCACGACCTCCCTCGGGACGCTCGTTCCGATCTTGAGCGACTCGGGCCTGCTCCCGACGCCCCTGGGTACGGCGGTGCTCGGCACCGGGGTTGCGGGGGAGTTCTGGCCGATCGCCATCATGTCGGTGTTCCTCACCGGCATCTACGGCGCCGCCGCGGAGATCGCGCTGCTCCTCGTGTTCGGCGCGATCACGATCGGCACCGCGTTTCTCGCGCTGCGCGCCCGTCCACCGCGGGTCGTCGCGATCCTGCGCGAGACGCTCCACTCGACCGGGCAGGCGGCAGTTCGCCTGTCGATCGCGCTGATCGCGGCGCTCGTGCTGCTCGCCCGCGACGTCGGGTTCGACTTCGTCCTCGGTGCGTTCGCGGCCGGGCTGATCGTCGGCCTCGTGCTCGACAACCCGGAAGGCGGCGTCGTCCGTCTGCGCCTCGAAGGAATCGGCTTCGGCTTCCTGATCCCGATCTACTTCGTCGCGACGGGGCTCACGTTCGATCTCGACAGCCTGCTGACAGCCAGCGGGCTCGCTCTCGCCGCACTCTTCCTCGCGCTCCTGCTTGCCGTGCGGGGCACACCGGCCGTGCTCTGGCTCCGCGACCTCGGGCCACGGCGTACGGCGAGCGTCGCGTTCTTCGGAGCGACCCAGCTCCCGCTCGTCGTCGCGATCGTCGGCATCGGCGCGAGCCGGGGTGCGATCGACAGCGACGTCGGCGCCTCGCTGATCGGCGCCGCGATGGTCTCCGTGCTCGTCTATCCCCTGATCGCGACCGCCCTGGCCGGCGCGGAGGAGTGGGAGCCCGACACGGTCGCGTCGACCGAGGCCGAGTACTGAGGCCTCACGCCGACGCCCGCCTCGTGGTGACGGCGGGCGTCGGGCGGGCCGGGTGTCGGCTCAGCCGGCCGGGGGGATCAGCACGCGATTCACGACGTGGATCACGCCGTTCGTCGCGTTCACGTCGGGCTTCGTCACCTTCGCCCTGTCGACGAAGACGTTCATGCCGGAGACCCGGATGCGGACGGACTTGCCGTTCAGCGTCTTCGCGGAAGTGAGCTTCGTGACGTCGGCCGCCGTGATCTTGCCGGGGACGACGTGGTAGAGGAGGACGGCCTTCAGCTTCGCCTTGTCGGCGAGCAGGCTGTCGAGCGTCTTCTTCGGCACCTTGGCGAATGCCGCGTCGGTCGGGGCGAAGACGGTGTACGGGCCGGGCTTCTCCAGCGCGCCGACGAGGCCCGCCCGCGTCACCAGCCGTGCGAGCGTCTTGAACTGGCCGGCCGCGGCCGCCGTCTTGACGATGTCGCGGCTGCTCTGGCTCGGCTGTGCCGGGGCCGTCGCCGCGGTCGAGGCGACCAGGGCGGACACGACGACGAGGAGCGAAACGAGCTTCTTCATTCTCGGTTCCTTTCGGTCGGGTGAACGCATCAGTGGCTGTCCGCCGTCAGCGGGCGGTGGTGCGTCGTGGGCCGGCGCGCGGCGAGGAGCGACGCGATGCCGTAGACCGCGGCCAGGCCGACGAACGAGTAGACGATCCTGCTGACCGCATTCGTCTCGCCGAACTCCAGGCCACCGCAGATCCACGCGACGAGGTCGAACCTCGCGATTCCGACGAGGCCCCAGTTGAGGCCGCCGACGAGCACGAGCGTCGCGGCGATGAGATCGAGCTTACGCATTTGTGCACCTCCTGTAGAGATTCTGTCAAGCAAGGTAGCACCGTTCTCAAGCTCTTGTCAAATCACTGTCTAAGTCTTGTATAGTTAGGCCATGAGCGATTTGGGCCTGTTCCGGATCGGTGAGCTGAGCCGCCGCTCGGGCGTCAGCCCGGAGCTTCTGCGCGCGTGGGAGCGGCGCTACAGCCTCCTCCAGCCGACTCGCTCGCCGGGCGGGCTGCGCCTCTATTCCGCCCACGACGTCGAGCGGGTGGAGGCGATGCGGCAGCACCTCGCCGCGGGGTTCGCGGCGGCCGAGGCGGCGGCGCTCGCTCTCCGCATCGAGCAGGACACCGCCGAGGACTCCGCGCCGCCGTCCGCTGCGCGCGCCGAGCTTGCCGCGGCGCTCGCTGCGTTCGATGAAGCGGCCGCCCACGCGGTCGTCGACACGCTCCTGGCCCGGATGAGCCTCGATGCGCTGCTCAGCGACGTGATCGTCCCCTACCTCCACGAGCTCGGCGACCGTTGGGATCGGGGCGAGGTCTCCGTCGCGCAGGAGCACTTCGCCTCCAACGTCCTTCGCGGGCGGCTGCTCGGCCTCGCCCGCGGGTGGGGCCGTGGGCTCGGGCCGAGGGTCGTGCTCGCGTGTGCGCCGGGCGAGCAGCACGACCTCGGCCTGATCACCTTCGGCCTCGCCCTTCGCGCGCGCGGATGGCGAATCGTCTACCTCGGAGCCGACACCCCGCTCGCCAGCGTGGCCGATGCCGCGCACGCGTGCGATCCCCGGTTCGTGGTCGTGAGTGCCGTCGCCCCTCGCGCGTTCCGGAGTCACCGCGCCGAGCTCGCAGAGCTCGCGACCCGGCACCGTCTCTGCCTCGGGGGCGCCGGCGCCAACGGCGCGAACCTGGGCGCCGACGTCGAGATCCTCACGGGCGGACCGGTG
This sequence comes from Gaiella sp., assembly GCA_035698545.1. GTDB lineage: Bacteria > Actinomycetota > Thermoleophilia > Gaiellales > Gaiellaceae > Gaiella. The sequence goes on along the minus strand of DASSBV010000017.1, from coordinate 2,342 downwards.
GACGAGGCGGAGCGACTGACGCAGCTGGCGCGCGCCCTCCGATGAGGCCCGCGACCGTCGTCCTCTTCACGCGCGACCTGCGTGTCCACGACCAGCCCGCGCTGCGCGCGGCGACGGACGACGGCGGGGCGGTCGCGCCGCTCTTCGTCCTCGACGACGCGTTCCTCGACGGCGGAGCGGGCGCGAGCCGGCGGGCCTTCCTGACGGAAGCGCTCGCCGATCTCCGCGACTCGCTTCGGAAGCTCGGTGGCGACCTGCTCCTTCGGCGTGGCGATCCGGTCGAGGAGACGCTGCGGGTGGCTCACGCGATCGCCGCCGACAGGATCGTGGTCGGGGACGACGCGAGCGCATACGCACAACGGCGCCGGAGGCGCCTCGGGCACGCGTGCGCGCGAGAGCGAGTCGAGCTCCGGGTCGAGGACACGGTCGCAGCGGCCCCGCTCGGCCAGCTCGCGCCCGCCGATCGCGACCACTATCGCCGCTTCACGCCGTACTGGAGACGGTGGCGGGAGACGCCGTTGCCGGCGGCAGTCGAGCCGCCGACGCGGATCGTGCTCCCCCCGGGGCTGGACGCGGGCGCACTTGCCGCGTGCGACGACGGTGCTGCAGGCCGCCCGCGCGGTGGGGAGGCCGCGGGCCGGCGCAGGCTTGCTCGGTGGCTTCGTAACGGCATCGACGAGTACGAGGCGGCTCGCGATCTTCTCGCAGCCGACGGAACCTCTCGACTGAGCCCGTACCTCCACTTCGGCTGTCTCTCGGCTCGCGAGGCGGTCGAGCGCGCGAGATCGTGCGGCGCCGTCGCCGAGGAGTTCGTTCGCCAGCTCTGCTGGCGCGACTTCTTCCTTCAGCTCCTCGCCGCGAACCCCGACACTGCGAGCGAGGACCTGCGCAGGCGAGAAGTCACCTGGCGCGCCGACGACGCGGCTCTCGCCCGCTGGGCCGCCGGGCAGACAGGCGTGCCGATCGTGGACGCGGCCATGCGCCAGCTGCGTCAGGAGGGCTGGATGCACAACCGGGGGCGGTTGATCGCGGGGTCGTTCCTCACGAGGACGCTCGGGACGGACTGGCGACGCGGCGCAGAGGTGTTCTTCGATCTCCTCGTCGACGGCGATGTGGCGAGCAACGTCGGCAACTGGCAGTGGATCGCCGGAACCGGCGCCGACCCCCGGCCGAACCGCATGTTCAACCCCGTCCGCCAGGCGAGGCGGTTCGACGCCGGCGGTGCGTACGTACGCCGCTACGTGCCGGAGCTCGGCGACGTCGAGGACGCGTGGGTCCACGAGCCGTGGCGCGCCCCACGCGCCGCGCGGCCCGACGGATATCCACCGCCGGTCGTCGACCCCGCTGGGGTCGGCTCATGGGCGGGCTCCAGGAGGATGCGTCGTGCGGCGCGAGCTTGATGGCTGGCGGTCCTCCCACAATCGGGGGGCGGACGGCGGAGTCGACTCCCAGGAGTGCGTCCTCGTCTCAGGCCCTGTCGTCGCCCGCTCACGGGACGGAGCGCTCGAGCTCGGACGCCGGTACTGGCGGGAGGTCGAGCGGGCGACCCACGGCGTGCTCCGCCTTCGCCCCGTCGGGGACGAGACCGGGCTGCGTCTTCTGTGGGTCGCCCCTGTCCTCCTGCGATTCGGGCCACCCGAGGTGACGGTCGACGACGTGGGCGTTCGCTGCACGTACGCGATCCGCGGCGGGGCGCTCGCGCGTCGTCCCGTCGGCTCGATCACGCTCTCGCAAAGGGACTCGGAGCCGCCCGAGCTGTGTGCGGCGGTGACCGGGTTCGTCCCGCGGCTCGGTCGAACGCCCCTCTACGGACAGCTCCAGCGCCGTGTCCACGTCCTGATCAGCCGGCGGTACTTCCGTCGTCTGCTGCGCGAGACGCGCGCATGACGATCGCGGTGCTGGGTGCGACGGGCTTCATCGGACGTTCCCTCGTCCCCGCGCTCGCCGAGCGTGCCGACGTCGTTGCAGTGTCCCGGCACGGCGACGCACCAGAAGGCGAAAACGTCCGCGCAGTCGCCGGCGACGCAACGGATCCAGCGGCGATGCGGCGCGCCCTCGAGGGCGTCGACGTCGTCTACTACCTAGTGCATTCACTCGGGGCGGCCGAGTTCTCGGAGATCGACCGCCGCGCGGCCACGACGGTCGCGGCGGCGGCCGAGGCGGCCGGGGTGTCGCAGATCGTGTTCCTCGGTGGCCTGGGCGACGACGCGCCGGACCTCTCGCCGCACCTCCGGAGCCGTGCGGAGACCGCGGCGGTGCTCGTGGCAGGCGCCGTACCGGTGACCATCCTGCGAGCCGCGGTGGTGGTCGGACAGGGCAGCGCGGGGTTCGAGACGATCGTC
>DASSBV010000016.1:0-5809 GCA_035698545.1 Gaiella sp. | reverse complement strand
TGGGGACGAACGGCCCCAACTCGCGTAGCCGGGCGGCGAGCTCGTCGTCGGAAACGTCGACGTCGATCGAGCGGCGCTCGACGTCGATGGTGACCGTCTCGCCCTCGCGGACGACGGCGAGCGGCCCGCCCTTCGCCGCCTCGGGGCACACGTGTCCCACCATGAACCCGTGCGTCGCGCCCGAGAAGCGACCGTCCGTGACCAGGGCAATCTCCTCCGACAGGCCCTCGCCGACGATTGCCGCCGTCACGTGGAGCATCTCGCGCATCCCCGGGCCGCCGACGGGGCCCTCGTAGCGGATCACGACCACGTCGCCCGCCAGGATCTCCCCGGCCTTCACGGCCGCGAACGTGTCCTCCTCCGAGTCGAACACGCGCGCGGGCCCTCGGTGCAGCGTGCGCTCGTTTCCTGCGAGCTTCACCACGCAGCCGTCGGGCGCGAGGTTCCCGCGGAGGATCGCCAGGCCACCGCGCGGCTTGAGCGGAGCCTCGATCGGGACGACGACCTGCTGGCCCTCGCTCTCCTTCACGGAGGCCGCGATCTCGCCCAGGGTGCGGCCGTCGACGTTCGGCGTCTCCGGATCGACGAGCCGGGCCTTCACGAGCTCGCGCGCGACGAGCGCGACGCCGCCCGCGGCGTGCACGTCCGTGGCGACAAAGCGGCCGAACGGCTTGAGGTCGGCGACGATCGGCGTCCGCGCGGAGATCGCGTCGAAGTCGTCGATCGTGAAGTCGATGTCGAGCTCCTTCGCGATCGCGACGAGGTGGAGCACGCCGTTCGTCGACCCGCCCATCGCGGCGACCGAGGCTGCCGCGTTCTCGAGCGACGCCTTCGTGATGATCTGCGAGGGACGCACGTCTCGCCGAACAAGGTCGACCGCGAGGCGTCCTCCCGCTTCCGAGGCAGCCTCCTTCGACGTGTCGACGGCCGGGATGTCGTTCTGGCCGGCGGGGCTGATGCCGAGGAACTCGAGCGCGGTCGCCATCGTGTTCGCGGTGAACTGCCCGCCGCAGGCCCCGGCCGCGGGGCACGCGACGCTCTCGAGCTCGTGCAGCTCCTCCGCGGTGATCTTCCCGGCGGCGTGTGCGCCGATCTGCTCGTAGACGTCCTGGATCGTGACGTCCCTCCCGCGCCAGCGCCCCGGCGCGATCGAGCCGGTGTAGAGCACGAGCCCCGGGATGTCGAGGCGCGCGAGCGCCATCACCGCCGCCGGGATCGTCTTGTCGCAGGCGATCAGGCAGACGAGCCCGTCGAACAGGTGCCCGCGCGCGACGAGCTCGATCGAGTCCGCGATCGTCTCGCGGGAGACGAGCGAGGCCTTCATTCCGGTGGTGCCCATCGAGACGCCGTCGGAGACCGCGATCGTGTTGAACTCCATCGGCGTCGCGCCTGCCTCCCGGATCCCGCGCTTGACGTGAGGGGCGAGCGCGCGCTGGTTGAGATTGCATGGCATGGTCTCGATCCACGTCGTACAGACGCCGATCAGCGGCTTCGCGAGGTCGTCGTCGTCGAAGCCGACCGCCTTGAGCATCGCGCGCGCGCCGGCGCGATCGGGCCCGTCGGTGAGGGCGGCGCTGTGCCGCTTCGCGGGATCGGAGGGGACGTCGTAGGGAGTTGTCACGGGGCGGGACCTCTTTCGATCGGGTTGTCGGGGGTGCGACACCATTCGCTGAAGGAGCCGGGGTACAGCCGCACGTCGGCGCGCCCGGCGAGCACGAGCTTCTGGACCACGGGTGCGGCGCTGACGCCGGAGCCGCAGTAGACGACGAGCTCCGGCGCCTCGACGAGATCGTCGGGGAGCGGCTCGAGGTAGTACCCGTTGCGGGCGCCCGGGATTCGGCCGGCGACCGGGTCGAGCGGCTCGGCGTCGCCGCGCCACCGCTCCGGCGCGCGTGCGTCGACGAGCACGAGGCTCGGGTCGCCGAGCCGTGCACGGAGCTCCTCCATCTCGGCGATGTCGTCGTCACGGACACGGGCGACGAACGGCGCTCGCTCGACTCGCGGCGCCTCGGTCGAGAGAGGGCCGTCGTACGCGCGAAGGTCGAGCGTGCCGGCGTCGTCGTGGCCGAGATGGCGAAGGAGCCACCAGCAGCGGGCCGCCCAGCCCGAGGTGCCGTCGTCGTACGCGAGCACGAAGGTGTCGGGGCCGATCCCGGTGCGTGCGAAGACCGCCGCGAGCGCATGGGGGTCGGGCAGCGGATGTCGCCCACCGATGGCGGGGTCGGCGGCCGGTGTCGAGAGCTCCCTCTCGGGGTCGAGGTGGACGGCGCCCGGGACGTGCCCTGCTTCGTAGTCCTCGCGGGGACGACAGTCGACGAGGCGGGTGGTCACAACGTTCCCTTGGCGGACACCGCCAGCGAGCGGACGTCGTGATCGGGGAACCGCTCGACGAGCGCGGCGACACACGCGTCCGCGTCGTCTGCCCAGACGATCACGCTCGGGCCCGAGCCGGAGAGCGTCGCCCCGCGGGCCCCCGGCGGCAGCTCCTCCCGTACCGCCTCGAGCGCGGGCGAAGGTCGGTAGGGCTCGTGCAGGAGGTCGTCGAGCCCGGCCGCGAAGAGCTCGCCGTCGCCGGAGGCCGCGCCCGCGGCGACCAGCGCGGCACGGGCCGCATTCGCTACGGCGTCCCCGTGCGGCACGGTCGAGGGGAGCGAGCGGCGCGAGGCCTCCGTCGACGTGCGCTCGCGCGGGACGAGCGCAACCGGCGCGAGCGGCAGCGCAGCCGCGATGCGGGCGATCCTTCCCTCCCACGTCAGCGTCACGCCGCCGACGAGCGCCGCCGCGAGGTTGTCGGCGTGGCTTTCGAGCGCCCGGCCCGCTGCGAGGAGCTCCTCCGCCTCCGCGTCGGGAGCAGCCGCGGAGAGGCCGAGGGCGATCGCGGCCGCCGACGAGCCGAGCCCGCGCTCGAGCGGGATCCGATTCACGAAGCGGAACCGCTTCCCGGAAGGGTCGCTCAGCAGGGCAAAAGCCTGGACCGCGAGGTTTGTCTCGTCCGGAGGAAGCTCACTCGCGCCCTCTCCCTCCACCACCACGCCGTCCCCGTCCGTGACCTCGAGCTCGTTCCAGAGGTCGAGCGCAACCGCGGCGCAGTCGAACCCGGGCCCCAGATTGGCGGATGTGGCGGGCGCGCGAACGACCACGGTGCCGTTCTAGCGCTTCCCGGCACGGGAAGCGCCGAGGATCGCGTCGGGGTCGGGCGGGACCCGGATCGGCCGAGGCGCGTGCACGTCCGCCGAGGCGGGGTCCTTCAGGCCGTGGCCGGTGATCGTGACGACGATGCGATCGCCTTCGACGTCGCCGCGCAGCACCGCGGCGAGCCCGGCCGCAGACGACGGCTCGCAGAAGAGCCCTTCCTCCTCCGCCAGGGTGCGCCACGCGCTCACGAGCTCGTCGTCGGAGGCGTCGAGCACGCGGGCGCCCGAGTGCTGGACGGAGGCTGCGTGGACGGGCCTGCCGATGCGGATCGCCGTCGCGAGCGTCGCGCGACGATCGGTCGCCTCGACGGAGACAATGGGCGTCTCCAGGCCGAGCTCGGCCAGCGCCTGGGCGTACGACGAGGTGTTCCCGCCTCCGCCGTAGGGGAGGACGAACGCGTCGGGTGCCTCCCCGAGCTCCTCGACGACCTCGAAGACGGCCGTCTTCTGCCCCTCGCGCCGGTTCGGGTTGAGCGAGTTGACGAGGACATGCCCGCCGCGGTCGGCGAGCTCCTGCACCGCGCGCAGGGCGTCGTCGAAGCTTCCCTGCACCTCGAGGACGGTCGCGCCGAGCATCCTGGTCTGGGCGAGCTTCGCGCCGGACACCGCTCCCTCGGGGGTGAGCACGAGCGCGGGCAGCCCCGCCCGGGCCGCGTAGGCGGCGGCGCTCGCCGCGGTGTTGCCCGTCGACGCGCAGAGCACGGCCTCGGCGCCCTGCTCGAGCGCCTTCGAGACGGCGACGGTCATCCCGCGGTCCTTGTACGAGCCCGTCGGGTTCGACGCCTCCCACTTGAGCCACAGCTCGCGCAGGCTCGCGCTCCGCGCGAGCCTAGGAGCTGCCAGCAAGGGTGTCGATCCTTCGCCCAAGGACACGACCGGCGTGCTCGCAGAAACCGGCAGACGATCGCGGAAGCGGTCGATGAGAGCAAGGGTCACCGCTCGCGAAACCCTGGCATTTTTCGCCGCAGGCGGAAAGTGCCTACGTCCACCCTAGGTCCTCCACTCCTCGTTGGGAGACGACGGGGATCGCATCGGCGTCGCCGCGTGACTCTGGGAGCGCCCGAATCGCCGCGAGGGCGGCCTGGACACGTCCGGCCGGCGCCTCGTGCGTCACGACGTGGAGCGTTGCGTGGCCGTCGACGGGCTGCTGTACGAGCCGCCCGACGGAGACGCCCTCGGCGGCGAGCTCGTGCGCTAGCCGCTCGAGCACGCCGGCGCGGTCGTCGACCGTGAGCCGGAGGTACCACGGCGAGGCGAGCTCGCCGGGCGGCAGCCGTTCGAGCTCGCGCCACACCGGGTCGTCCTGGAGGAAGCCGGTGCCCGACGTGCCGACGATGGAGACGAGGTCGGCGACGACCGCGCTGGCCGTCTCGATCCCCCCTGCGCCGGGTCCTTCGAGCGTGATCTCGCGGATCGCGTCGCCTTGCAGCATCACGGCGTTGAACGGCCCCTCGACCGCCGCAAGCGGATGGTGGACGTCGACGAATGCGGGGCCGACCCGCGCGTCGACCTGCCCGTCGGCGAGCGTCGCCCGCGCGAGGAGCTTCACCTTCATGTCGAGCGCGCGCGCCGCCTGGACGTGCTCCAACGTGAGGCGCTCGATTCCCTCGACCTCGACCCACTCGAGCGGGACGCGCGAGCCGAACGCGACCGTCGCGAGGATCGCGAGCTTCGCCGCCGCGTCGCCGCCACCCACGTCGTCCGTCGGGTCGGCCTCCGCGTAGCCGAGCTGCTGGGCCTCGGCGAGCGCCTCGGCGTACGTTCGACCGTCGCCCATCGCCGACAGGACGAAGTTCGTCGTCCCGTTGACGATCCCGACGACACGGTGGACGTTGGTCGAGACGAGCGACTCGCGGAGAACCTTGATCACCGGAATCGCTGCGCAGACAGACGCCTCGAAGCGCAGCTGGGCGCCGGACGACGCGGCGGCCGCGAACAGCTCTGCGCCCCGCCGGGCGACGAGCTGCTTGTTCGCGGTCACCACCGAGCGACCGGAGCCGAGCAGCTCGAGCACGTGCGCACCGGCGGGCTCCACGCCGCCCATCACCTCGGCCACGATCGCGATCGAGTCGTCGCCGAGCACGTCGGCCGGGTCGGTGGTCAGCACCCCGGCGGCCGGCTCGAAGCCGCGCTCCTTCGAGGCGTCGCGGACGAGCGCCCGGACGACGCGCAGTCGGTGCCCGGTCGCGCGCTCGATCTCCTCGCCCTGCTCCTCGAGCAGGCGGTGGACGGCGGCGCCGACCGTTCCGTAGCCGAGGAGGGCTACGGGAACGTCAACGGACGGCACTCGCGTCCTCGCGGCGCATCAGCGAGCGCAGCTCCTCTCCGACCGACTCGATCTGCTTGCCCGCCGCCTCTGCACGCCGCCGCCGCAGATCCTGCTCGCCGTTGTCCATGTCGGCGATCCACGTCTTCGCGAAGGCGCCCGAGCGGATCTCGTCGAGGATCGCCTGCATCTGACCGCGAACGTGCTCGTCGATCACGCGCGGGCCGCTCAGGTAGTCGCCGAACTCGGCCGTGTCCGAGATCGACCAGCGCATGTGCTGGAGGCCGCCCTCCCAGATCAGGTCGACGATCAGCTTGAGCTCGTGGAGGCACTCGTAATAGGCGACCTC
>DASSBV010000015.1:0-7496 GCA_035698545.1 Gaiella sp. | reverse complement strand
GCTCGCCGACCGTTGCCAGCTACAGGTGGCGTACGCGATTGGCGTCGCGCATCCGATGAGCGTGAACGTCGAGACGTTCGGCACCGAGGCCCCGGGCCTGACGCCCGAGCGCATCGAGGACCTCGTACGCGAGCACTTCGACCTGCGGCCGGGCGCGATCCTGCGCGACCTCGACCTGCGGCGGCCGATCTACCGCAAGACCGCAGCGTACGGGCACTTCGGCCGCGCTGATGCCGACTTCACCTGGGAGCGCACCGACAAGGCCGATGTGCTTCGCGAGGCTGCCGGCATCGACGCGCCGGCGCTCGCCTGAGCTCCAGGCGTCCACTCGTCCCGGTTCATCCCGCGCGGCTGACAACGCTTGTGGTGAATCACCACAAGCGTTGTCACCCTTCGCGCGCTCAGCGCGCGGCGTGGACGCGCTGGACTGCCTTCTCCACGCCGTCCGTCAGGCGATCGAGGATCTGATCCGCGCGCTCCCTCGTGAGGCGGCCCCTCTCGACCGCCTTGTCCAGGCGCGCCTTCGCGGGGGCGACCATCGCGTCGACGAGGCCGTCGACGGTTTTCCCGTGCGCGGTCGCGATCTCCGCGAGCGACTTCCCCGACCGCAGCTCCAAGCGGAGCTCCTGCGGCGTGAGGTCGAGGTACTTCGCGACCCGGCCGAGCCGGTGTGTCCGCACGTGGATTCGATGCGCCAGCGCGGGATGCTTCTTCAGCGCCAGCCGGCCGCGGAGCCGGAGCCCGAGGCCCTTCGCGTTCGCGAGCCGCTCCTTCAGCCTCGCGCCCTGTTCGGGCGTCAGCTTGCCCGCCTGAATGGCGGCGTCGATGCGGGCGGCGAGCGCCTCGCGGAATGCGGTGCGGAGCTTCTCCGGCGTGACCCCGAGTCGCGCAGCGACGTCGTCAGCCAGGCTCGGCGAGTCGGCGGCGGTTGCGCTCGCGACGGCGATCCCGAGGGCGGCGACGGCGGCGAGGGCGGCAACGAGGGCGCTCGAACGTCTCACGTGGATCACTCCTTCCAACGAGGTCTCACGATCGAACCAGGGACCCGTTCGAGCGCGATGAGCAGAGCGTAAGCCGCGTGTAAGTCAGGCGGCAAGCCGCACGTAGAGGCCCTGCGCGGCCCTCTCGCCGATCTCGCGCTCGCTCGCGTCCAGCACGACCGCGAGCTGGCCGGCCGCCTCGTGCACGGCACGCATCTCGATCTTCGAGCCGGGCACGTACCCCTCGTCGTAGAACCAGTGCAGGAGGTCGCCGTCGTGCTCTGCGAGGCGGACGATCTCGCCCGCCTGCCCGGGGCTGAGCTCGGCGAGCGTGAGGAGGCCTTCGTTCTCCATCTGCTCGAGCTCCGTCGAGATCGGCCAGCCGTGTGGACAGCGGTCGGGCCGATCGAGGCGCTCGTAAATCCTGTCGATCATCTCCTCCGAGAACGTGTCGCCCATCTCGTCCGCGTGGACGTGCGACTCGGACGCGGTGTAGCCCATGAAGTCGGTGAGGAACCGCTCGATGATTCGGTGCTTCCTCACGACTTTCTCTGCCCGCTCGATGCCCGCCCGGGTGAGGATCGCCTCCTTCTGCTCGCCGCGCTCGACGAGCCCCTCCGCCTCGAGGCGCTTGAGCATCTCGCCGGCGGACGCACGAGAGACGCCGAGCATCTCCGCGACCCGGGAGGCGATCGCGCTCTCGCTCGCGGGCGCGTACTCGCCGATCGGGAAGGCGAGAAAGTAGATCACCTCGAGGTACTCGTCGACCGAGTGCCCGTGCGCCGGCATGCGGCGAGTGTAGCGAGGCGCCCGTGGGAGGTCGTCGCGGGCCGCGAGTACGCTCGGCCGGTGCCGCTCGCCTCCGTCTACCCGCTCGTCTCCACGCGGACGCTTGCCCGCCCGTTCACCTACCAGGTGCCAGAGGGGACGGAGAAGGGCGCCGTCGTCTCGGTCCGGCTCGGCCGCAGCGCCACGCGTGGCGTGGTCGCCGACGTGGGCGTGGGGGCTCCGCCCGGGATCGAGCCCACCCCTGTCGGGCGGCTGCTCGACGAGATTCCGGCAGCGCTCGTAGATCTCGCGCTCTGGCTGGCCGACTACTACGGATCGACCCCTGCACGTGCGTTGGAGCTCGTCGCGCCGACGCGCCGCACTCCGCGCGGCGAGCGGCCCTCGCCCACGCTTCGCGAGTCGCTCTCCGGTGAGCCCGAGCCCGAGCGGCTCTCCGACGAGCAGCACGCGGCCGTCCAGCGGATCGTCGCGGCGCTCGACGAGGGAGTCGGCGACCACGTCCTCCTCGACGGGCCGACCGGCAGTGGGAAGACGGAGGTCTACCTCCAGGCGTGCGCTGCCGCCCTCGAGCGCGGGCTCGGGACGATCGTTCTCGTTCCCGAGATCGCGCTTGCGCCGCAGACCGTCGGGCGCTTTCGCCGGCGCTTCGGCGACCTCGTGGCGATCGTGCACTCGTCGCTCGGCGACGCGGAGCGGCGCGACGAGCGGGATCGCATCGCACGCGGCGAGGCGCGGATCGTCGTCGGCGCGCGCTCTGCCGTATTCGCGCCGATGCGCGGTGTCGGGCTGATCGTCGTCGACGAGGAGCACGATGCCGCGTACAAGCAGGAGTCGGACCCGCGCTACGACGCGCGCACCGTCGCCGCCAAGCGCGCTGCGCTCGAAGGAGCGGTGGCTGTCTACGGCTCCGCGACTCCGCGACCGGAGAGCTGGGCTCGGCTGCCCCGCTGCTCCCTCGGGGCTCGGATCGGCGCGCCGATGCCGCGCGTGCGGCTCGTCGACCTCCGGCGTGAGGCCGGGTACCCGCTCTCCGCGCCGCTGCTCGAGGCGCTCGGCGGCCTCGTGGAGCACGGCGGCCGCGCGATTCTCCTGCTGAACCGCCGCGGGATGGCGCCGGCCGTCCATTGCCGCGCCTGCGGCGTCTCGCGACGTTGCCCTCACTGCGACGTCGCCCTCACGCTGCATGCGGACGGCGCGCTCCGCTGCCACCACTGCGGGCGGGCGGATCCGGTGCCGGCGACCTGCCCGGACTGCGGGTCGGTCGAGATCGCACGGATCGGCGCGGGGACACAGCGCCTCGAGGCGGAGCTTGCGAGGCACCTGCCGGAGCTCGAGCGGATCCGGCTCGACGCCGACGTCGCCACGAAGCCGGGAGCGGCGCGCGATGCGTTCGCCCGGTTCCGCGAGGCCGACCGCGCGGTGCTCGTGGGCACGCAGATGGTGGCCAAGGGCCATCACGTGCCGGGCGTCTCGCTCGCGGCCGTCGTCGACGCCGACACGAGCCTCGGCCTGCCGGACTTCCGCGCCGAGGAGCGGACGTTCCAGCTCGTGACGCAGCTCGCGGGCCGAAGCGGCCGCGACGCGCCGGGTCGCGTGCTCGTCCAGACGTTCCAACCCGACGCCACGCCGCTCCGTCATGCGGTGAACCACGACGTCGGCGGCTTCCTCGCGGGCGAGCTCGAGCGGCGCGAGGCGCTCGGCTACCCGCCCTTTCGCCACATCGTGTCGATCCTGGTCGCCGGCCCCGACCCGCAGGCGCCGCTCGCCTTCCTGCACGAGCTGCGTGCGCGGCTCGACGGGCAGGAGGGAGAGCTCCTAGGGCCCGCGCCCGTGCTCAGGCTCCGCGGGCGGCATCGCGCACAGCTCGTCACGAAGACGAGCCAGCCGAGGACGATCGCGCGACTGGCATCGACTCTCCTCGCTGCGGCCGCGAAGACCATGCGACGCGACGGGCTCACCGCGGTGGTGGACGTCGACCCGCAGTCGCTGTAGCACGCCTTCGGCGCTAGGTTCCGGCGTGATGGACCAGTCGCTCACGGCGCTCGTGCGCGATGCAATGCCCCTCGCCGCGCTGCTCGGCGTCGAGGCGGTGGAGGGCGGCCCTGAGGCCGTCGTCCTGCGGGGCTCGTGGGCCGAGGAGCGGTGCACCGCGGCCGGCGTCCTCCACGGCGGCTACCTGATGGCGCTCGCGGACTCGGCCGCTGCGACGCTCGCCTTCCTCAACCTCCCGGACGGCGCGACGACCTCCACGATCGAGGCGAAGACGAACTTCCTCGCCGGCGTCCGCGAGGGCTCTGTGACAGCCCACGCGTCGCTCGTCCACAAGGGCCGGACGACGATCGTCGTCCAGACCGATGTCACGGATGACGCCGGCCGCCTCGTCTCCCGCACTCTCCAGACCCAGGCCGTGCTGCAAGCCGGGGGCTAAGATCGCCTTGTGTCCGACCACGAGCACGAGCACGACCACGACGAGCCGCTGACGGAGGCCGAGGCCCGCGCCGAGGCCGAGCGCCTCGTCCGCAAGGAAGTCGCGCTCGCGCAGATCCGGCAGTACGGCGATCCTGTCCTCCGCATGCGGGCAGGCGAGGTCGAGGAGTTCGACGAGGAGCTGGCCCGGATCACCGTGCGGATGCTCGAGGTCATGCACGACGCCGACGGCGTCGGTCTCGCGGCCACCCAGATCGGCATCCTGCGGCGCTTCTTCGTCTGCACCCTCGACGGCGAGGATCGTGTGCTCGTCAACCCGGTCCTCACGCCGGAGGGGGCCGATACCGAGGTCGAGGACGAGGGGTGCCTCTCGCTCGGGCCGGTGCGGGTGCCGATCGAGCGGGCCTCGCGCGTCCGACTCGAGGGTCGCGACGCGGCGGGCGAGCCCGTGTCGCTTACGCTCGAGGGCATGGACGCCAGGGTCGTGCAGCACGAGCTCGATCACCTCGACGGGGTGCTCCTGCTCGACAGGACCGACGGCGAGTCGCGGCGCGAGGCGATCGCCCAGATCAGGCCCAGGCTCGTTCTCCAGTCCTAGGCCGGCCCGTCGCGTGGCACGGATCGCCGTCGCCGCGACAGCGCCGTTCGGCGCCGACGTGCTCGAACGGCTTGCCGCCCGCCACGACGTGTCGGCTCTCCTCACCCGCCCGGACGCGCCGGCGGGTCGTGGCAGGCGCGTCGCCGCGCCTCCCGCGAAGGAGGTGGCGGAACGACTGGGGATCCGGGTGCTCCAACCCGAGAAGCCCGCCCCAGGCGTCGAGCTCGATGCGTCGACGGTCGTCGTCTGCGCGTACGGGCTGCTCGTTCCGGCGGAGCTGCTGGCGGAGCGCGCCTGGCTGAACGTCCATCCGTCGCTCCTGCCTCGCTGGCGCGGAGCCGCACCGGTCGAGCGCGCGATCATGGCCGGCGACCCGGAGACGGGCGTCACGATCCACGAGACGGTCGCCGAGCTGGACGCAGGGCCTGTCGCGGCGCAGGAGGCTTTTGCGATCGGGCCGGACGACGACGCGGGCGCTGTGTACCGCACCGCGGCCAAGGTGGCGGCGCGGCTGCTCGAACGAGTGCTCGACGACCCCGCACCGCGTTTTGCACCGCAGGAAGGCGCCGCGACGTACGCGGAGAAGATCCGGCGCGAGGACCGGCAGCTCGACCTCGCGCGGCCGGCCGAGGAGCTCGTCCGGCTCGTCCGTGCCCTGAGCCCGCACATCGGCGCTCGCGCGGAGCTCGAGGGCAGGCCGGTGACCGTCTGGCGGGCACGCGTCGCAGAGGACGGGTCCTTCGAGCCGCTCGAGGTTCAGCCCGACGGCGGCCGCCGGATGACCGCCGACGCATGGCGTCGTGGGCTTCGATGAGCGACGTCGCACCGGCTCGCGCCGCAGCCTTCCGTGTCCTGCGTCGCGTCTTCGAGGACGGGGCGTACGCCGACCGCGCGCTCCGCAGCGAGGAGGCGGCGCTCGACGATCGCGACCGCGCGCTCGCGCGGCGCCTCGCGTACGGCGCCGTGCAGCGAAAGCGGACGCTCGACCACGCGATCGAGACGCTCGGCCGGCGGCCCGTGCGGAAGCTCGACAGGCCCGTGGTCGCGGCTCTGCGGCTCGGTGCCTACCAGGTCGCGTTCATGGACGGCGTGCCGCGCTACGCGGCCGTCAACGAGTCGGTGGAGCTCGTCCGCCGAGCGGGGCTCGAGCGCGCCGTGTCGTTCACGAACGCGGTCATGCGCCGCCTCGCCGAAGGCGCTCGCGCCTTGGTGGAGGGGCTCCCCGAGAGGACCCCTGCCGAAGCCGCGCTCCGCCATTCCTACCCGGACTGGGTCGCCGAGACGTGGTGGTCGGAGCTCGGGCCGGACGAGGCGCGCGCGCTCATGCGGGCACAGAACGAGGAGCCGGAGACCGCCGTTCGACTCGTGCGCGGGTCGATCGAGGGGCGTGAGGACCCGGAGATCTCGGGCGCCTGGGTCGTCGATCGAGTCGATGGGCAGGCGCTCGCCGAGGGCCGCATCTGGCCGCAGAGCCGAGCCTCGCAGCTCGTCGGGCTCGCTGTCGGCTCGCAGCCCGGCGAGCGGACGCTCGACCTGTGCGCCGCACCCGGTGGCAAGGCGACGGTGCTCGTGGGCGAGGTCGACGCCGTCGAGGTCGACGAGGCGCGGGCGGACGCCTTGCGGGCCACCGCGGCGCGTCTCGGTGCGGAGCGGGTGCGGGTCGTGCACGCCGACGGCCGCGCGCTTCCGGCGGAGCTGAAGGGCTACGACCGCGCGCTCGTGGACGCCCCGTGCTCCGGGCTCGGCGTGCTCGCCTCTCGTCCCGATCTCCGCTGGCGTGCAATACCGCTCCCGGAGCTCCAGCTCGACCTGCTCCGCGCTGCGATCGAGCGGACACGCCAGGGCGGGACGGTCGTCTACTCCGTCTGCACGATCAACGCGGCGGAGTCCGAGGACGTCGTCGACGCGGTCGTCGCGGACGGAGCCGTGCGGGTCGACCCATCACTGGGCGAGGAATGGCCGCAGTACCGTCATCGCGCGCGGCCCGAGTTCCTCCAGACGCTCCCGCACCGCGACGGGACGAGCGGCTTCTTCGTCGCGCGCCTGAGGGTGACCTAGAGGCTTGATGTGGGTTAGCCGCACGCACGTCTAACCCACATCAAGCCTCTAGGATCGCCTGGTGGCGTGGAGCGACTGGATCCGCGGCGGGAGCGAGATCGAGCCTTCGCTCTACGCCGCCGACTTCCGCCGGCTCGGAGAGCAGATCGACGTGCTGCTCGGGGCGGGCAGCCGGGTCTTTCACTTCGACTGCGGCGACGGGCATTTCGTCCCGCCGGTGACGATGGGCCCGGTCGTCCTGCGCTCCATCGCGCGCTCGATCCACGAGGCGGGGGGCAGGCTCGACTGCCACCTGATGGTCGACGACCCGGTGCACCATTTCGAGGAGTTCGCCGCCTCCGGGGCCGACTCTGTCACGTTCCATGTCGAGGCAGCGGCCGATCCCGCGGCGGTCGCCGAGCGCGCGCGGGAGCACGGGCTCGGAGTCGGAATTGCGTTCAACCCGGAGACGGCCCCCGAACGGGCGGCGAAGGCGGTAGTCGAGGCGGGCGCCGACATCGCGCTCTGCATGAGCATCCACCCGGGCTACAGCGGCCAGTCGTTCATGCCCGACGCGCTGGGCCGCATCTCGCAGCTGCGCGTGCTCGTCGATGTCCCCATCCAGGTGGACGGCGGCGTCGGGGAGGACAACATCGGTGCGCTGC
>DASSBV010000014.1:0-2043 GCA_035698545.1 Gaiella sp. | reverse complement strand
CGGCGCGCCGTAGACGGCGACGACCGCGTCCCCGATGAACTTCTCGACGGTGCCTCCGTACCGCTCGAGATCGCGCCGGAGCGTCTCGTGGTAGCGGCGGAGCACCGCGCGCACGTCTTCGGGATCGAGACGTTCTGCGCGGGCCGTCGAGCCGACGAGGTCGACGAAAACCGCGGTCACGATCTTCCGCTCCTCCCTCGTCCGTGGCTCCGTGTCGAGCGGTGCGCCGCAGGCGTTGCAGAAGCGGGCGTCGTCCGGGTTTTCGCGGGCGCACCGCGGGCAGAGCAGCACGGGTCGAGTCTATGTCGGTACAGCGGCCGTCAGCGAAGTCGGCGGACCGTGTAGCCCGCGTCGGTGAGCTCGTGGATCAGGGCCTGCGAGTGCTCCTCGTCGCGCGTCTCCAAGGTCAGCTCGGCCTCGGTCTCGAGCACGCCGATGTTGCGCCCTTCGCGGTGGTGCTGGATCGCGAGGACGTTCGCGCGCTGAGCGGCGATCAGGCCGACGATCCTTGCGAGCTCTCCCGGCCGGTCGGGGATGAGGAGCGCGACCACGAGGTGCCGGCCCGACACGGTCAGCCCGTAGCGGACGACAGAGTTGAGCGTGGTCGCGTCGACGTTTCCGCCGGCAATCACCGCGCACGCCGTTCCCACGTCTCCGACTCGTCCCGCAAGGATCGCGGCGACAGGAGCGGCACCGGCGCCCTCGGCCACGAGCTTCGCTCGCTCGAGGAGCAGCACGATCGCCTCGGAGATCTCCTCGTCGTCCACGACGACGACGTCGTCGAGCAGGTCCTGGAGGATCGACGCCGTCAGCTCGCCGGGGTACTTGACCGCGATCCCGTCCGCGATCGTCGCACCCTCGGGCGCCCGGCCGGCGAGCGGTGCGCAGGCGGCTGCCTGCACACCGACGAGCCTGATCTCCGGCCGCAGCTCGTCGAGGGCGATTGCGATGCCGGAGGCGAGTCCGCCGCCGCCGACCGGGATCACGACCGTCGCCGGACCGTCGGGGAGCTGCTCTGCGAGCTCCAGGCCGAGCGTGCCCTGGCCCGCGATCACGCGCGCGTCCTCGAAGGCGTGCACGAAGGTTGCGCCGGTCTCGGTCGCACGCTGCCGGGCCAGAGACGTCGCCTCCTCGAATCCTTCGCCCGACAGCTCGACGTGAGCGCCGTAGCTTCGCGCGGCCTCGACCTTGGCCATCGGCGCGGACTCGGGGACGACGATCGTCGCCGGAATGCCCGCCTCGCGTGCCGCCCACGCAACCGCCTGACCGTGGTTCCCTGCGCTCGCGGTGACGACGCCGGCCGCACGCTCGTCGGGTGAGAGCTGCGCGATTGTGTTGTATGCGCCACGGATCTTGAACGCGCCGGTGCGCTGGAGGTTCTCCGCCTTGAGCACGACCGGCCGCCCGGCGAGCCGCGACAGCGTCTCCGACGAGAACACCGGCGTGACCCGTGCGATGCCGGCGAGTCGCTCACGCGCCTCCCGGACCTCCCCGAACGTCGGCCGTGCGTCGCTCATCCGTCCGTTCCGGTCACGGAGTCGACGAGGAGCGCGACCGCCGTGAGCGGGTCGAGCTCGCGGCGCGTGACCCGTTCCACCGCGTCTCCGACGGCTGCGTCCGCGGTCATCGCCTCGCGCACGCGTTCGTGCAGCCGGGCGACCGCGAGCGTCTCCACCTCGCCGCTCAGATTCCGCTGGCGTCGCTCGGCGAGCTCGCCGCGCTCCTCGAGCTCGGCTCGGCGTGCCACGAGCGCCTCCCACAGCTCCGGCACGCCCTCGCCGCGCAGCGCGTCGGTGAGAAGGATGCGCGGCCGCCGCTTCCGGTCGGGATCGAGCGCCACGATCGAGCGGACCTCCTGGAGCATCGTCTTCGCCGCGGGGTGGTCCATCTTGTTCACGACGATCACGTCCGGGATCTCCATGATCCCGGCCTTGAGCGCCTGCACGGCGTCGCCCGAGCCCGGCATCAGCACGAGGAGGACGACGTCGGCGATCCCGATCACCTCCACCTCGCTCTGGCCCGTGCCGACGGTCTCGAGGAAGA
>DASSBV010000013.1:0-7572 GCA_035698545.1 Gaiella sp. | reverse complement strand
ACGCGCGAGAGGTCCAGCTGCTTCGCCGACGACGGGTACGTCGTGCTCTCGACGGCCGCCTCGGTGTCGATCACGACGTAGCGGAGGAAGCGCTCGAGCACGTCGTCGGCAAGCTCTGCGGCGAGCGGGCTCGCGTAGGGCGCGCCGCCGTTCCGGGACGCCGCCTCAGGCAAGCGTCCCGAACCTCCGCAGCAGCTCGACGATCGTCCCGAGCCCTTCGGCGAGCGCCGTCGCGGGGAAGTTCTCGTTCGGCGAATGCATCTGCGCGGTCGGGCGGCTGAACCCCGTGACGATGACGGGCAGGCCGCGCGCCGCCAGCGTCGCTGCGACGGGGATGGAGCCGCCACTCCGCGTGAGGATCGGCCGCGTGCCGAGCACGTGCTCGAACGCGTCGAGCCCGAGCTGCACCGCGGCGGAGCTCGGGTCGACATACGCTGGCTCGCCCGTCGAGCGGAGGATGACCTCGAGCGTCGTGCCTTCCGGCGCCGCGTCGCGGAGGAGGCGCTCGAAGACCGGCGCGATCTCGGCGGTGGACTGCCCGGGGGCTAGCCGGATCGACACGTTGGCGTGCGCCTCGACGGGAAGCACGGTCTTCTGGAGGTGCGGCGAGCCGGATTCGAGCCCGTTCACGCTGACCGAGGGCTCCGCCGTCGTGCGGAGGAAGAACTGCTCCGCGGCTGTCGCGTCGGCGGGCCGTGCGCCCTGCGCGTCGAGCTCCTCGGTTCCGGACGGCAGCGCCGACCAGCCGGCGACCTCAGCCTCGGTTGGCGGGATGATCCCGGCACGAAGGGGCTCGGGCAGCCGGCCGTCCGGCCCGGGCAGCACGGCCGAGAGCGAGCGAATGAGCGCCTCGCTCGCGTTCAGCGCGGCGCCGCCGACCATCCCCGAATGGAGGTCCCGCTCGCCCGTGCGCGCGGTGACGTGGAAGTAGCAGATGCCTCTCAACGCGGTGCAGAACGCGGGGAGCGTCGCGGTCGCGTAGCCGCCGTCGAGGATCACCGCGGCGTTGGCCGGGCCGCTGTCCTCCGCGGCCCAGTCGCAGACGGAATGGCCGCCGACCTCCTCCTCCGCGTCGATCATGAAGCGCACGGTCACCGGCAACTCGCCGGCGGCGGCGAGAAGCTCGGTCGCCTTGAGGAGCATGAAGAGATGCGCCTTGTCGTCGGCCACACCGCGGGCGACGAGGAGCCCGTCGCGCTCCGTCAACGTCCACGGATCCGACTCCCACAGGTCGAGAGGATCGGGCGGCTGGACATCGAGGTGCGCGTAGGCGAGCACGGCGGGTGCGCCGCTCCGCGAGGCGGGCACCTCGCCGAGAACGAGCGGGCGCCCCTGGGGCTCTGCGATCTCCACCTCGCCGCCGGCGCCCCGGATCCGGCCCGCGACCCAATCCGCCGCGTCTGCGAGGTCGCCTGCGTGCGCCGGGTCGGCGCTCACGGACGGGATCGCGATCAGCTCGGACAGCTCGGCGACGAGCGCGTCGTGTGACGGCAGCACCAGCGCGATTCTATGGACCGCGCCCTCGGGCGGTCGCGGTCGCGAGGGCTAGGCCCTCTCGCCCTCGTCGGTCCTCGGCTCCTCGAGCGCGACGCCGCCTTCGAGCTGCGGCGGCCGCGGTCGCCGCGGCTCACGCACGCCGGTCCCGCCGGGGTCGTCGTCCGGCCCGCTGAAGGGCTCGAGCACGCCGCGCCCCCGCCGGCGGCGGTGCCACCATTCGCGGACGCGCCGAAGGGGCCCGCTCAACCGACGTCGCGGACGCTCGCCGCCTCGGCGAGCACGCGGAGCTTCTTGAGGCTCTGGTGCTCGATCTGGCGAATGCGCTCGCGCGTGACGTTGAACGCGCGGCCGACCTCGTCGAGCGTTCGGGGCTGCTGGCCGTCGAGCCCGTAGCGCATCTCGAGCACCTGCCGCTCGCGCGGGGAGAGCGCGTCGAGAATCGACCGCAGCGCATCCCGCCGGAGGCTCACCTCCGCTGCCTCCTCGGGAAGTGGCTCCGACTCGTCCGTGAGGAAGTGGCCGAACTCCGACTCCTCCTCGTCTCCGACGGGCTTCTCCAGTGAAACCGGCGTCTGGGCGCTGCGCTTGATGTGCTCGACCTCCTCGACCGAGAGGCCGAGGTCGATCGCGATCTCCACGGAGGTCGGCTCGCGCGCGAGCTCGCCGCGGAGCTTCCGCTCCGACCGGTTGATCTTGTTCAGCTTCTCGACGACGTGGACCGGCATGCGGATCGTGCGGCCCTTGTCCGCGATCGCGCGCGCGACCGCCTGGCGGATCCACCACGTCGCGTACGTGGAGAACTTGAAGCCCTTGCGCCAGTCGAACTTCTCGGCGGCGCGAACGAGCCCGATCGTGCCTTCCTGGATCAGGTCGAGGAACGGCAGTCCCTGGTTGCGATAGCGCTTCGCGATGGAGACGACGAGACGGAGGTTCGCCTCGACCATCGCCTGCTTCGCCGCGTGCTCGCCGAGCTCGATGCGCTTCGAGAGCTCGACCTCCTGCGCGGCGGTGAGGAGCGGCACCTTGCCGATGTCCTTCAGGAAGAGCTGGAGCGTGTCGGTCGAGATCTCCGTCTCGGCCGCCCAGGCTCGCTCGCGCTCGTCGTCGGTCTCGGCCGCCGGCGCCTCCGTCCCGACGACCTCGATCTGCTCCTCGTCGAGGGCGGTGTAGAGCGCGTCGATCTGGGCCGGGTCGAGGTCCAGCTCGTCGAGCGCGAGGGCGAGCTCGTCGGCGTCGAGCGTCCCGCTCGCACGGCCGTGCTCGAGCAGCGCGCGTGCTTCGTCCGATTCGAGGCCGACCTCGCGGGCCGGGCGTCGGGCGTCGGGTGCTGCGCTCAGAATCGCCCCCCTTTCGTCGCTGGCTGGGAACGGTAGCAGCGCGCCCACACCCGTCAACCTCGACTTTTGGTCAGACGCCGGCCTTGTGCAGCTCGGCCAGATAGCGGCGCGCCTGACCGGCCAGCGGAGAGCGCGGCTCGACCGCGATCGCACGCTGGAGCTGCCGTTTCGCCTCCCGTGTCTCCCCCGACCAGAGGAGCAGCAGGCCGAGATGGAAGCGAACCGTCGCCTTGTGTGGAAACGACCGCGTGAGCGGCCCGAGCCGGGAGAAGGCGTCGACCGGGCGTGCCTTGTCGAAGCGTCCCACGGCCGCGGCGACCTGCGCCTCGACGTCCTGCGGCGCCTCGCGTGCGGCCGCCGCGTAGACCCTCGCTGCCGAGCGCGTCATCCCGAGCCGTTGCAACGCGGCGCCGTAGAGGAGCTTCCCTGCGACGCTCCGCCGCGCGCCCTGTTCGAGTGTGCGGAGCTGGGCGGGAGGCGAGAGCTCGGCGAAGCCGGGTGGCAGCGGCGCGGTGGGCACGAAGACGGGCACGCCCGGCGCGTACTCCGGGTGGAGGAGGTTCCCCGCCGTGACCGCATAGGCGGAGTCGGGCTCGTCGGCAACCGCCTGGCGCCATGCCTCCTGCGCGCCCGAGAGCCCCGACCAGAACAGCGCGACTCCGAGATTGAGCTGGACGACCGCACGGTCGGCGTGGAGCCCCGCGAGGCGGTTCAGCAGGTCGACGGTCTGGGTGGGCCAGCGGGCGAACGCCTCCCCCACCCGCGCCTCGACGGAGCCCCATCGTGCGAACTGCCGCGCCGCCTCGGCACGCCGGCCCGCCGAATAGGCGTTGGCCGCCCGGCGCAGCGCGCGCGCCTCGGGATCGGTCCGGACGCCCAGCGCGAGGGTCAGCGGTGGCGGCCCGGGCCGCCGCTTCGGCCCGACAGCAGCCTCCGGCGTCGGCCCGGTCTGAAGGAGGACGATCCCGACCACGACCGCCGCAGCGACCGCGGCCGACGCGGCGGTGAGGGCGACGACGCGCGACCGGGGCGACACGCAGTCACGGTAGCCGCGACCCGATCGCTATATTCTTGAAAGTAATGGCGACCTACAGGGAACTGCTCTCGCAGGCGCGGGCCGAGATCGACGAGATCACGACGCCCGAGGCGCAGCGGATGCTCGAAAACGGCATACCGCACGTCTTCGTCGACGTCCGGCCTCGCGACGAATGGGACGAGGGACATCTCCCCGGCGCGGTCCACGTCCCGCGCAACAACCTCGAGTCGCGCGTCGAGGCGCTGCTCCCCGACAAGTCGCAGACCCTTGTCGTCTACTGCGCGAGCGGCACGCGCTCGGCGTTCGCGGCGAAGACGCTCCGCGACCTCGGCTACGAGCACGCGGTCAACCTCGAGGACGGCTTCGTCGGGTGGAAGCGCAACGGCTACGACTACACGGTTCCGACAGCGCTCACCCCGGCGCAGCGCACGCGGTACGCACGTCATCTCCTGATCCCCGAGGTCGGGGAAGAGGGCCAGCAGAAGCTGCTCGACTCGCGCGTGCTCCTGCTCGGCGCAGGCGGCCTGGGCTCGCCCGCGGCGCTTTACCTCGCAGCGGCCGGCGTTGGGACGATCGGAATCATCGACGCGGACGTCGTCGACGACTCGAACCTCCAGCGCCAGATCGTCCACTCGACCGACCAGCTCGGCGAGCCGAAGGTGGACTCGGCGAAGCGAGCGATCGAGGCGCTCAACCCCGACGTGAAGGTCGTCACGTTCCAGGAGCGCCTCACCTCGGAGAACGTCGACTCCGTGCTCGGGCACGGCTGGGACGTGATCCTCGACGGCACCGACAACTTCCCGACCCGCTACCTCGTCAACGACGCGTCGGTCTGGCACGACATCCCGGTCGTGCACGGCTCGATCTACCGCTTCGAAGGCCAGGTCACGGTGTTCGACCCCGCGAACGGCCCCTGCTACCGCTGCCTCTACCCCGCGCCGCCGCCGCCTGAACTGGCGCCGAGCTGCGCGGAGGGCGGCGTCCTCGGTGTGCTTCCCGGGATCGTCGGCTCGCTCCAGGCGAGCGAGGCGCTGAAGCTCGCACTCGGCGTCGGCGAGACGCTCACCGGTCGGCTTCTTCTCTTCGACGCGCTCCACACCACGTTCGACGAGGTCGCCATCCGCAAGAACCCCGATTGCCCCGTCTGCGGCGACCACCCGACGATCACCGAGTACATCGACTACGTCGAGTTCTGCTCGCGCGGGACGGTGAACGCGTGAGGGTCGTGCGGATCCCGCCCACGCTGCGGGGCGAGGTCGGCGGCGCCCGCCAGGTGGAGGCCGACGGCGAGACGGTGCGCGAGGTGCTCGACGACCTCGTCGACCGCCACCCAGCACTCAGGCCGCAGATCCTCCAGGACGGCGGCCTCGCACCGTTCGTCAACGTCTACGTCGGCGGCGAGGACGTCCGCACGCTCGAGGGACTCGACACGTCAGTCCCGGTCGGCGGGACCGTGATTCTGCTTCCGGCAATGGCGGGGGGGTCATCGCCCTCGTGGTCGCGGCCCGCCGTCGCCTCGAGCCTGCTCGACCTCGTCGGCTCGACGCCGCTGGTCGAGCTGCCGCGGCTCTCGCCCAAGCCGTCTGTGAAGCTCTACGCGAAGCTCGAGGGCCAGAACCCAACGGGCTCGATCAAGGATCGCGTCGCGAAGTCGATGATCGAGGCGGCGGAAGCCTCGGGCGAGCTCGAGCCCGGCCGCGCGCTCCTCGAGCCGACGTCGGGCAACACCGGCATCTCGCTCGCGCTCGTCGCCGCGCTCAAGGGCTACCCGCTGACGTGCGTGATCCCGGAGAACGCCACCCCCGAGCGCAAGCGGCTGCTCCGGCTGTACGGCGCCGAGCTCGTCTTCTCGCCCGCCGCCGAAGGGTCGAACGGGGCTGTCCGGCTTGCGCTGGAGCTGGCGGAGGCCGACCCCCGCTGGTTCGTCCCGTTCCAGTACGCCAATGAGGCGAACCCGCGCGCGCACTACGACGGCACCGGCGCCGAGATCGCCGAGGCGCTCGACCACGTCGACATGCTCGTGGCGGGCCTCGGCACCGGCGGCACGCTGATGGGGGCCGGCGAGCGACTCCGCGAGACGTTCCCCGACGTCGTCGTCGCCGCGGCCGAGCCGCTCCCGGGCGATCCCGTGATGGGTCTCCGCTCGCTCGACGACGGGTACGTCCCGCCGATCCTCGACGTCTCGAAGCTCGACCGAAAGGTGCTCGTCTCCAACGAGGAGTCCGTCACCGCAGTCCGCGACCTGCTCCGGCTCGAAGGGGTCTTCGGCGGCGTCTCGTCCGGCGCCGCGATCGCGGTCGCCCGCCGACTCGCGGGCGAGCTCGACGAGGGGGTCGTCGTGACGATCCTGGCGGACGGCGGCTGGAAGTACTTGAGCGCCGACTTCTGGGATGCGGACGACGACGCAGTCGCGACGTCGATGGAGCGCACCGTCTGGTGGTAGTCCCGGCCGCCGTGCGGTCGGCGATCGCCGAGCACGCGCGCGCCGAGCTCCCGAACGAGGCCTGCGGGCTGCTGCTGCTCGACGGCGACGTCGCGATCGAGTACGTGCCCGGCGAGAACGCCTCCCCGAGCCCCTACTACTTCGAGCTGCGGCTCGACCCCGTCGTCTGGGCCGACCTCGGCGACCGCGACGTCGAGCAGGCGGTCGTCCACTCGCACGTCTCGTCTCCGCCTCGGCCCTCGCGCACCGACGTCGAGCGCATCGGCCTCTGGCAGGGCCTTCCCTACGTGATCTACTCGGTCCGGCTCGACGAGCTCGCCGCCTGGCGGATCGCCGACGGCGCGATCGAGCCGCTGTCGCTGTCCGCGCCGGTCAGCGAATCCTGAACGACCCCTTCATGAAGCTCTTGTGCGGGTCGCAGACGTACGTGTAGGTGCCCTTCTTCAGCGTGACCGTGAACGTCTTCGTGCCCTTGCCGCCGATCGACGTCTTCACGTCGACGCCCGGGCCGGTCAGGTGGAAGTTGTGGCTCGAGGAGAGGTCTGCGACGACGATCTTGGCCTTGCCGGCTTTCGTCGGCGGCTTCGTCAGCTTGAGCGTGAAGCCGGGCCCGACCGTCCCCTTGTAGACGGGCGTGGCGGCCGGAGCGGTCGCCGCGAGCGCGACGACGGACAGCGCGGCCAGGCAGACGATGGCGACGAGTCGCCTCATTGGAACCTCCTCGGCGTGTTTCCGATCTCTACGCCGAAGCGGCGTCGGCGGATTCGCCCACCGTGAACGAGCGTCCCTGGTCGGCGGCCGTGTAGAGCGCCTCGATCGTCCGGGCCTGCCCCACCGCGTCGTCGCGGCCGAGGAGCTGCGTCGACCGTCCCTGGATCGCGTCCGCGAGATTGTCGAGCTGGAGGCGGTACGAGTTGGCCTGCGGCACGTCGATCGCCTCGGGCTCGCCGAGCGCCTCCCCCTCCTGCCGCGCCAGCAGCACCGCACCGCCCCAGTCGATCCGGAAGGGTGCCTCGACGATGATCGCGCCCTCCTCCCCGACGACCTCGACCCGTTGTCGGCGCGGCGACCGGAACGACGCCTCGAACTGGCCGATCACGTCGTCGGCGCAGCGAAGGGTCCCGTGGAACGCCATGTCGACGCCGGTCGAGCCGATCACCTGCTCGCCGGAGACCCGCTCGGGCTCTCCCGCGAGGACGCGAATCGCGCTGACGCAGTAGCACCCGACGTCCATCAGCGCGCCGCCGTCGAGCTCGGGG
>DASSBV010000012.1:0-3433 GCA_035698545.1 Gaiella sp. | reverse complement strand
CGGCCGCCGCGTCTACCTCCTCGCGGAGGGCCGGCTCGTCAACCTCGCCGCGGCCGAGGGCCATCCCGCTCAGGTGATGGACATGTCGTTCGCGAACCAGGCGCTCTCCGCCGAGTTCGTGATCGCGAACGCCGCCTCGCTCGAGCGGAAGGTCTACGACGTGCCGAGGGAGATCGACGACGAGATCGCGCGGCTCAAGCTCGAGACGATGGGCGTCTCGATCGACCGGCTGACCGAGGAGCAGGCCGCGTACCTCGCTTCGTGGGACGAAGGGACGTAGGCGGGGGAACCCACGGTTCCCAGGATGGATTGAAGGATCTGGAGCCCCACCGGATCGCCCGCCTCGAGGACGACGCCGTCGTCGTCCTCGACCAGAGGCGCCTGCCCGACGAAGAGGTCGACCTTCGCTGTGCGAGCTCGGCGGAGGTCGCTCAGGCGATCCGGATGCTCGCGGTGCGCGGCGCGCCGGCGATCGGGATCGCGGCGGCGTACGGTCTCGCGCTCGCCGCGTCTCGCGGCGAGGATCTCGACGCCTCCTACGACGTGCTCCTCGCATCGCGTCCGACCGCCGTCAACCTCCGCTGGGCGCTCGACGCGATGCGAGACGACCCGTCGCGCGAGCGCGCCGAGCGCATCCACGCCGACGAGGTGGAGCGCTGTCGCGCGATGGGCGCGCAGGCGCTCGAGCTCTTCCCGGCCGGCGCTCGCGTCCTGACGCACTGCAACGCCGGCGGTCTGGCGACCGGTGGGTACGGCACCGCGCTCGGCGCGATCCGCTCGGCGTTCGAGGCGGGCAGCGTCGAGCACGTCTGGGTCGACGAGACGCGACCGCTCCTCCAGGGCGCTCGCCTGACAGCCTGGGAGCTCGATGCCCTCGGGGTCCCGCACGCCGTGATCCCCGATGGCGCCGCGGCGTCGTTCATGGCGCGTGGCGAGGTCGACCTCGTGGTCACGGGCGCCGACCGGATCGCCGCGAACGGCGACGTCGCGAACAAGATCGGCACGTACTCGCTCGCCGTGCTGGCCGCGCACCACGACCTGCCGCTCGTGGTCGTGGCACCGACGTCGACGCTCGACCCGACGGCTGCTTCGGGCGACGCGATCCCGATCGAGGAGCGTGACCCGGCGGAGGTCACCGAGCGGTTCCCCGCCCGCAATCCCGCGTTCGACGTGACCCCCGCGGCGCTCGTCTCCGCGATCGTGACCGAGCGCGGGGTCCATCGGCCGCCGTACGCGGAGTCGCTGCCCCGCGAGGCTGCGGCCGCGCGATGAGCCTCGACGAGCTCGATCCTGAGACGCAGGAGCTCCTGCGCCGGTACGGCTTCGACGCCGCCGCCTTCGACGAGCTGCAGGGTGGTGTCGCCTCCGGCGAGCTGTCCCAGGCCTCGAACGTCGTGCTCGGGCTGGTCGAGCCGCCGCACGAGAGCGACCTGGCTCGGCTCGCGGAGCCCGGCACGGACGCGTGGACCGACCTCCGCGAGACAGGGGTCGAGGCGATCCGTGCCGGCCGTGTCGCGCAGGCGGTCCTCGCGGGCGGGATGGCGACGCGGTTCGGCGGCGTCGTCAAGGGCGCGGTCGAGGCGCTCGACGGAGGGAGCTTCCTCTCGTGGAAGCTCGGCGAGACCGCGGCGCTCGGAGACGCTCTCGGCGTCGAAATCCCGGTCGTCCTGATGACGAGCTTCCAGACCGACGACGAGACGCGCGCCCACGTCGGCGCGCTCCGCGTCCCCGAGCCGCTCTGGTTCACCCAGTCCGTCTCGCTGCGGCTGACGGAGGGCGGCGCCCTGTTCCTCGAGGCCGGCCGCCCGTCGCCGTACGCGCCAGGGCACGGCGACCTGGTCAGCGGAATTCGCTCTTCGGGCACGCTCGACCGCCTGCGTCGACGCGGAGTCGAGCACGTCGCGGTCTCGAACGTCGACAACCTCGGCGCGCGGCTCGACCCGGTCGTCGTCGGCACGCACATCGCGGCCGACCGCCCCCTCACCGTCGAGGTCGCCGCGAAGGAGGGCGACCTGGGCGGCGCCCCGGCACGCGTCGACGGCAGGCCGGGTTTGCTCGAGGGGCCGCAGTTCCCATCGGAGTTCGACCAGGACCGGATCCGCGTGTTCAACACGAACTCTGCGACCGTGCGTCTCGACGCGCTCGACCGCGACTTCGAGCTGCCGTGGCTCCACGTCCTCAAGCAGGTCGACGGCCGCGCTGCCGTCCAGCTCGAGCGCCTCTACCACCAGATCTCGTGGCAGCTCGAGACGACGTTTCTCGAGGTTCCCCGCTCGGGCCCGTACGGCCGGTTCTTCCCGATCAAGGAGCCGGAGGACCTGGAGCACGCGCGCGTGGGACTACGCGAGCTGCTCTCGCGGAACGTGCTCGACTGACGGCACGAATCCGGCACGAAGCCGTCACGGGTTCGCCTTTACGGTGGATGCATGGGCCTGCTGGGGCTCGTGCTCCCTTCCCGGTGCGCGGTCTGCGCGGTTCCGGGCGCGGCGCTCTGCGAGCGCTGCGACACCGGCCTCGTCAGGATCGCCCCGCCCGTGTGCGGGCGCTGCGGCGGCCCCGGCGCGTGGCCCGTGCGACGCTGCATCGAATGCGCGGGGCGGCGGCTCTCATTCGCCCGCGCCCGAAGCGCGCTCGTCTACGACGCGCGCGCGCGGCTGCTCGTCTCGGCCTGGAAGGAGCGCGGACGGCGCGACCTCGCGCCGGCGCTGGCGGCGATCGTGGCGGAGGTGATCGCGCGACCCGACGTCGAGACGATCACCTTCGTTCCCGGCGATCGCGAGCGCGGCCGCGCGCGGGGCCACGTGCCGTCGGAGCGCCTCGCCGAGGCGCTGGCGGCACGCTGGGAGCTCCCCGTGGAGCGCCTGCTCGCCCGCACGGGGCTGGCGCCGCGCCAGGCGGGGCTCCCGCGCAGCAAGCGTGGGGCGAACGTTCGCGGCGCATTCGTCCTACGTGGGAACGCGCCGCGCGCCGTCGCGCTGATCGACGACGTCTACACGACAGGCGCAACGGCGTCGGCCTGCGCGACCGAGTTGCGGCGGGCGGGCGCACACCGCGTCGAGGTCGTTTGCCTCGCCCGGGCGGTGCGCTAGCGTGTGATGCAGAACCCGAGAGGAGGGCGCCATGCGACTGCAGGTCACGGTGCGACGGGGACACGTGAACGACGATGTCCGCCGGTACGTGGAGTCGAAGCTCGCCAAGCTCGGCCGCCGCCTCCATCCCGACACGCTGGTCGAGGTCGTGCTCGACCGCGAGCGGAACCCGAAGATCGCCGACGACCACGTCGTGGAGGCGGAGCTGCATATGAAGGGCCCGAACCTGTTCGGGCGTGAGGCCTCGTCGACGTACGAGGCCGCGACGGATCTCCTCGTCGACAAGCTCGAGCGCCAGGTCGAGCGCCTCCGCGACAAGAAGGTGCGCGAGCCGCGCCGCCGCG
>DASSBV010000011.1:0-22426 GCA_035698545.1 Gaiella sp. | reverse complement strand
ACGGACCTGCCCCTCGAGCACGAAGAACGCTTCGTCCTCGCGACGGTGGAGGTGGAGCGGCGGCGAGAACCCGGCCGGGATCCACGACTCCACGAGCCCGTATGCCCCGCCGGTCGCGTCCGCGCCCGCGCGCACGACCATCCGGCTGTTCAGGAACCACGTCGCCTCGCCCTCGCCGGGCTCTGCGAAGAACGGCCCCGCCTCTCTCATCGCTTCCACCATGCTCTCCTCCCGCAAATTGCACAGTTGTGTAACCAATGCACAGATGTATACTTCAAGGCGAGAGCGACGTCAAGGGAGAAGCGATGACCGGCAGCCCAGCGGGCGCGGGACGGGAGCGGCAGCGTAGGCGGACCCGGAAGGCGATCGTCGACGCGGCGGTCGAGCTCCTCGAACGCGGCCAGGATCCTTCCGTCGCGGAGATCGCCGAAGCGGCCGACGTCTCGCGCCGCACCGTCTATCTCTACTTCCCGACGCTCGAGCACCTGCTGGCGGACGCCGCGCTCGCGGCGGCCCGCACGATGGTTGAACCGCGATTCGAGCTCCACGGGGACGTCGGTGAGCGCGTCGAAGAGCTCGTGCGTGCGGTCCAGCAGGGGTTCGCCGAGACCGAGGCGCTCGGACGCACGATCATCCGGCTCACGGTCGGCGCGTCGGGAGCGCCGAGCGCGTCCGGTTCAGCGCCCCGCCGCGGCTACCGGCGCGTGGAGTGGATCGAGCGAGCGCTCGAGCCGCTCCGCGAGACGCTCCCGCCCGAGCGGTTCGAGCGCCTCGTCTCCGCGCTCACGCTGCTGATCGGCTGGGAGTCGATGATCGTCCTCCAGGACACAAGGGCGCTCACGGCCGCGGAAGCCGAGGAGGTCTGCGTATGGGCAGCGCGCGCGCTGCTCGCAGCGGAGACGAGCGCCGCCACGCCACATCGCTGACGACACACGGCGCCGAGGTAAGAGCCTGCGCCGGGGCGGCACCAACTGGGTCAACGCCGCAGCGCTCGCGCAGCGGCTCGCATCCGACGAAAGGACGCTCCGATGACGTCGACACGACGCCTGATCTCGCTTGCGGCCGTGACCCTGGTCGCGGCCGCGGCAGCCGTCGTCGCCCTCGCGCA
Source organism: Gaiella sp. (assembly GCA_035698545.1). GTDB lineage: Bacteria > Actinomycetota > Thermoleophilia > Gaiellales > Gaiellaceae > Gaiella. Next base: position 21,318 of record DASSBV010000011.1, on the reverse strand, counting down.
AACGGGCGGAGCCGAGGCGACCACCGCTCCCGCGCACCACCATGCGCTCGCGGCCCACGACCACGGCCACGCGGCGGTCTCCGCGAACGAGCTCGTGCTCCGCCGGACGATGGACCGGCTCTGGGAGGAGCATGTCGCCTGGACCCGCCTCGCGATCATCAGCCTCACGACGAACGCACCGGACACGCAGGCGACCGTCGCCCGGCTGCTCCAGAACCAGACGGAGATCGGCAACGCCGTGAAGCCGTTCTACGGAGCCGCGGCCGGCAAGCAGCTGACGGCGCTCCTCCGCGAGCACATCCTGATCGCCGCCGATCTCGTCGGGGTCGCCCAGAAGGGCGACCAGGACGGCGTAGCGGCACAGCAGGCTCGCTGGACGAAGAACGCCGACGCGATCGCGATCTTCCTCTCGAACGCGAACCCGCGCTTCTGGAAGCTAGGCGAGATGAAGGCGATGATGCGTGAGCACCTGCGGCTCACCACGAACGAGGTCGTCGCACGCCTCCAGGGCAACTGGGCCGCGGACGTGAAGGCGTACGACCGCATCGAGCGCGAGATCCTCCAGATGTCGGGGATGCTGGCCGACGGGCTCGTCGGGCAGTTCCCCTCGCGCCTCGCCTCGTGAGCGGCTCACCGCTCCGGAGCGGGCGTCCTGCTCGCCCCGGAGCGACCCGTACGAGGTAAGAGATCGACGCCCCGCGCAACCAACAATGCATGAGGACCCACGTGCACGAGGAGACCGGTCACGACGTCGTCTCGTGGCGTCGGGCGCAGCTCGTCGACGCGGGCTTCGCGCTGTCTCTCGCCTCGCACCTCGCCCGGGACGGCCGGTACGACCTCCACGCCCTCCTGGAGCTCGTCGACCGCGGCTGCGCGCCGGCGCTCGCGGTCCGGATCCTCGCGCCGCTCGACGAGGAGCACGCCGCGTGAGCACCGTTACCCTTGGCGGCGTGGAGGCAGGAGCCCCCGAGGCCGCCGTCCCGACGCGGCTGCCGCTCCTCGACGAGGGGTCACGTGCCTGGCTGCGCGACCTTCGCGCCGACGGGCCGGCACGGGAGGAAGCGCTTGCGCGGCTCCATGCGCTGCTCGTCAGGGCCGCCCGGTTCGAGGTTGCAAGGCGACGGGTGACGCTGACCTATCTCCGCGGCGACGAGCTCGACGACATCGCGCTCGAGGCCGCGGACGACGCACTGATGAGCGTCCTGCGGCGCCTCGACGACTTCCGCGGCCAGAGCCGCTTCAGCACGTGGGTGTACAAGTTCGCGTTGCTCGAGGCGGCGGTCAAGCTGCGCAAGCGCGCCTGGCAGGGGCGCGAGATCCCGCTCGAGACCGCCACGTGGGAGGTGTTCGCGAGCACGCGGCTCTCGCCCGTCGATGAGGTCGAGCAGGGCGCGCTCCTCGACGCCGTCCGCGAAGAGATCGCGACCACACTGACGCCTCACCAGCGCCGTGTGCTGCTCTCCCTCGCCGTCGACGGCGTTCCGATCGACCTCCTCGCCGAGCGGCTCGGGTCGAACCGGGGGGCTCTGTACAAGACGCTGCACGATGCGCGGCGCAAGCTCCGCGCATCGCTCGCCGAGCGCGGACTCGAGCTTCCGAAGGAGACCTGATGGAACCACGCGATCCGACGACGATCCTGCGCCGGCTCCTCGGCCCGGCCGACCCGGAGGTCGGCTGCGACACGTGCTTTGCCGAGCTCGATCGCTTCGTCGACCTCGAGCTCGCGGGAGAGGACGCGGACGCGACCATCCCGGGCCTGCGCGCCCACCTCGACGGCTGCCCCGCCTGCCGCGAGGAGCACGAGAGCCTGCTCGCGCTCGCGTCCGAGCGGCCTTCGTCCTTGTAGCCTCCTGTCCGGGGTCGCCCACCTCGCGCGCCGAGGTGGACCGAGTCGTCGGACGAAAGGACGGAGCATGGACTGGAAGCTCGAGCTCGTCGCGATCCCCGTGTCCGACGTGGACCGCGCAAAGGCGTTCTACGCAGACCAGGCGGGATTCGCCGTCGACCACGACCACCAGGTGAGCGACGACCTGCGGTTCGTCCAGCTCACGCCACCCGGCTCTGGCTGCTCCATCGCGATCGGGGTCGGCGTGACGGAGGCGGCGCCGGGCTCCGTGACGGGCATGCAGCTCGTCGTCTCCGATGTCGAAGCCGCCCGCGCGGAGCTCGTCGAGCGCGGTGTCGATGCCAGCGAGGTGCAGGACTTCCCCTGGGGCTCGTTCGTGTTCTTCCAGGATCCCGATGGAAACAGCTGGGCGGTGCAGCAGATCCAGCCGCGCCAGAGCGGCTACGTCGCAAGTCGTCCGTAGTTTCCCGCAACGCGGGACGCAGACGGACCGGATCCGCCGCGAGCACGGAGGACGTACCGTTGCGGGGGAGAGCCGTCTGCGCAGCCGTGACCGCGGCTGCACGACCGAAAGGACCACCGATGCCGATCGACCCGTCCCGCACCGTCGCGGAGCTCGTGCTGGAGCAGCCCTCGCGCGCTCGCGTGTTCGAGGAGCTGGGAATCGACTACTGCTGCGGAGGCAAGACACCGCTCGCCGAAGCGTGCGCCGCGCGCGGGCTCGCAGTGGACGACGCGGCGACTGCGCTCGACGCTGCCGTCGAGCTGCCCACGAGCGAGCGCGACTGGACGGCGGCGCCGCTCGCGGAGCTGTGCGACCACATCGTCTCGGAGCACCACGACCGGCTCCGTGCGGAGCTCCCGCGCCTCAACGACCTGCTCGAGAAGGTCGTGCGCGCCCACGGAGACGAACGCCCTTCGGTGATCGAGCTCCGCGACACCTTCACCGCCCTGCGCAGCGACCTCGAGGAGCATCTCGTCGCGGAGGAAGAGCAGCTGTTCCCGCTCGTCCGCGCCGGCGGGCCCTACGACGCAGAGCAGGTGCGCGAGCTCGAGCACGATCACGAGTGGGCCGGCTCGGCCCTCGGCCGGATCCGCAACCTGACCGACGGCTATGACCTCGAGCAGTCGCTGTGCAACACGCACCGGGCGACGCTGGACGGGCTCCGCGAGCTGGAGCTCGACCTCCACCAGCACATCCACGAGGAGAACAACGTGCTGTTTCCGCGGGCGCTCGCCGCGGCGTGATCAGCGGAGCGCGCGTCGGCCGGCCGGCACCGGTCGCGCTCGTCGCGTCGTACTTCGGGGCCGCCCTGCTCTGCTGGCTCGCGGCCTCCGTCGCGCTCGTTGCCGCGGCGGAGCAGCTGGCGAACGAGGGTCTCGCCTCGCAGGAGGTTCTCTTCGCCGTCCATCTCGTCGGGCTCGCGTTCCTCCCGCTCGCAGTCACCGGCGCTGCGCTCCATGTGCTGCCGACGCTCCTCCGCCACGACGTCACCGCCTGGCGTGGCTGGGCGGCCCTGCCCTTCCTCTGCGCCGGGCCCGTCCTCGCCTTCGCGATCGCGCATGACCTCCAGACGACGACCTGGATCGCGGCAGCGGCCGAGACCACGGGGTTCGCGCTCGTCGCCTGGGAGCTCGTCGCGCTGGTCGCCCGGGCCCCGCGCGGACGCATGCTGCTCGCGAGCCGCTTCGGCGTGGCCGCCTCGACCTTCCATGCCGGCACAGCGCTCGTGGTCGGCGCCGTCCTCGCCGACCGCGGCTGGCGACCGCTCTTCGGGATCCCGCACGACCGCCTGATCGCCATCCACCTGCACCTCGCGGTGATCGGCTGGCTGACGCTGCTGATCGTCACCGTCGGACGGACCCTCACGCCGATGCTCTCGCTCGCCCCCACCGAGCCGCGGCGGCGGCTCCCCGTCGAGGAGCTCGTGCTGACCGGCGGGCTCTGGCTGCTGGTCGCCGGACTCGCGTTCGGGTGGCGGGCGCTCGTGGCCACCGGGGCGCTCCTGGTCCTCGGCGCCGTGATTGCGTTCGCCGCATTGAGCGCGCGGATCGCCCGGCGGCACCGGCTCGACGGCCTGGAGGGGCCGTTGACGCACATCGTCGCGGGAGTCTTCTTCCTCCTCCAGGCGACGATCCTCGGTCTCGGCATGGTGCTCGGCCTCGAGCCGACCCCGGCCCGCCTCGAGGGCTACGTCACCGCGTTACTGCTCGGGTGGGCGGCCGGTGTGACCCTGGGGCACCTCGGGAAGCTCCTGTCGCTCTCGGTCTGGACGTGGTGGCCGGCAGGCCCTCGGCCGAAGCAGGCAGTGCTGTACCCGCGTGCGATCTGGCTCGCCGAGGCGATCCTCTTCGCGGTCGGCGTCGAGACGCTCCTGAACGGCGTGCTGCGGGGCGCCGAGGCGCTCACGCTCCTCGCCGCCCTGATTCTCGTCGGCTCGGCCCTCACCGCGTGCGCCGCCGCAGTTCTCACGCTGCGCGCCGGCCTGCCCGCGCTCCGCGCGCGAGCCCAGGCGGCCTAGCTCAGTCGCCGGTCACGGCGGTCACGCCGTGCGGCTCATGCGCTGCCTCGGCGGCTTCGCCCGCGCGGAGGAACACCGCGGCGACGACCGCGGCTACGAGCGCGAAGAGCGCGCCGCCGAGCAGCGCCACGTGGTACCCGCCGTTGAGCGCTGCGACAGCGTCGCTCCCAGACGCCTCGAGGGACTCCGTCCGCGACGCTGCGAGGCTCGCGAGCACGGCCAGACCCAGCGCGCCGCCCATCATGAAGGAGGTGTTGACGACCCCGGAGGCGAGACCGGACTCCTCGGGGGCGACGTCGCTCATCGCGGCGAGCAGCACCGGGTTGAACGCCATGCCGGCCCCGATCCCGATCAGCAGCATGCCCGGCATCACGTCGAGCAGCACGTCACCCTCGACCGGCGCACGGGCCAACAGGGCGAGCCCCGTCGCGGCCAGCACGAGCCCGGTCGACAGCGGGACCTTGATCCCGAAGCGCATCACGAGCTTCGCGGAGAGACCGAGCGAGAAGACGGCCATGATCACGTTCGACGGGAGGAAGACGAGACCGACCTGCAGCGGGCTGTAGCCGAGCACGAGCTGCAGGTACAGGGCCGAGACGAAGAACGCCGCGAACATCGCCGCCGCCCAGAACACGCCCGCGACGTTCGCGGTCGCCACGTTCCGGAGCTTGAACAGGCGGAGCGGAACGAGCGGCGCGGCAACCCGAGACTCGAGGACGACGAAGGCGGCGAACAAGGCCGCCGAGACGCCGAGCATCCCGAGCGTCCGCGCTGCCGTCCACCCGACGTCGTTGCCCTTGACGATCGCGTAGACGGCGAGCATCAGCGCCGTGGTGACGGTGACCGCGCCGGCGACGTCGAGCCGGCCGCCAGCGGCTGCGCTGCGCGAGACGGGGACGAGCCGCAGCGAGAGAAGGATCACAGCGACGCCGATGGGGACGTTGACGAGGAAGATCCAGTGCCAGTCGAGCGCGTCGGTGAGGATCCCGCCGAGCATCACGCCGAGGCTCCCGCCACCCGCCATCACGAAGCCGAAGACGCCCATTGCCTTCGCCCGCTCGGCCGCATCCGTGAAGAGGCTCATGATCAGCGAGAGCGCGACTGCCGAGACGACCGCCCCGCCGAGCCCCTGCACCGCCCGCGCGGCGACGAGCATGCCCTGGCTCGTCGCGAGCCCGCAGGTGACCGACGCGAGCGTGAACAGCGTCACGCCGCCGAGGAACATCCGCCGGTGCCCGAACAGGTCGCCGAGCCGCCCGCCGAGGAGCAGGAAGCCGCCGAACGTGAGGAGGTAGGCGTTGACGACCCAGGCGAGCGACGTCTCGGAGAAGCCGAGATCCTCGCGGATCGAGGGCAGCGCCACGTTCACGATCGTCGTGTCGAGCACGATCATCAGGTCGCCCAGGCACAGGACGATCAATGCGAGCCAGCGGGTGCGGGTGTCGAGTGCGCTCATTCGGGGTCCTTTCGCATCGGTTCTGATCGGGTAGACGACGCGCCCCCCGCGAACTCATCGCTACGGGGCCGATGACCTTTGCCCACGAGAACAGTCTGACCTTCGATGACCACGGTTGAGCCGCGCGCGATCGCGTTCACCATCCACGGGCCGATCGAGCGTGCCGACCTTCCCGGTCTCTGCAACCGCGTCTGCGCGCTGCTTCAGAAAGCCCGGCCGGAGGTCGCCTACTGCGAGGTCGGCGGGATCGACCCCGATGCGGTCACGGTCGACGCGCTCGCGCGGCTCCAGCTCGCGGCGCGGCGGTGTGGCTGCCAGGTCCGGCTGCGCGGAGCCTCCGACGAGCTCCGGTCGCTCGTCGCCTTCATGGGCCTCGCGGACGTCATCGCCGACTGACCGCGAGACCGCCCAGCGGACGGGCTGCGCGCGGCGGCTTAGGATCGGTCCGGTCGCGACCGAGCCTGCCATCCAGTTCCGCATCCTCGGGCCCCTCGAGCTCGTTGCGCACGGGCTCTCCACGCCCATCGGCGCCGCCAAGCACCGGACGCTGCTCGCCGCGCTGCTTCTTCGCCCGAACCACGTCGTCCCCACCGATCTGCTCGTGGAGGCGCTGTGGCCGGCACACCCGCCGGCGAGCGCGGGGAAGCTCCTCCACGTTTACGTCTCGCAGCTCCGCAAGGCGCTGCCCGACGGGCGAATCGCGACGATCGCGCCTGGCTACCTCCTGGAGGTGCTCGACGGCGAGCTCGACGCGGAGCAATTCGAGCGCCTGCTCGAGGAGGGCCGTGTCGCACTCCGCGAGGGGAATGCGCCGCTCGCCGCGGCATTGCTCGGACGGGCGCTCGGTCTCTGGCGCGGTCAAGCACTCGCCGACGTCACGGACGACGGGTTCGTCCGCGTGGAGGCGGACCGGCTGGAGGAGCTTCGCCGCGTGGCGCAGGAGGAGCGCCTTGCCGCCGAGGTGGCTACGGGCCACCACGATGCGGCGGTTGCCGAGCTCCGCGCGCTGGTCGCGGATCATCCGCTTCGCGAGCGGCCTCGCGCCCAGCTGATGCTCGCCCTGTACCGACTCGGCCGCCACGCGGAGGCGCTGGAGGTCTACCGCGAGGGTCGTGCAGCGCTCGACGAGCTCGGGCTCGAGCCCGGGGCCGAGCTGCGGGAGCTGGAACGGTCGATCCTTCGCCACGACCCCGCGCTCGCGGCGCCCGAGCGCATCGGAGCCGCGGAGCTGCCGCTGCCGCCGAACGCCCTGCTCGGGCGAGGTCGCGAGCTGGAGGCGCTCGGCCGGCTCGTCCACGACCCGGACGCTCGCCTCCTGACGTTGACGGGCGCGGGTGGCAGCGGAAAGTCGCGGCTCGCGCTCGCGCTGGCGCGTGCCACGGCCGCGTCGTTTGCGAACTCCGCCGTCCTCCTCGACCTCGCGCCCCTTCGCAACCCCGCGCTCGTCCTCCCCACGATGATGCAGGGCCTCGGGGTTGCAGAGCGACCGGGAGAGACGCCGGCCGAGACGCTTGCGGCATGGCTGCGCCCGCGGGAGATGCTGATCGTGCTCGACAGCTTCGAGCACCTCCTCCCTGCCGGGCCGGAGCTGGTGCGGCTGCTCGCATCGGCGCCCCGACTGCGACTGGTTGTCACGAGCCGCGCCGTGCTCCACCTCTCGGGCGAGCAGGTCTATCCCGTGCAACCGCTCTCCGAGGACGATGCACTCGCGCTGCTCGTCGCGCGCGCCCGCGCGCTCGCCCCGGGCTTCGGCACCGGGCCCGAGGATGAGGAGGCCTTGCGCGCCGTCTGCCGCCGGCTCGACGGCTTGCCGCTCGCGATCGAGCTCGCCGCGGCGCGAGCCCGCATGCTCTCCGCTGCAACCCTCCGCGAGCGGCTCGACGGGTCGCTGCCTGCGCTCGCCGTCGGGCCGCGTGACCTGCCGGCGCGTCAGCGCACCCTCCGCGACGCGCTCGAGTGGAGCACCGATCTCCTCCAGCCGGCCGAGCGGGACGATCTCGCCGCGCTGTCCGTCTTCGCGGGCGGCTGCACGCTCGAGGCCGCCGAGGCGATCTGCGGGACCAACCTCGACCGGTTGAGTGCGCTCGTCGACCAGAGCCTCGTCCAGCGCGAGGCGACGGGGCCTGCACCACGCTTCTCGCTGCTCGAGACCGTGCGCGAGCATGCTCGCGATCTCCTCGACGAGGATCGGCGGGGAGAGGTCGCGCGGGCCCACGCGGTCTACTTCGCCGAGCTGGCCGAGCGCGCCGAGGTCGAGCTCGGGGGTCCCGCGCAGGGCGAATGGCTCGAGCGGCTGGAGCACGAGCACGACAACGCACGCACGGCGCTTGTATTCGCCGCTCGGTCGGACGAGCCCGCGCTCGAGCTCCGGCTGGCCGGGGCGCTCGGCCGGTTCCGGTACGTCCGCGGCTACCTGACCGAGGGCCGGCTGGCACTCGAGACGGCGCTCGCCCGCTCGCAGGCAGAGCTCCCGGACCTTCGCGCGAAGGCCTGCCGGGTCGCCTCGGCCCTCGCGGTCCTCCAGGGCGACTACGCCGGGGCCCGCCGGCTCGCCGAGGAGGGCCTCTCGCTCTATCGCGCGGGCGACGACGAGGCCGGGGTGGCCCGCTCGCTGAGCAACCTCGGAGCGATCCTCGTGGCGGACGGCGAGCTCGAGAACGCCGCAGGCGTGCTCGACGAGGCGGTCGTACGCGCACGGGCGCTCGGCGATCGACGCCTGTGCGCGCTCGCGCTCAACAACCGCGGCGATCTGGCGCTGACCGAGGGGGACTGGTCAGCCGCGGCAACGCTGTTCGGGGAAAGCCTGTCGCTGCTCCGGGAGCTCGGCGACGCCGTCAACGTCGCGCGCTCTCTCTTCAACCTCGGCGCGTGCTCCCTCGAGCGCGGTGACGACGACGAGGCGCGCGCCCTACTCCGCGAAGGCCTCGCCCTCTGCATCGAGCTCGGTGATCGCGAGGACGAGGCCTGGTGCCTCGTCGGGCTCGCGGCACTCGCGGAGCGGCGCGCGGCGTCCGAGCAGGCAGCGCTCCTGCTGGGCGCGGCGGACGGCTTGCTCGACGCGATGGGCGCGTCGTTCAAGCCCTACGAGCAGAGCCTTCACCGGCGCGTGGGGGCGGCGCTGGCCGACGCGCTCGATCCCGCGGCGCTCGAGCGGGCGCTGGCAGACGGGCGAGCGCTCGACACCGTCAACCTGCTCGCCCGACTGGAGGGCTAGAGGCGCGTCAGTCGAGTCGCGGCGGGAGGCCGAACAGCGGGAACACGCGCTCGGTGTCGAGGAAGAACGTCAGCTCCGCGATCTTCCCGTCCCGCACCTCGAGCACCTGGAGCGCCCAGGGCTCGTAGCCACCGCCCTCCGCCGGCTTGTACTGCCCGAACGCGGGTGAGCCGTTCGCGGCCACGGTCGGGATCACCCGCGATCCCTGACAGCCGATCCCGGGGCCGTACCACCAGCGGAAGATGTCGTCGCGGCCGGTCAGCCACATGTCGTAGGGCGGCATCGACTGCGTCGCGTCCTCGTGGATGAGCGCGGTCAGCGCCTCCATGTCGTAGCGCTCGAAGGCCTCGACGTAGCGCTCCAGCAGCTCCGCGTCCGCGGCCTCGACCGAGAGCTCCGCGTCCGTCGTGAGGTCGGTCGCCTCGAGTGTCGCGCGGGCGCGTTGGAGCGCGCTGTTCACGGAAGCGACGCTCGTCTCGAGCAGCTCGGCGACCTCTGCCGCCTGCCAGCGGAGCACCTCGCAGAGGATCAGGACGGCGCGTTGCCGCGGCGGGAGGTGCTGGAGCGCCGCGACGAACGCGAGCCTGATCGTGTCGTGCGCGATCGCCACCTCCGCCGGATCGCCCTCGGGCAAAACGCGCCCGTCGGGAACCGGCTCGATCCACGTCACCTCGGGAAGCGCGTTGAGGTTCTCGACAACCGGCTCGCGGGACGGACCGAGGTCCATCGGCCGCGCCCGGCGCTCACGGCCGTTCAGCATGTCCAGCGAGACGTTGGTCGCGATGCGGTAGAGCCAGGAACGGAGGGACGAGCGGCCCTCGAAGCGATCGAAGCTCCGCCAGGCGCGGACGAACGTCTCCTGCACCGCATCCTCGGCGTCGAACGGCGAACCGAGCATCCGGTAGCAGTAGCCCGTCAGCTCGCGGCGGTAGCTCTCGAGCAGCCCCTCCAGCTCGGCGGCCGCGGGCTTGAGGGTGAGCGACGCATCCGACATCCGGCCCCATGCTACGGGAGCGGAAGCTGCCCGCAGGGTGTGGAAACCCGTACGCCGCCGTAGCGCTACGCGCCTGCGTGGGCCTCGAGGCTCTCGAGCGGGGAGAGCTCGCCACGCCGCCGACGACGTCCTGCGGCCAGTTGCTCGAGCACGAGAACCGCGACGAGGACTCCCACCAGCAGCGCTTGGACCGCAAGCGCCGGCAGGGCAAAGCCGATGACCCCGACCGCCACGCAGCCGAGCGCGCCCCCGAGCCGGCGCCAGGACACCGAGCCCGCCATGCGCAGCCGGAACGCCGCGTGACCGAGCAGGTAGAGCGCAGGCCCGCCGACGACCGCCGCGAGCTCGGCCCGAGAGAGCTCGCCCGTCGGGTGGGCGATCACCAGCTCGTCGCCGACGGCGGACAGGATCACGCCGGCAACGAGGACGGCATGGAGATACGTGTATCCGTCACGTGCGAGCTTCGTCCGGTCCTCGGCGAGCTCGAGCCGCCGCTCCGCAATCCGTGCGACGTAGTCGAAATAGAGCCACCAGAACGCGGCGCTGGTCGCGAACGCGAGCCCGAACGCCGTGAGACGAGCGGTGTTCAGCTCGAGACCGGCGGTGGTTGCGCCGGTGATCACGATCGACTCTCCGAGCGCGATGATCACGAAGAGCTGGAACCGCTCTGCAAAGTGCGATGTCGCGACCTCCCAGGTGGAGGAGGGCAGATGCCGCCTGCGCGGCACCCAGTAGAAGACGAGCGGGGCTCCGTAGTCGACCAGGAGCGCCGCCACCCAGAGCACCGCGCGCGCCTCCGTCTCGGCCAGCGCCCCGGCGATCCAGAGCACGCCTGCTGCCACGAACCAGATCAGGATCCGGCCCGCCCGCTCGCGCTCGAGGGTTCCCCGGCTCGCCGCGGCGAACGTGAGGAAGGTGTGGCGGCCGACCTGGATCGCGACGTACGAGCCGGCGAAGAGCAGCGCGCGGTTGCCGAACGCGTCCGGGATCGCGACCGCCAGCACGAGACACGCGAGCATCACGGCGAGCAGGAGCAGGCGCACGGGGCCGGACTCGGGGTCGAGCTCGTTCGTCACCCACGCCGTGTAGTTCCAGGCCCACCAGACGACGAGCAGGGCGAGGAGCGCGCGTCCGGCACCGCGCCAGGTCAGATCGTCGAGCAGGAGGTGGGAGACCTGCGTGATCGCGAACACGAACACGAGGTCGAAGAAGAGCTCGAGGCTCGTCGCCCGCTGCTCGTCGCCGGCGCGACGCCGCTCCAGCCGAATCACGCGGGGAAGGCTACTCGCGGGAGCTCTCGGCGCCCCGTCAGCCTCGGCGCCCGGCGCCAAGAGCGGCAGCGGCCTTGCAACAGTCTGTTACAAGACCGCGCGTGCCTCGGGCACGTGAGAGAAAGAGCGCCCGGCTCCGACCGGGCGCCATCTCCAACCGTGCGCTACGCGACCTTGTCCGGCTGCGGGACGATCCGGATGTAGGGCTTCGGCTCCTCCCAGCCGTCCGGCCAAATCTCCTTCGCCTGCTCGTTCGTGACCGAGCCGGAGATGATCACGGGCTCGCCGTCCCGCCAGTTGGCCGGCGTCGAGACGCTGTGCTTCGCGGTCAGCTGGAGCGAGTCGATCACCCGCAGCACCTCGTCGAAGTTGCGTCCCGTCGACATCGGGTAGACGAGGATCAGCTTGACCTTCTTGTCCGGCCCGACGACGAAGACGTTGCGCACCGTTTGGTTGTCGGCGGGCGTGCGCTCGGTGGGATCGCCGGAGACGTCACCGGGGAGCATCCCGTAGAGCTTCGAGACCGCGAAGTCCCCGTCGCTGATGATCGGGTAGTTCGGGGCGGTGCCCTGCGTCTCGGCGATGTCGGACGCCCACGCCTCGTGACGCTCGACGGGGTCGACCGAGAGCCCGATGATCTTCACGTCGCGCCGGTCGAACTCCGGCTTGATGCTCGCCATGTAACCGAGCTCGGTCGTGCAGACCGGCGTGAAGTCCTTCGGGTGCGAGAACAGCACGGCCCACGAGTCGCCGATCCAGTCATGGAACGAGATTCGTCCGTCCGTCGTCTCCGCCTCGAAGTCGGGCGCAGTATCTCCAAGCTTCAGCGTCATCCCAGTCCTCCTCGAGTTCGAATCCGGCGCGCCTCGGGCCTCGACCGACCGCGCCACTCAATTCTTCCATAATTGAAGCATTGGGCGCACGACTGGCGAGGCGCCGTCTGGGGCGCGACGTAGCCTGCGCGCATGGTGGCACGTTGGCGGCCCGTCGTCCGCGAAGGGCTGCGCGACATGTACCCCGGCTACTTCGCCCTCGTGATGGCGACCGGGATCGTCTCGAACGCGTTCTACTACCTCGACCACGACGCGCTCTCCGACGTGCTGTTCGGGATCACGCTCGCGGCCTTCCCTCTGCTCCTCGCGTGCTTCGTCGTTCGCGTTCTCATGTGGCCGCGCGCGGTCTGGCGCGACCTCGTCGACCCCCGGCTCGTCTTCACGTTCTTCACGCTGGTCGCGGCGTCCGACGTGCTCGGGCTCCAGCTGCACCTCCGCGGACACGACCACGTGGCGCTGGTTCTCTGGCTCGCCGGGCTCTCGGCCTGGCTCCTGCTCGGCTACTTCAGCTTCGCGGTGCTGACCTTCGACGAGGGGCAGACCGGAGCCGACGTCGTCCACGGCGGCTGGCTGATCGCGATCGTCGGCACCGAGTCGCTCGTGCTCCTCGGCGCCCCGCTCGCCGGCGAGTTCGGGTCGCTCCAGGACACGATCTTCGTCGCGGTCTACGCGCTGTGGGGCATCGGGATCGTGTTCTACGGGATCTTCGTGACGCTGTTCGCGTACCGCATCTTCTTCCTCCCCGTCCACGAGGCCGAGATGAACCCGCTCTTCTGGGTCGTGATGGGCGCTGCGGCGATCGCGACGAACGCCGGGTCGACGCTGATCCTGACGAGGCCCGATCTGCCGTTCCTGCTCGCGATGCGCCCCTTCGTAAACGGCACGACGCTGATCCTCTGGGCGTGGGCGACGTGGTGGATCCCGCTGCTTGCGATCTTCGGCGTCTGGCGGCACCTCGTCCGGCGGTACCCGCTCACGTACGCGCCGATGTACTGGAGCCTCGTCTTCCCGCTCGGCATGTACGCGGTTGCGACCTACCGGCTGTCGCTCGCCTCGGACTTCAAGCCGATCGAGATCTTCTCGCAGGGCATGGTCTGGATCGCGCTCGCAGCGTGGCTCGCGACGATGGCCGGCCTGCTCGTCTCGCTCCGCGCGAGCGTGCAGGCGGCGGGGCCGACCCTTCGCTGACGACGAGCTTTACCGCGACGTCCGTTGAGGGCGGACGAAGCGGTTCGCCGGCGTCTTCTTGTTCCACCGGAGGCCCGCCGCGGTGACCTTCCTGACCACTGCGCGGTAGGTGCCGGAGGACGCCGGCCGGGTGAACGTCATCCGCCCGGCGACTGTGCGCCCGGCGGCGCGCCCGTAGAGCTTGCCGTTGCGATAGAGGAACACCGTGACGGTCGCGTCTCGAACCCTGCGACCGCGCGCGTCGACGACCGTCACGTACACGTAGAGGGTCTTGTGTCTCACGCCGTAGCGCACGGCAGCCGCGCGGACGAGAGGTGGCGGGGTCACCGTGACCGGCACAGTCGCCGTGAGCGGGCCGGACGGCGTTGCGACCGTGGCGACGACTTGACCGCTGCCGACCCGCCCCGAGGCGGTGAACGTCGTCGTCGGTCCAGAGGTGGGCGACAGCCGCCCCGGCGTGCCCGGACCGAGCGTCCACGCGGCAGAGAGCGACGCGATCGGGTTGCCGAACGCGTCGAGGCCGACAGCGCTGAAGGCGGTGGTGGAGCCGAGCGGCAGGCTCGCGGTCCCGGGCTCGATCCGCAGCGAGACGGCGGGCGCGCCCGAGACCGTCAGCGCCTGCGTTGCCGTCACGGCCCCGGGCGCGCTCACGGTCAGGGTCGGCGCCCCCGCGGTCGTGTCCACGTAGTAGACCTGCGCCGTCGAGAAGACGCCGGGCGGCAGCTGGAGGTTGAGGCTCGGGGCGAACGGGCCGGTCGGGCTCGTCGCGAACGTGCCCGTCGGAGACGAGGTCGTCACGGTCACCGTGAGCGGCGTCTGCGGACGCGTCGGGACGCCCTCCACCTGCGGTTGGATCGTGATCGGCGTCGAGACCGCTCCGGCAACAGCGGAGACGGGCGGCGTGACGAACGTGAGCGTCGTCGGCGACCAGGCGCGGAACGTCGCCCACTTCGCCGTGAGCGCGGCGCCGTCGAGGTCGCCTCCGCACCAGACGTTCCTGCCGGCCGGGCCGCAGGCAAGCGCCCCGGGGTCGGCCGGATAGTCCGAGCCGGAGTCCCGGATCGCTGCCGCGAGACGGTCGAGGACGGCGCCCGCCGCCGGCGCGAACACTCCCTTCGGCACGTCGCCCGGGTTCCGCGGGGCCCACGCGAAGCCCCACCGGTCCACGGGCCGGCCGGCCGCGGCGTCGTGGTTCCGGAGGGCGTAGACCTGCGCGGAGACGTACTGCTGCATCAGCGCGCCGTCCACGAGCGTCCAGCCGAACGAGCCTGTCCACTGCCACGCCGCATTGGCCAGCGGGCTTCCCGCCTGTGCGAAGAACGCGTTCGCAGCGCCCGAGACCGCGCCGCCGGCGGCCGCGAGCAGATCGGAGTGCTCGAGGAAGTCGGTGAGTGCGTCGCGCCGCGCCGTCGGCGCGCTTCCGGTCGCCGCATACGCGCGCACGTCTCCGTAGACCTCCTGCGACCAGTCGCTGACGTACGCGTTCATGTCGACCCAGAACGCGCTGTCCTGGAGCCATTCCTGCATCCGGGCCTTGTACGTCGCCACCGACGGGACGCGCTGCCCGATGCCGACGACGAAGACGACCCCGCGCGCGGGTGGTTGCGCCCCACCGGCGTCGTAGAGGCCGCGGATCAGCTCGCGCATGTCCGTGCGCCACGTGCCGTCGCCGCGACGGACCGCCGAGGAAAGCTCGTTGAGCGCCCAGCTGTCGCCGGCGCCGACGTCGTAGCCGGCGGCGGCCATGCGCTGCCGCGCCTCGACACCCGCCTGATACCACGTCCCGTTCCCGGCCTGCACCCATTTCCGCCACGCGTTCAGGTGGATCTCCGCGAGCGCGTGGAAGCTCGGCCCGAGCGCGCGGATCCGCCAGGCCTGGTCGGGCCGGGGCTTCGTCTTGTCCGCGGTGAGCGGCGGGATCGAGATCGAGTACTGGGCGCACGGCGAGGGCTGCGCCGCGAGCTTCGTCGCGAGGCGCAGCCAGTCCGTCGCCGCGTAGAAGACCCCGTAGAGCGGCCTGCAGCCCTGCGCCGTCGCCAGCGGCCGGATGTCGCTCCGCCTGACGAGCCGCGCCCACTGCGTAGCGGTCGCGCGCGGCGCGAGCGACGGCACCGGCGTCTCCGGCCGTGCGGCGCGGGCGTCGTGGGCCGCGCCGAGGAAGGCGGCGACGGTGAGAAGTACGAACACGACCCCGAGCCGGAAGCGAGGCATCCGGTCCATCACGGAAATCTAGGTGAGGCTTGTGACGTCGCTCTCAGGAATGTGTGTGGCTCGCGAGAGGCTCCGGCGCCTCGTGATCCGGCGACAGCGGGAAGGTCGCTGTCAGGCACGTTCCCCCACCGTCCGGGCTGACCACGTCGAGCGCGCCGCCGAGCGCCTCGACCCGGTCCTTGAGTCCGCCGAGCCCGGTCGCCTCCTGCGTGCCGCACTCGACGCACGCGCCGCCGACGCCGTCGTCCCGCACGCTGACGGTCAGCGCGTCCCGCGTGCCCACCGCGCTCACCCACGCGCGTGTGGCGTTGGCGTGCTTCACGGTGTTCGTGACCGCCTCGGCGGCGACGTAGTAGGCGGCGGCCTCCACGGCGGGCGGCAGCCGCCTCGGCAGCCGGACGTCGAGCTCCACGGGGACGCTCGCACGGAAGGCGCCCGCCTGGAGCGCCGCCTCGAGGCCCTCGCGGGCGAGCAGCGGCGGGTGCAGGCCGCGCGCGATCTCGCGGAGGTCCTCGATTGCGCACTGGAGCTCGTCGAGCGTGCGCGCGACGAGCGCCGTGAGCCCACGGTCGCCCGTCACCTCGGCCTCGAGCGCCCTGATTGTGAGAAGCGCGGTCGTGAGGCGCTGCTGGGCGCCGTCGTGGAGGTTGCGCTCGAGCCGTCGACGCTCGCTGTCGCTCGCCCGGACAAGGCGCATCCGTGACGCCTGGAGCTGCTCGAGCTTGGCGACGAGATCACGGTGAAGTCGGTCGCGCTCCATCGCGATCCGCACCATCGGGACGAAGGAGCGGGTGAACTCGGGCGAGTCCAGCAGCCGCGCGTCGTGCACGAGCATCCCGATCCGGCGTGTCTCGTACTCGATGGGGGTCAGGACCGCCCCGGGACCCGGCCGCGGGTCGGCGGGAGCGCCGTCGATCCCCACATAGCACTCCCGTTCCCAGTCCCACCAGTACACGCCGAGCGAGGGGTCCTCGAGAATGTCGCGGAGCGACGCCTGCACCTCCGCAGGCGTGGCGAGGTCCGGGATCGCATCGAAGATGCGCCGGATCGTCTCGAGCCAGGACGACGCCATCAGGAAGTGGTTGTACCTCCTGCTCGCGGGCGCGCCAAGCCGGTGCTCGCGCCGGGGCGTGCGGAGCACATCCCCGACGCGGGCCTCCGACCGAGTGCTACTTGACCTTCAGCGTGCCCTTCATGCCCGCGGCCGCGTGGCCGGGAACGGTGCACTGGTACTTCTGCTTGCCCGACTTCAGCGTGACCTTGAGGGTCGTCGACTTGCCCGGCTGGACCATCTTGGACTTCTTGCCGGCGATCTTGAAGTCGTGCGCGAGCTTCCCCTTGTTCACGATCTTGAAGGTCACGGACCCCTTTGGCACGGACGCCTTCGACAGCGTGAAGTGGAACTCTGTCGGCTTCCCGGCGGTGACGGTGACCGTCGTCGCCTTCCTCGCGGTCGTGCCGGTGTCTGCGGCAAGCGACGCGAGTGGCGCCGCGAGCGCCAGGCCCGCAACGACGGCGACAACCGCAAACGCTCTTCTGCTCATGCTCCCTCCTGGGATCGAACTCGAGTGCGAGAGGCGGGCCGCAGCGCGGGGCGCCTGGTCGCGACGTCTCACTATGCCTGCCCGTCGACCACTGGCGACGGGGAACCGATCCGTCACTGCCCGTACGCTTGGGACGTGCCGCGCCGCGCGCATCCATCCCCCTCGCCGCGTGTCCGCGTGAAGCGCCTCCCGGAACGGGCGCGGTACGACCGCCAGGCGATCGATGCGGTTCTCGACGCAGCCCTGGTGGGCCACCTCGGGTTCGCCACGGAGGGCCAGCCGTACGTGGTTCCGACGCTCCACGCGCGGGTCGACGACCTCGTCTACGTCCACGGGTCCGCGGCCAGCCGCACCCTCCGCGCCCTCTCGAGCGGGATCCCCGCATGCCTCACCGTCACGCTTCTCGACGGCATCGTGCTGGCGCGCTCGGTCTTCGAGCACTCGATGAACTACCGCTCGGTCGTCGTCCTCGGTACCGCCGTTCCCGTCGAGGAGCCCGACGAGAAGCTCGTCGCCCTCGAGGCGTTCACCGAGAAGCTGTTGCCCGGCCGCTGGGCAGAGGCGCGACCTCCGACGCGGAAGGAGCTCAAGGCGACGTCGGTGCTCCGGCTGCCGCTCGACGAGGCCTCGGCCAAGATCCGCGACGGCGGTCCGGACGACAGCGACACGCCCGACGCCGACCTCGAGGTCTGGGCAGGGCAGCTCCCGCTCGTCGTGCAGGCGCTCGAGCCCGTCCCGGATGCGACGCTCCGCCCCGGGATTCCCGTCCCGCCCGGCCTCGCCCCCTACCGGCGCCCGGGCCTCGTGGAGTAGTTTCGATGACCGAGACGATCGTGATGAAGTTCGGCGGCTCGTCCGTCGCCGACCCGGACAAGGTCCGGCTCGTCGCAAGGCGGTTCGTCGAGGCGAAGCGCCGGGGGTTCGACGTGGTCGGCACGGTCTCCGCGATGGGAAAGACGACCGATACCCTGCTCGCGCTCGCGAGCGACGTGTCGCCGACCCCGAACCCGCGCGAGCTCGACATGTTGCTCTCGACCGGGGAGCGGATCGCCTGCGCTCTCGTCGCGATGGCGATCCACGACCTCGGCGAGGAAGCCGTCTCGTTCACCGGCTCGCAGGCGGGGATCCTCACCGACTCGGTGCACACGAGGGCCAAGATCCGCGAGATCCGCGGCGACCGGATCCGCACGGCGCTCGAGCAGGGCCGGATCGCGCTCGTCGCGGGCTTCCAGGGCTTCTCGCGGGACACCATGGACGTGACGACGCTTGGGCGCGGCGGCACGGACGCGACCGCCGTCGCGCTCGCCGCAGCCCTCGGTGGCGCCTGCGAGATCTACTCGGATGTCCCCGGAGTGTTCACCGCCGACCCACGGATCGTCCCGGAGGCGCGCAAGCTGGAGGTCGTCTCGTACGACGAGATGCTCGAGATGGCCGCCTCCGGCGCGAAGGTGCTGATGCTTCGCTCAGTCGAGCTCGCACGAAGCCACGGGGTGCGCATCCACGCGCGCTCCACGTTCTCGGAGGAGGAGGGAACCTGGGTGCAAGAGGCAGAGGGAATGGAGCAGCCGATCGTCTCGGCGGTCACCCACTCGGAGACGGACGTCGTGTTCACGCTGACGGGGATCCCAGACCGGCCGGGCGTCGCCGCGATGATCTTCGACGCCGTCGCCGGCGCCCAGGTCAACGTCGACACGATCATCCAGAACGTCGTCCACGGCCGCGCGGAGATGTCGTTCTCGGTGCCCGCCGAGGATGTCGACGCCACGCGCAGCGCGATCGAGGCGGCGCAGGTCGAGGTCGGCTCGTTCGACGTCGGCGAGAACCACGAGCTCGGCAAAGTCTCGCTGATCGGCGCGGGCATGCGCTCGCACCCCGGCGTTGCGGCGACGATGTTCCGCACGTTGGCCGACCTCGGGATCAACCTCGAGATGATCTCGACCTCGCCGATCAAGATCTCCTGCATGATCGGCCGCGACCGCATCCCGGACGCGGTGCGCGGGTTGCACGCCGCCTTCCAGCTCGAGCGCGAACCGGAGCACGAACCCACCATCTGAAACCGGCTCGCCGGTGCCGCAGCACGCGGACAACGCTTGTGGTGAATCACCACAAGCGTTGTCACGCCCGGCGCTTCGTCGCAGTCTCCGGAAGGCTCCGGGGGCCGAGCGCCGAATCAGCCCAACGTGAGCGGGCGCACCGTCGAGGCGATCGTCACCGCCGGCCTCGGCCTGCTGATCGTGCTGGGCGTGCGCTGGGGGCTCGGCGTCGCGATGGACCGCTACGAGCGCCGGCTCGCGTCCCGAGACGCGACCGAGGCGGCGCGTCGCCGGACGACGCTGGTCTTCCTCCGGCGCGTCATCGTCGCGCTCGTCGCCGTGATCGCGGTATGGAACGTCCTCTCGATCTTCCCGGAGACCGATCAGATCGTGAACGCGATCCTCGCGTCGAGCGCCGTCATCGCGCTCTTCGTCGGGCTTGCGTTCAGCACGCCACTCTCGAACCTCGGCTCGGGCCTGCTCGTCGCGTTCGCCCAGCCGCTGCGGCTCGGCGACCGGGTGACGATCGGAGAGCACACCGGGTTCGTCGAGGAGATCGACCTCCTGTACACGACCCTCGTCACCGACGAGGCCAGGCGGGTGTTCATCCCGAACAGCCAGCTGACCTCGACGATGATCGTCAACCGCACGATCCGCGACCCGCGACGGGTCGTCTCTGCCGAGTTCCCGGTGCGGCTCGGCGCCTCTCTCGAGCAGGCCCGCGCCACCGTCTTCGAGGCCGTCGAAGGGCTTTCGGGCGTCCGACAGGGCGCGACCCGCGTCCTCGTCGGCGACGTGAGGGAAGGCAAGGTGTGGCTCGGCGTGACTGCGTCTGCCCCACTCGACGCGGACGTCGCGCAGCTCGGCTCCGACATGCGCGCGACGGTGCTCGACGCGCTCGCCAAGGCCGACGCCCTCGCTGCGTGAAGCCTCGCGGCCGAGCCGTTAGCCTGTCGCCGTGACCGACGTCCTGCCGGCGGTGGACGCGTACACCGTGAAACCGCTCGGGCCTGACACGTGGGACGACTTCGCCGCACTCGCCGAGCGGCACAACGGCGTGTGGGGCGGCTGCTGGTGCACCTGGTTCCACACCGCTCATGAGGAGAAGACGTACAGCGCCGAGGACAACCGCGCCCTCAAGCAGCGGCTGGTCAACGAGGGTCGAGCCCATGCCGCCCTCGTGTTCGACGGTGACGTTGCCGTGGCCTGGTGCCAGTATGGCGCGCCCGACGAGCTTCCGAACATCAAGCACCAAAAGCAGTACGAGGCCGGGCTCGAGCGGTTGCCCGACTTCCGGATCACCTGCTTCTTCGTGGACAGGAAGTACCGGCGCCGCCGCGTCGCGGAGGCTGCGCTCAGCGGAGCTCTCGACCTGATCGCGCAGGCAGGCGGCGGCACCGTCGAGGCGTATCCGCAGGACACCGGCGGCAAGAAGATCTCGGCCTCCTTCCTCTACAGCGTCACCCGGAGCCTCTTCGAGCAGGCCGGCTTCGGCTACGACCGCCCGAAGGGCAAGAACCATTGCGTGATGAGCAAGACCGTGAACGGGACTCGCGGAGGAGCCCAGGCTCCCCCGCGTTCCTAGACGCAGTCTCTGAGGGGTTGCGCCTCCGGCAGCGTTTCCAGGCGCTTCAGGGTGTTGTTCTCGATCTGGCGGATGCGCTCGCGCGTGACGCCGAAGGTGCGCCCGACCTCCTCGAGCGTGCACGGCGCCTCACCGAGCAGCCCGAAGCGGAGCTCGATCACCCGCCGCTCGCGATCCGGAAGCGAGCCGAGAGCCGCCTCGATGTCCTCGCGGCGGAGTGAGAGCGAGGCGGTGTCGAACGGCGATTCGGCCTGATCGTCGGGGACGAAGTCCCCCAGCGAGGAGTCCTCCTCCTCGCCGATCGGCTTCTCGAGCGAGACGGGGAGCTGTGCCATCCGCAGGATCTCGCGCACCTCCTCGGTCGTCATCTCGAGCTCCTCCGCGATCTCCTCCGGGTTCGGCTCGCGGCCGAGACGCTGGACGAGCTGGCGCTCGATGTGGACGACCTTGTTCAGCTTCTCGACCATGTGCACCGGGATTCGGATCGTGCGCGCCTTGTCCGCGATCGCGCGTGTCACCGCCTGGCGGATCCACCAGGTCGCATACGTGGAGAACTTGAACCCCTTGCGGTAGTCGAACTTCTCGACCGCCCGGATCAGGCCGAGCGAGCCCTCCTGGATG
>DASSBV010000010.1:0-7372 GCA_035698545.1 Gaiella sp. | reverse complement strand
CCCGACGAGGTAGCTCGGGTCGTAGCCGAGCGCGTCGGCGATCGTCGCTTGCGTCTCGCGCGCTCCCTCGTCGAGCACCGCGAGCACGGTCAGATGGAACGGGCTCGCCCCGGCGGCCTCGTAGTCCTCGTGCACGCGGTCCTTCACCGCGAAGCCGAGTCGCTTGAGCAGAAACGACGTGCTCGAGACGAGCTCACGCGGCGGCCGCACAGCGGGTTTCACACGAATGGGCTGGTCGGTCGTAGTCATGACGAACAGTCTAGCCGTTACCAGAGTGGATGCTTGCTATCGTGGAGTAGTTCAATGATTGGAGGACTAGATCAATGACGCTTTCAGCGATTCAGCCCGCGCGTGCTTCGAGCCAGTGGGCGGCCCTCGCACTCATCGTCGTCGCGCAGTTCATGGTGATCCTCGACGTCGCGATCGTGAACGTCGCGCTGCCGTCGATGGAGCTCGACCTCGGGTTCTCGCAGTCCGGTCTCGAGTGGGTGGTGACCGCCTACGCAATCGTGTTCGGCGGTTTCCTGCTTCTCGGCGGCCGCCTCGCAGACCTCCTCGGCCGGCGGCGCACGTTCATGGCCGGCATCGCCGTCTTCACGGCGGCGTCGGTTCTGTGCGGGCTCTCGTGGTCGGCCGGCTCGCTCGTCACGTTCCGCGGGCTCCAGGGGCTCGGCGGCGCGCTCCTCGCGCCCGCAGGCTTGTCGCTCCTGATGACGACCTTCGCCGAGGGCCGCGACCGCAACCTCGCGCTCGGCATCTGGGGAGCGGCCTCCGGGAGCGGGGCGGCCGTGGGCGTGCTGCTCGGCGGCGTGCTCACGTCATACCTCAGCTGGCCCTGGATCTTCTTCATCAACGCCCCCGTCGGCGCGGTGCTGCTCGTGCTGACACCCCGCATCCTCCGCGCCCGTGACGTGCGCGGCGGCCTGCGGCACTTCGACCTGGGAGGGGCGCTTTCGGCGACCGGGGCGGTCATGTTGCTCGTGTACGGCCTGACCGTCGCGACCGACCAGGGCTTCGGGAGCACGTCTGCGCTGGCCCTCTTCGCCGCCTCCGCGGCACTGGCCACGGCATTCGTCTCGATCGAGCAGCGTGCTGCGCTCCCGCTCCTCCCGCTGCGGATGTTTCGGATCCGCACCTTCGCGGTCGGCAACGCGATCACGACGATCGTCGCCTCGATCGCCTTCTCGGAGTTCTTCCTGCTGACGCTGTACCTCCAGGACGTGCTCCACTACTCGGCCGTCCAGACCGGCCTCGCCTTCGCGGCCATGGCGGTGACGATCGCGGTCGTCTCGAACGGAGCGCAGGCGCTCGTCACGCGGCTTGGCCCACGCCGCGTGCTCACCGCGGGGCTCGTCCTGTTGACGATCTCGCTCGTCCTCGTCGCGCGTCTCCCCGTCCCGGCCCGGTACGACGTCGACCTGCTCGGCCCGTTCGTGCTGAACGGGATCGGCTTCGCGCTCTGCTTTATCCCGATGACGATCGCCGGGCTCCAGGGCGTGATGCCGGCGGATGCGGGCGTCGCGTCCGGCCTGCTCAACACGAGCCGCCAGGTCGGCGGGGCCGTCGGCCTCGCGGTCGTCAACGCGATCGCGGCCGGGTTCGCCCTCGACGGCGTCTCGGGCGCGGCAGCCGACGAGTCGCTCGCGCATGGCTACCGCGTTGCGCTGCTCGTCCTCGCGATGCTGGCGCTGGCCGGCGCCGTGCTCTCGTCGACGCTGCTCGCGCCGCCGGTCACGGCCGAGGTCGTCGAGGAGCCGCTCGACGAGACTGTGCGCGAGGCCGCGTGACGCAGCGCGCTCCGCACCTGTCTGGTTCGTCGCGGAGCCCGCCCCGTCCGTGCCGATCAGCGCGCGCGGACCGGCTGCGCGCGCACTCTCGACCGACCGGATTCGCGTGTGCGCCGAGCCGCTGCCTACCATGACTCCCATGCAGGCGCCCGGCGTGCGCAATGCAACCCGAAGCCGGCTCGACGAGCCGGAGGACGACTGGCTCGGCGAGATCTCCGACTACGACTGGAGCGAGCATGCCGCCGAGCACGCCCAGCGCGACCGCGCGAGAGCCGCGCCCCGCGAGGGGCTCGTCGAGGTCGTCGACACGAGTCGGTCGGCCCAGCGTGGTGATGACGCCGCGGAGACGCACCGCGCGGCGGTCGAGCGCCGGCGAATCGTTGCCGGGCTCGCCGTTGCGGCGGTGCTCGGCATCGCGCTCGTGATCGCGCTGCTCCTGTTCCGCGGCGGATCGGAGACGCCCGCCTCCGACCAGGCGACGACGACGCCCGTCACCACGACGCCCACAACCACGACCACCACAACGTCTCCGGCCCAGGAGACGCCCGTGCAGGAGACGCCCGCGCAGGAAACCCCGGCAGCCACCGACTCGGAAACGCCACCGGCGAACGGCTCCTCCTCATTCACGCTGCCCGAGGGCACGAAGCTCCGGCTCGGCGAGGGCGACGCCGAGCTTGTCACGCAGCTCCAGCAGACTCTCATCGCCGCGGGATACGACCCTGGGTCCGTCGACGGCTCCTTCGGGCCGACCACTGAGGCTGCGGTGACCGCGTTCCAGCAGGACAACGGGCTCTCGGCCGACGGGGTCGTCGGGCCGGACACCGCGGCCGCGCTGAACACCGCCGTCTCGAGCGGCTGACGCGCCCCGCGCAACCCTGCACCCGCTGTGTGAAGCCCCGAGCGACGGCGCTCCGGCCGCCGATGAATCCTGGGCGCACGACCGGTCTACCCTCCCAGCACGACCACGACCGAGAGGAGAAGGCAAATGGACGCCATCACGCCGTGTCTGTGGTTCGACACCGAGGCCGAGGAG
Organism: Gaiella sp.; assembly: GCA_035698545.1. GTDB lineage: Bacteria > Actinomycetota > Thermoleophilia > Gaiellales > Gaiellaceae > Gaiella. The sequence goes on along the minus strand of DASSBV010000010.1, from coordinate 4,552 downwards.
GCCGCGCAGTTCTACACGTCGGTGTTTCCGAACTCGAGGATCGTGCACGTCAGCCGCTACGGCTCCGCCGGCCCGCGACCCGAGGGCATGGTGATGGAGGTCGAGTTCGAGCTGGACGGCCGAAGCTTCCTGGCGCTGAACGGCGGGCCCGATTTCAGGTTCAGCGAGGCGATCTCGCTCCAGGCCGACTGCAAGGATCAGGACGAGGTCGACAGGCTCTGGGAGACCCTCTCCGAGGGTGGGGAGGAAGGCTCCTGTGGCTGGCTCAAGGACCGCTACGGCCTGTCGTGGCAGATCGTGCCGAGCGTCATGTACGAGCTGATCGCCGATCCGGATCCCGAGCGCGCGCAGCGTGCGATCGCCGCAATGCTGCAGATGAAGAAGCTCGTGATCGAGGAGCTCGAGCGCGCCGCCGACGGCGTCGCTGCCGGGTGATCCGAATGTCGCTGCTGAAGGTTCACATCACGATGTCGCTGGACGGCTACGCGGCGGGGCCCGACCAGAGCCTCGAGGAGCCGCTCGGGAAGGGCGGCGAGACGATCCACGAGTGGATGATCGCGACGCGAAGCTGGCGCGAGCAGCACGGGCAGGAGGGCGGGGAATCGGGCGTCGACGACAGACAGGCGGTGGGTTGGAGCGAGAACATGGGCGCCGTTGTCATGGGCCGGAACATGTTCGGCCCCGTCCGCGGCCCGTGGCCGGACGAGAAGTGGCGGGGCTGGTGGGGCGACGACCCGCCGTACCACACGCCGGTCTTCGTCCTCACCCACCACGAGCGCCCGCCGCTCGAGATGGAGGGCGGCACGACCTTCCACTTCGTCACGGACGGCATCGAGAGCGCTCTCGAGCAGGCGGTCGCCGCGGCGAACGGCAAGGACATCACGATCGGAGGCGGTGCGTCCACCGTGCAGCAGTACCTCCGCGCCGCGCTCGTCGACGAGCTGAACGTCCACGTGGCGCCCGTGCTCCTCGGCGGCGGCGAACGGCTCTTCGACAACCTCGAGGGCGGGCCGTCGGGGCTCGAGCTCGTCGAGCTCGTCGCGTCCCCTGCCGCGGCACATTTCCGCTACGCCCGGGCGCGCTAGCCAGCACGCCGTGGTCACGATGGACGACGTGCGAGCGTTCGCGAGCACGCTCCCGCGCGCGTACGAGGCGTTCGTCGGCGGCCGGGTCAAGTTCCGGGTCGGCCAGATCGTCTTCGTCTCGTTCTCCCGGGACGGTGCGTCGATGGGCTTCGGGTTCCCGAAGGAGTGGCGCCAGGCGCTCGTCGAGTCCGAGCCCGAGAAGTTCATGCTCCCGCGCCCGTCCGACATGCGCTTCAACTGGGTGGTCGTGCGGCTCCAGGCGATCGACGAGGCGGAGATGCACGACCTCGTGCTCGAGGCATGGGCGATGGTCGTCCCGCAGAAGGTCTCGGCCCCCTACCGCGAGATCGAGTAGGCAACGAGGTCGGCGAGATAGCATCGCGGGCGATGCGCGAGGTGCGTTCGGGAGTTCGGTACTGGCAGTCGCCGCATCCAGACTGGAACGAGGAGCAGTGGTGGCCAGAGCTCGTCTCGTCGTACGCGATCGTCACGGGCGACTCGCTTGAGAACTTCGGCGACGGGCTGGACATCCAGCTCGGGGGCCGCAAGCACGTGACGCGCGAGGACGTCGTCGGGAGCCTTCGGCCGCTGCTCGACCTGCCGATCGAGCTCGTGCTGCCCGCGCACGGCGAGCCGACAGACCGCGCGGAGCTCGAGCGCGTGCTCTCCTGAGCGCGGCGAAGACGCCCCGGCCCGAGGGCTGCCACGCGCCCGGGCCGGTTGAGCTCTCAGCCGTAGTAGCCGGGCGAGCCGCTCGACGAGCTCGAGTTGTCGCTCGACGTCGAGATGCCCTTCGGCGTGGCGACATGCCAGCGGAACGTCTGCCCGTCGAAGCTGTCGGCGAAGCCGTTCCCTGTCACGGTGCCGGCCTCGGGATCCTCCATGAACCGGTAGAGGAGGCGGCCGGCGAGTGTGACCTGACGGTGCCCGTCCGGACGCTCGACGGTGCCGAGCTTCGCCACGACGCCGTCACCGGCAGTCGGGCGGCCGCTCACGGTGAGCGGCTTCCAGATCGAGGTGCAGGAGCCGGTGCAGACGACCATGCCACCCGTCTCCTGGTCGGCGGCGTACAGGGCGGCGCCCTGCGCGTCGACGAGCACATCCCCGACGCCGTCCACGCTCGACACCGAGACGGTGGCAGCGGGGGTGTCCGGCGCCGCGGCGCCGGAGTCGCCGCTCCCGCCGCAGGCGCTCACGAACAGCGCCGTTACGACCGCGAGAGCGAGCAACGCGAGGTATGTCCTTCGATTGTTCATACCTGGGCTACCGCGATCTCAGGCGGTCGGATTGCGTGGAAGAGCCGTCGTAACGCCCGCTTGACATTCCGCCGTGCGGCGCCGAGTCTCAGCTCGTGAGCTCCGCCCGGCGCTGCTCGAGGAAGCGGCGCTCCGCATCGGAGTGGACGAGCTCGAGCGCGCGGTCGTAGGCGTCCCGCGCCTCGTCCTCGCGTCCCAGCCGGCGAAGGAGCTCGGCGCGCGTCGCGTGCAGGTAGTGGTAGCGATCGAGGTCGAGACGATCGGCCAGGACGAGCGCGGCCTCGGCGTCCCCGGCCTCGGCCAGCGCGGCGGCGCGATTGAGCTCGACGACCTCCGAGCCGGTGACCTCCGCGAGCTCGCCGTAGAGCGAGGCGACCCGAGCCCAGTCGACCGGGTCCTCGACGTGCAGCGATGCGATCGAGGCCTGGAGAGCGTACGGCCCCCGTCCTCCGAGCGCGACTGCGCGGTCGAGCGAGCGACGGCCCGCTTCGATGCGCCCTGCATCCCAGAGCGTGCGATCCTGGTCGCGCAGCAGGACGAGCTCACCGTCCGCGAACCGCGCCTCGCGCCGTGCGTCGTTGATCAGCATCAGCGCCACGAGCCCGTGCACCTCGGGCTCGTCGGGCAGCAGCTCCGCGAGCGCGCCGCCGAGCCTCAGCGCCTCGCTGGCGAGATCGCCGCGCCCGCCATAGCCCTCGTTGAACACGAGGTAGACGACGGCGAGCACCGCGGCCAGCCGGTCGGGTAGCTGGTGCGGGGGAGGGACGCGGAACGGGATTCCCGCTGCCGCGATCTTCTTCTTCGCCCGCACGAGCCGCTTGGCCATTGTCTCCTGCGGGACGAGGAACGCCCGGGCGATCTCATCTGTCGTCAGCCCGCCGAGAGTGCGCAGCGTCAGCGCGACCTGCGCGTCGAGCTCGAGCGCCGGGTGGCAGCACGTGAAGATCAGCTCGAGGCGCTCGTCGGGGATCGTCGTCTCGTCCATCTCGTCCTCCGTGGCCACGGGCACCTCGAGGAGCCGCGTCTTGGCTGCGAGCGTCCGGTCGCGGCGGACGCGGTCGATCGCGCGGTTGCGCGCGGTGGTGACCAGCCACGCCCGCGGGCTCTCGGGAGGCCCGTCGCGGGGCCAGCGCTCCGCTGCGAGCGCGAACGCCTCCTGGGCGGCCTCCTCGGCGAGGTCGAAGTCGCCGAGGAAGCCGATCAGGGAAGCGAGCACGCGGCCCCATTCGTCGCGGAAGACCTGCTCGAGGGTCATGGCTCAGTACTCGACCACCGGACGCACCTCGACCGCGCCGCCGAGCCGTGCCGCCGGGACGCGCGCGGCGATCTCGATCGCCGCGTCGAGGTCATCGGCCTCGAGGATGAAGTAGCCACCGAGCGCCTCCTTCACGGAGACGAACGGGCCGTCCGTCGTCAGCGTCTTGCCGTCGTCCACCCGCACCGTCGTCGCGAGCTCGGGCGGCTGCATCCCCAGGCCGGGAGTCACTCCCGGGGTCTGGTTGAGCGCCTGATAGTCGGCGTAGATCTGCTCCTGCTCCTCGGCGGACAGCCTGCCCCAGGCCTCCTGGTCGAACGGCGTCGGAGTGTCGCCCTGGTGAATCAGCATCACGTACTGCATGTCCGTCCTTCCTGTCGACGTGTCGCCCATGAGACGAACGGGCGACCGCGAAATGGACACCTGAGCGCGAACAGGGGCAAGTTGCAACTTGTAACTTGCGCTCTTCTCTAGGAGAGGCGGTGCGCTCGGAGCCACGCGCCGACGCGCGGGAACATGCCGCGGGCGTAGCGGTCGGAGCGGAGCATCTCGGACGTGAGCCCCGTCTTCGTCTCCACGAGCGCGTGGTTCGCCCTCGGGAACGTCCAGACCGTGAAGTCGCGGCCGGCCTCGGCGGTGAGGGGCGCCAGGCGCTTCGCGGAGAGGCGCGGCGGGACGATGTGATCGAGGCCGCCGTACAGCCAGAGCGCGGGGATCCGAAGCGCCGCGATCGAGGGAATCGGGTCGACGCCGCCCGGGCCGGAGCGCTCGACTCGCGCGTCGATCGCGGCATCCGTCATCCGCTGGGGCCGGTCGCCTTCGCCGGCGAGCGACTGATAGAGGTCGTTCTCGTCCGCTGTCACCGCCGGCCCGGAGAACGTAACGAGGAACCTGACTGCTGCCTCGCGTGACGCGGCGAGCGGCATGATCCAGCCTGCCTGACTGTGGCCCGCGAG
>DASSBV010000009.1:0-13726 GCA_035698545.1 Gaiella sp. | reverse complement strand
GCCGCGACCTTCGCGGTCGCGTAGATCGACTTCGGGTTGATCGGCGAGCGCTCGTGGAGGATCAATGCCCCGGCGTCGTCGAACGTGTGGTGGTCGGTGACGTCGTCGCGGACGTTTCCGTACTCCTCCGAGGTGCCTGCGGTGTCGAACTTCTCGAGCTCGAGGCCCCAGTCGACGATCGACTGGAGGAGGTTCAGCGTCCCGATCGTGTTCGCCATCACGGTCTCGTACGGCCGGTGCCACGACTCGCCGACGTGCGCCTGGGCACCGAGGTGGAAGACGTACGGCTTGTCGGGCGCCTCGCGCAACTCGCGGACGAGGTAGTCGATGGAGGTGCGGTCAGTGAGGTCGGCGAAGTGCACCTTGAGGTCGTTGCGGAGGTGCCCGATGTTGTTGAGCGCGCCGCTCGAGGTGGCGCGGACGAACGCGTGGACGTTTGCCCCGAGCGCGACCAGCGCGTCCGTCAGGTGGGAGCCCATGAAGCCGTCGGCGCCCGTCACGAGGACGGTGCGGCCGCCGTAGACGTCCGCGAACTCGCGACGCAGGTCCACGAGGTCGTTCTCGCTCCAGATCGTGTCGTTCGCCATCGAGTCGAGTGACGCGCGCCGTAGGCTTCCGCGTCGGTGGAGAAGATTAGATGGTTGACCGGCAATCGGCGCGAACCGGATGAAGCCCCGGACGTCACGCCGATCACCGGTCAACCATCTCCCGCCTCGACCGGCCTGGGCTCCCTCGCGACGGGGGCTGTCACGGCGCTGGCGATCGCCGTGCAGACGGGGCTTGCCGCGGTCGTCGGCGTGATCATCGCGCGGGAGCTCGGACGCACCGCCGAGACCGACGGCTTCTTCGCCGCCTACGGGGTGTTCATCGTGTTCGCGCTCGCCGCGAACGCGTTTCGGGTCACGTTGCTGCCCCGCCTCGCGCGGGCCCGTGACGACGGGCGTCTCTCGTCGGAGACCGTCGCATACGCCATCGCGATGGCGACGGTTGCGGTTCCGGCCCTCCTCGTCGCGATCTTGGCCGCCCGCCCGATCGCCGACGTCCTCACGGGCTCCGGGCCGACCGAGGCGCTCGACGCGGCGTCGGAAGCGCTGCCGTGGATGGTGGTCGCAGGTATCGGCCAGTTCGTCGCCGGGCTGCTCGCCAGCGCGCTCGCGGCCCTCGACGATTACGTGGTCGCCGCCGTCGGCTACGTGACGGGCAGCGTCGTCGGCCTCGCGTTGATCGTCCTTCGGATCGACCAGGACGGGACGATCGCGGTGGCGTGGGGGATGGCGCTCAACGCGGCCATCGCGACGCTGCTTCCCGCTCTGTGGCTGGCGCGGCGTGCCCGTTCGGAGGCGATGCCCGCGGCCGCCGCCCGCGCGGACCTCTCGGGGACCTGGACCAGGCTCCTGGAGCTGCTCGGGGGAGCCGCGCTCCCGTTCGCGTTGCAGGCGGTCTATCTCGTGTGCCTCCCGCTCGCGGCGCGCGAGGGCGTCGGCGCGGTGACGAGCTTCGGCTACGCGTACCTGCTCGCCGCCGGCGTCGTCGGGGTGACGGCCTCGTCTCTGGGTCTCGTCACGTCCGTGCCGCTGACGCGCGCGCGCCTCGACCCGTCCCGGGTGGCGCGGCACGTGGACGCGTCCTCGTGGCTTGCGCTCGTCGTGGTCGCCGCGACGGCGGGCGTCTTCGCCGTGGCGGGTGCGGAGATCGTGGAGCGGGTGCTCGGCCCGTCGTACGGCGAGGGCGTCGGCTCGCAGATCGGCCGGCTCGTCGTCGCGTTTGCCCCGTACATGGTCGTCTCGGTCGCGCTCTCCGTCACGTTTCCGGTGGTCTTCGTCGCGCAGCGTGCCGGGCGCCTGCCGCTCGTCGCGCTCGCCGTGGTCGCGGCGCACGTGCCGATCGCCTTCGCCGGTCAGGCCCTGGCCGGGCTCTGGGGCCTGGCGATCGCCCTCGCGATCTCCACCGCTCTCGCCCTCGCGTGGTTGCTGGTGCTCCTCGACGCCCTGCGGGCGACGGTCGGAGACCTGCTCACCGCGACGGTCGTCGTGGGCGCGACCGCCGCCGTGAGCTTCGCGCTCTGCGCCTGGCTACTCGGACCGGCCGCGGCGGCGACGATCGCCCTCCTCGTCTACGTGGGCGCCGTCGTCCTGTTCAGGCCGCCCGGTCTCGTCCGCTCCTGGGCGTACCTCCGTGCGCTGCGGTAGTCCTTCGTACACTCGCCGCATGGGACTCTGGACCCGCGTTCCGCGCGGCCCGCTGCCGGCCTGGCGGTGGCGTTACCTGCTGGGGCACGCCTGAGCGCGCGCGTCGCCGCCGTCGTTCTCGGGTGGAACGGCCGTGACGACACGCTCGCCTGCCTGCGCTCGCTGCGTGCTGCCACCTACCCGACGCTGTCGGTTGTCGTGGTCGACAACGGATCCACCGACGGAGGGCCTGCGGCCGTCGCGGAGGAGTTTCCGGACGCCACCCTGATCCAGCTCGACGAGAATCGCGGCTTCGCCGGCGGGGTGAACGTCGGTGTCGAGGCGGCGCTCGCCGGCGGAGCGGATCTCGTCATGCTGCTCAACAACGACGCTGTCGCGGACGCCGGCTTCCTCGAGCCCCTCGTCGAGGCGGCCGAAGGCCGCGTCGGAGCCGCTTGCTCGCAGATTCTCGAGGGCGACGGCTCTCGCATCTGGTACGCGGGCGCCGCATACGATCCCCGCCGCGGGCACCAGGGTCGCCACACCGGATATGGAAGCCCACCGATCCCCGCGGACGCCGCCCCGTACGAGACCGACCGCGCGTGCGGTGGAGCGATGCTCGTCCCGCGCTCGGTCTTCGAGCGAGTCGGCCTGTTGGACGAGACGCTCTTCGCGTACGCCGAGGACGTCGACTGGTCGCTGCGCACGCACGCCGCGGGCCTCCGCATCCTCGTGGTCCCTGCGAGCGTCGTGCGCCACCGCGTGTCGGCGTCGACGGGAGGCGCGTCGTCGCCCGATTCCCTGTACTACGCCGTCCGCAACGGGCTCGTCGTCGCCGAGCGCGCCGCTCCTCTCGGCCGGCTCGGCACGGTGCGACGCAGGGCAGAGGCGGCCGCGGCGTTCGCCGTTCAGGCGCTTCGCTCACCGTCGCGCCGTCGTGGGCTGCGAGCGGTCGTGGAGGGGCTGCGAGACGCCGCCCGGACGCGGCTCGGGCCGAGGGATGTCCGGTGACGGCGAGCCTTCGCGACGATCCGGGGCTCTGGCTGCTGCTCCATCTGCGGCGCCCCGGCGACGGGCGCCGCGACCAGAAGGGCACGTGCGCCGTGTGCGGCTGGGACGGACGGCAGCGCTACTCGAGCTGGGTGCTCTCCCGCGAGCTCGCCGCGCGATGGGGCGATGCGCTCGCGGCGCGGGAGAGCCTCTTCTGCGAGCGGTGCGGCTCGAGCCTCCGCGTCCGGCGCATCGCGAGCGTGCTCGTCGACCTGTATGCCGAAAGAGCGACGACGCTCGCAGGGCTCGTGCGCGAGGATGCCTTCCGTGCCCTCCGGATCGCCGAGATCAACAGCATCGGCCGCATGCACCCGTTTCTCGCCGAGGCGCCCGGCCTCACGCACGTCGAGTATCCGCAGGAGGACATCCAATCGCTGACCTGGGACGACGACAGCTTCGACCTCGTTCTCACGTCCGAGACGCTCGAGCACGTTCCCGATCCCTACGCCGCGCTGCGCGAGACCCGCAGGGTGCTCCGGCCCGGAGGACGCCACGTGTTCACCGTCCCCGTCCACCCGTCGCTCGACTCGACCCGCGCACGCTCGGACCTCCCGGCCGAGCACCACGGCCGCGGCGGAGGGCCGTTCGCGCTGGTGACGCGGCGCGCCGACATGCTCGTCCACACCGACTTCGGCCGTGACCTTCCCGATGTCGTACGCGCTGCCGGGTTCGACGCCGAGACCGACGGGGAGGGAATGGAGCTGGTGGTGATCGCGACGCGTCCGCTGGAGCAGACATGAGCCGTCGTGCCCTGGTCACGGGCGTCGGCGGGCAGGACGGCGCGCTGCTCACCGCGCTGCTCCTCGGGGAGGGCTACCACGTGGCGGGGGTCGTGCGACGCGACCCCGCCTCGTACGACGAGAACCTGGGCGAGCTCGGCTCTGAGGTCGAGTTCGTCGCGGCGAATCTCCTCGACCGGGAGTCGCTCGTCGACGCATTGCGTACGACGCGCCCGACCGAGGTCTACAACCTTGCGGCACCCTCCTTCGTGCCCCGCTCGTGGGACGAGCCGATCCTGACCGCCGAGTTCGCCGCCGTCGGCGCGACGTCGATGCTCGAGGCGATCCGCGAGGTCGACCCCTCGATTCGCTTCTACCAGGCCTCGTCGAGTGAGATCTTCGGCGAGCCGCGAGAGACGCCGCAGAGCGAGGCGACCGCGCCGAGCCCACTGACGCCGTACGGCGTCGCCAAGGCGTACGCGCACTTCATCGCGGCCAGCTACCGCAAGCGGTACGACATGTTCACCGCGTGCGGGATCCTCTACAACCACGAGTCGCCGCTCCGCCCCGTCCAGTTTCTGCCGCGGAAGGTCGCGCGTGCCGCGGCGGCGATCTCGCTCGGCCTCGAGGACGAGCTCGTGCTCGGCGACCTGAGCGCACGGCGTGACTGGGGCTACGCCGGCGACTATGTGCGCGCGATGTGGCTGATGCTCCAGCACTCGGAGCCCGACGACTACGTCGTGGCCACCGGCGTGTCGCATTCTGTCGAGGAGCTGGTCGAGCGGGCCTTCGCGGCGGTCGGGCTCGAGTGGCGCGACCACGTTCGCTCGGATCCTTCGCTCTACCGGGGCGCCGTGGAGCTGCACGACCTCGTGGGCGACGCCTCGAAGGCGCGCCGGGTGCTCGGCTGGACGCCCGAGGTCAGCTTCGACGAGCTCGTCGAGCTCCTCGTCGCGGCCGACCTCGAGCGGCTTCAGGCGGAGCGAGCGAGCGCGTAGACCTCGTCGTGGGCGCGCGCCGTCGCCTCCCAGGTGAAGGCTGCCGCGTGCGCCGGTCCGCGTGCGCTCAACTCGGAGGCTCGCGCGAGGGTCGCGGACACGCCCGCGGCGATGGCATCCACGTCGTTGGGATCGAACAGGACCGCGGCGTCCCCCAGCACCTCGGGCAGGGAGCCTGCGTTCGACGACGCGACCGGGCAGCCGCAGGCGAGCGCCTCGAGCGGCGGCAGGCCGAAGCCCTCGTAGAGCGAGGGGAAGACGACCGCCGCAGCACGGCGGTACAGGGAGACGAGCTCGCCCGTCGGCACCCCGCCTAGCGCCTCGACCTGCGGAGGCAGGCGGGCTGCGTCGTGCCCGACTCCGGTGAGCACGAGGCGCAGCTCCGGGAGCTCGACGCGGAGCCGCGCGAAGGCCTCGAAGAGGCGCGCGTGGTTCTTGTGTGGCCAGGGCCGCGCCGGATAGAGGAGGAACGGCTCTCGCTCCGCACCGGGGTCCGGCGAGAAGCGCTCGTGGTCGACCGCGAGGTGGATCGCGTGCACGCGCCCGGGGTCGAGGCCGAGCCGCTCGACGACCCGTCCGCGGGTCCACTCGCTGATGACGACGACCCGGTCCGCTTTCCGGGCGGCGCGGTCGTAGGCGAGTCGGCGGAAGACCCGTTCTCCGCGGGGAAAAAGCTCCGGCAGGTCGAGATGCTGGACATCCAGAAGGGTGAGGATCGTCGGCCGATCGACGGGCGGGACCGGCACTGTGAGCGGGTAGTGGACGACGTCCGCGCCGGCGAGCCTCTCGGCCAGCCCACCAGGTCGCGTCGACGCGCCGGCCATCGCCCGGAGCCGTCCGGGGATCGTGGTCGCCGCCGGGTAGCCCGTCGCGACGACGGTCTCGAGCCCGCCCCCAGCCTCGGGCGCGAGCGTCGGCGCCAGCACCTCGTACTGATGCTCTCCGACCCGTGCGAGCGCACGGCAGAGCTCGCGTGCGTACGTCTCCGACCCGCCCGAGATGCCCGGTACGAGCGTGAGGAGCGAGAGCCCGACGCGCATCGGCTGATCCTAGGTGTCCGACTTCAAGTCGGACACCGGCGTGGTGCGGATCGCCTGGTGTCCGACTTCAAGTCGGACACCGGCCGCGGTGCGGGAACGCACCGGAGGCGCGGCTACACTGCCCACCGGTGTCGGACGAGGCGACGGACAACGGCTTTCCGTCGGCGGAGGACGTCGACGTCGAGGCGCTCTTCACGGCGTTGCGCGAGGAGATCCGGCGCTCGGGCGCCGACCCCGGAGCAGGCGGCGAGCACGGCGAGAGCGACCGTCTCGCGGCACGCGCCGAAGCCGAGCGGCTCTGGCCCGTCTCCGCCGACCGGTCGCTGCGCCTCCGGCCCGGCGTCCGCGGCGGGCTCGGCACGCCGGTCAAGGCCGTGTTGCGCAAGGTGATGCGCTGGTACGTCGAGCCGCTCGCGTACGACCAGCGGTCGTTCAACGCGGCCGCGCTCCGGCTGGTGGACGACCTGGAGCAGCGTGTCGCGACGCTCGAGCGTGAGCTCGCGCTTCTCCGCGGGGCGGAGAAGCGCTAAGAGCCCCGATGCGCATCGCGGTGCTCCGCCCGCAGGTGCCGTTCGCGCGCGGCGGCGTCGAGATCTTCACGGACGAGCTCGTCGCAGAGCTCCAGGCGCGCGGCCACGACGCCGATCTCGTCTCGGTCCCGTTCAAGTGGTATCCCGGCGCACGCGTGTTGACGCAGGCATTCCTCTGGCGGATGCTCGACCTCGAGGAGGCAGACGGCAGAAAGATCGACGTGGTCGTCGCGACGAAGTTCCCCTCGTACGTCGTCCGTCACCGCGAGAAGCGCGTCTGGCTCGTCCATCAGTTTCGGCAGGCCTACGAGCTCGACGGGACCGAGCTCGGCCAGTTCGGGCCGTCTGCGGAGGACCGCGCACTCCGGCGACGCGTCCAGGACCTCGACCGGCTCGCGCTCGGCGAGGCGACGCGTCTCTTCGCGACCTCCGCCAACGTTGCCGGGCGGCTCGCCCGCTCCACGGGCCTCGAGGGCGAGGTGCTGCCTCACCCGCCGCAGGCGCTCCCCTACCGCACGGAGGCCGCAGAAGGCTTCATCCTCTCCGCGAGCCGGCTCGATCTCGCGAAGCGGATCGACCTCCTCCTCGACGCCGCCGCGCTCGAGCAGGGCTTCGACGTCGTGATCGTCTCCGACGGGCCCGATCGCGACCGGCTCGAGGAGGTGGCTCGCGCGCGCGGCCTCGACGGGCGCGTCCGCTTCGAGGGCCGGGTCTCGCCCGAACGGCTCGCCGAGTTGTACGCGACGTGCACCGCGCTCTACTACGCGCCGGTCGACGAGGACTTCGGGATGGGCCCGTACGAGGCGTTCCTCTCCGGAAAACCGGTGATCACGACGACCGACGCCGGCGGCCCGCTCGACGTCGTCCACGACCGAGAGACCGGGCTGGTCGTGGCGCCGGACCCCGCCGAGATCGGCAAGGCGGCGAGCTGGCTCCGCGCGCACGAGGCCGAGGCCGCCTCCTTCGGCAAGGCCGGCAAGGCGCTCGCCGATGAGGTGACGTGGGATCGCGCGATCGCGAGGCTTCTCTCGTGAGGGTGGCGTACTTCTCCCCGATGCCGCCCGAAAGCTCGGGGATCGCCGACTACTCGGCGCTCCTGTTGCCTGCGCTTCGGCAGCGCCTCGACGTGACGGCGGTCAAGCGCGGCACCAAGCGCCCGCCGCGTAATGCCGAGGCTGCTGTCTACCACATCGGCAACAACCCGGAGGCACACGGGTGGATTCTCGATGCGCTCCGGCGATCATCCGGCATCGTCGTGCTGCACGACTTCGTCCTTCACCATCTCGTCGCCGGGGTCACGATCGGCCGTCGCGACGGGCACGGCTATCTCGACGCGATGGAGCGGGAGCACGGCGTCGTCGGGCGCCTCCTCGGTCACGGGGTGCTCGACAAAAGGATCCCGCCGCTCTGGGAGGCGAGACCCGAGGACTTCCCGCTCGCCGGCGAGGTGCTCTCGCTCGCAACGGGCCTCGTCGTCCACTCGCGCTACGTCGAGGAGCGTGTCCGCGGCGCGGGCTACGAGGGCCCGGTGGCGGTCGTGCCGCACCCAGCGTGGCCCGACCCGCAGGTCGGGCCGGCGGAGATCGAAGGGGAGCCGCTGATCGGCGCGTTCGGGAACGTCAACCAGAGCAAGCGGGTGCCGCAGCTGCTCGAGGCGTTCGCGCGCCTCCGCTCGACACATCCGGACGCGCGGCTGCTCCTCGTAGGCGCGACCTCGCCCGGCTTCGATCTCGAGCGGCGGCTCCAGCGGCTCGGGCTCGACGACGCGGGGATCGTGCGCGAGGGCTACGTCGACGAGCACAGGCTGTGGGCGCTGATGGGGGCGTGCGACATCCACGTCAGCCTGCGGTCGCCGACGATGGGCGAGACGTCCGGCACCGCGATCCGTGCGCTGGTTCTCCGCAAGCCGCTCGTCGTCTCGGATGCGGGTTGGTTCGCCGAGCTCCCCGGCGACGTCGCGCTGAAGGCGACCGTGGGAGAGGAGGAGTCCGCGGAGCTCGAGGCGGCGCTGCGGCTTCTCGCCGAGCGGCCGGACGTGCGGCGGGTGATGGGCGAGGCAGCGCGGAAGCTCGCGCAGACGACGCACGACCTGGGCCGCGTCGCGGAGCTCCAGGCAGCGGCCTTCGAGCGCATGACGGGCGGGGAGGCGGTCGAGGCGGAGGTGCTGCGCGAGGTGAGTGACGCGGCTGCGTCGGTCGGAGTCGCCCCGGGCACTCCCGAGGCGTCGGAGATCGCAGGTCGGCTGTCCGAGCTAGACCGCCTCGGTGGGTAGCTCGCTGCGCGAGCGGGCGGCCCGGATCCCGGACGCCGCCTGGCTCACGGGGATCGTCGCCCTCTCCGTGCTCGGACGGCTGTGGCTCGTCCACGAGATGCCGGGCCCGTACATCTTCGTCGACGAGCTGATCTACTCGGAGCTCGCGAAGAGCCTCGCGGACACCGGCTCGTTCGCCATTCGCGGTGTGCCGGTGCACGGGTACAGCATCCTCTACCCGGCCCTCATCACCCCTGCCTATCGGCTGTTCGACTCGCTGCCCGACGCGTACGCGGCCGCGAAGGCGACGAACGCGCTCGCAATGTCGCTCGCCGCCGTGCCCGCGTGGCTGCTCGCCCGCCGCGTCGTCGGACGTTGGCTCGCGCTGCTCGCTGCTGCGCTGGCTCTCGTCGTCCCGTCGATGGCCTACACCGCGACGATCGTCACGGAGAACCTCTTCTACCCCGTTGCCCTGCTCTTCGCGTGGGTCCTCGTGCTGGTGCTCGAGCGGCCGTCCCTCATGCGCGTCGGGTTGCTGGCCGTCGTGCTCGTCGCGGCGATCGCGACGCGCTCGCAGGCGCTCGGCTTCGTCGCGGCCGCTGTGCTCGCGCCGTTCGTGCTGGCGCTCCTGCGCTGGGACGCGAAGGTGCTTCGTTCGTTCCTCCCGTTCGTGGCAGCCGCGGTCGCGATCGTGCTCCTCGTGCTCGGCGGCCAGCTGCTCCGCGGCGGGTCGATCTCCGACCTGCTCGGTGCCTACAGCGTCGTGGGAGAAGGGGGCTACGACGTGGGGCAGGTGCTGCGGTTCTGGCTCTGGCACGTGGAAGTGGTCACGCTCTACGTCTGCGTCGTCCCCGTCGTCGCGCTAATCGTGCTGCTCTTTCAGGCACGGCGGCTGGCGCCGGCGCTCCAGGCGCACCTCGCGGCGACGCTCTCGCTCGTCGCGACGTCGACCCTCGTCGTTGCGGCCTTCGCTTCGCGGTTCGCCTCGGACCGCGTGCAGGACAGATACCTCTTCTTCCTCGCGCCGCTCCTCGTGATCGTGCTGCTCGCCTGGGTCGAGCTCGGAGCTCCGCGCCCCGCGCTGGCGCTCGGCGTCGGCGCCGTGATCGCGGTCGGGCTCGTCACCGCGTTCCCGTACGACCGCTTCGTCGGCGAGCCGGCGAAGTCCGACACGTTCTCGCTGATCCCGCTCTGGACGGTGAACGAGTACCTGGTCGGCGGCTCGTACCGGCTCACAGTGTTGGTCGGAGCGCTCGCCTTCCTCGCCATCCTGGCGTTCATCCCTGCGCGGAAGGCGATCGTGGTGCCGCTCGTGCTGTTCGTGCTCTTCGTGGTGCTCTCACAACCGGTCTGGGCAGGGCCGCACGGCGTCCTGGTGGCGGGGCGGGGCGCGCTGTACACGGGCATCCGTGGCGTCGACCGCGACTGGATCGACCGGCAGGTGGAAGGCGACGGCTCGGTCGCCGTCCTCTGGACCGGCCGCGCCGACCGGTTCACCGTCAACCAGAACGAGTTCTTCAACCGGGCGGTGGGCGACGTCTACTACACCGTTGCTCCGACACCCGGCGGCATTGGCGAGACCGCCGTCAGGCCCGCTCCAGACGGGACGTTGCGCACCGCCACCGGCCAGACGATCGACGCTCCCTATGCACTGCTCGACGGGTCGATCAGCCCTGACGGCGAGATCGTCGCGGCCGACCTCCCGCTCGGGATCACGCTTTGGCGCCTCGAGGGGCCGCTCTCGTCGACGACGTCGCTCACCGGCATCTACCCGAACGACACGTGGTCCGGGCGGAACGTCCGGTGGACACGACGGCATTGCAGCGGGGGCGAGCTGGACGTCGGGCTCCACTCCGACCCGAACCTCGTCGGAGGCGAGCTGACCGACGTGCTCGCTTCGGTACGGGGGCGGCCCGTCGCGAGGATCTCGGTCCCACCGACCGACGTGGTGCGGCTGCGCGTGCCCCTCACCGCGGTCGACGGGACCTGCACGGTGGACTTCCTCGTGACCCCGACCCGGATCCCCGCGAATCGCATCGAGGGAAGCACCGACACGCGCCCGCTCGGCGTGCACTTCGACTCGTTCGTCTACCACCGTCCGGCATGAGGATCGTCGTCGACGTCTCGCCTCTCTCGCATCCCCGCACGGGGATCGGGAACTACATCCGGGGCTCGCTCGCCGGGATGAGCAAGGCTGCTGCGGGTCGCCACGAGCTCGTCGCCTTCGCGCCGACGAGCCTGCTCGGCCCTGCGAGGATTCGTGCGGGGCTCGAGGGCATTCCGGCCGCGCGGAGGCTCATTCCCCTGCCTGCGTCGCATGCGCTGCGCACCGGCTGGAGCCGCCTCGGACATCCCGCGGTCGAGCGGCTCGCGGGTCGGCTCGATGCCTTCCTCTTCAGCGAGTGGATGTACCCCGCCCAGCGCGGCGGAGTCCGCGCCACGGTGTTCCACGACCTCGTCCCCTTCCACCACCCCGAGTGGTGCACCGCCCGCACGATCTCGATGCACACCCACAAGGCGCGGAACGCCGCCGCCACGTGCGACGTCGTCTTCGCGAACTCCCGCTTCACCGCCGCCGACCTCGGCGAGACGCTCGGCATCGAGCCGGACCGGATCGTCCATGCGCCGCCCGGCCTCGATCCGGGGCTGACACCCGAGGGCTGGTCGGCGCATCTCGGCGGGCCGGCGATCCTCGGGCTCGGCACGATCGAGCCGCGCAAGAACCTCGCGCGGCTCGTCGAGGCGTGGCGATTGCTCGACGGCGAGCTCGGGCTCACCCTCGTCGGCGGCGAGGGGTGGGGCGACCGCCCGGACCTCGCCGACCCGCGGATCCGGCGGCTCGGCTATATCCCGGACGAGGACCTCGGCAGCCTCTACCGCAGCGCCACGGCGCTCGTCTATCCCTCCCTCTACGAGGGGTTCGGGATGCCCGTGATCGAGGCAATGGCCTGCGGGACTCCGGTCGTCGCGTCCGCACACCCGTCGCTCGACGAGGCGTGCGGCGACGCGGCCGTGCGCGTCGACCCGCTCGACGTGGAGTCGATCGCCGCCGGGGTCCGCGAGGCGCTCGCGCGGCGCGACGAGCTCGTGCAGCGCGGTCTCGCCCACGCCGCGCGGTTCACGTGGAACGAGACCGGGAGAACGATGCTCGCGGCCCTCGAGGAGCGCGGCTGATGGGTGATCGGCGGCCTGAGGAAGTGGCCATCGTGGTGCGACGGCCCGGCGAGGGCGCCCCCGAGTATCTCGTCCTCCTCCGCTCGCCCGAGAAGCTCGGCTACTGGCATCTCGTCGCAGGCGGCGTCGACTGGGGCGAGGAGCCGGCGAAGGCCGCGGCGCGGGAGCTCGAGGAGGAGACCGGCCTCGTCGCCCAACCGCGGCTGCTCGGAGGCTCGCTCTCGTACGACCTCTCCGGCGACCCAGAGCCCGTGCGAGCGCGCTTTCCGGCGGGGACCGAGCGGATCAGGGTCTGGCCGTTCGTCGCCGACGCGCCGGCGGGCTGGGAGCCGGAGCTCGACGACGAGCACGTCGCGGTGCGATGGCTCGAGCGGGACGCCGCGGTCGCGCAGCTCCGCTATCCGGAGCCGCGGGAGGCGATCCGGCGGGCCGCGCCGTGAGCTCGTGTCCAGGTTGAATCACCAGACCCTGAAAGTCGGGATCGACACCTCGCCGCTCGTGCTCACCCGCGCCGGGACGGCACGCCACGTCGAGGGTCTGCTCGGGGCGCTCCGCGGTCGGCCAGGGCTCGACCTCGTCGGGCTCTCGGCCGGCGGATCGGGCCGGCTCGCGAGCGTGCGGCGCGACGCCGTCTGGTACCCGCTCCGGCTCGGGAGAGCCTCCGCCGGCTTGGACGTTCTCCATTGCACGACGTTTCGGGCGCCGCTCCGGCCCCGGGCCCCACTCGTCGTGACCGTGCACGACCTCGCGCTCCTTCGTCATCCGGAGGCGTTTCCGCGCTGGCATCGGGCGACGGGAACACGCGCGCTCCGGGCGGGCGTCTCGGCTGCCGACGCGATCGTCTGCGTCTCGGCCTTCACCCGGCACGAGCTCGTCGAGCTGCTCGATGTCCCTGTGGAGCGGATCAGGATCGTGCCGAACGCGGTCGACCCGGTGTTCACGCCGGCCGGCGACCGGGCCGAAGGCGACTACGTGCTCGCCGTCGGCACGCTCGAGCCCCGCAAGAACCTCCAGGCGGCCGTCGCGGCGGCACGGCTCGCCGGCGTCGAGCTGCGGGTGGCGGGGGCCGCCGGCTGGGGCGGGGTCGAGGCCGACGGATGGCTCGGCGAGCCGAGCGACGAGGAGCTCGCAGCGCTCATGCGGGGGGCGCGGTGTCTGGTCTATCCGTCGCTGTACGAGGGGTTCGGGCTTCCGGTGGTCGAGGCGATGGCGTGCGGCACGCCCGTCATCACGAGTCGCGGCGGCGCGACCGAGGAGGTCGCGGGCGGAGCAGCAGTCCTCGTCGATCCGCGGGACGCGGCTGTGATCGCCGCGGGGATCGAGGAGGCAGGCCGGCGGCGCGAGGAGCTCGTTGCGGCCGGCCGAGCGAGGGCCGCGTCCTTCACGTGGGAGCGCTCGGCCGATCTCGTCGAGGCGCTCTGGCGGGAGCTCGCATGACGCATCGGCATGCGATCACGCCACAGGCTCGATCGTGCCAGGCACGTGGCCATGTTCGATTTGGCCGTGTCCGGATGGCACAAGATGCATACGTGTCAAGCCGTCTGCAAGGGACAGGAAAGCGTGCCAGGCACGAAGACACGTTCGTTGCGGACGTGGTCGGAAGAGCCGTATGACCGTCGTCGTGGTGGACGCCGACGTGCTCGGCCGCCACCGAACGGGCGACGAGAGCTACGTGCGGAACCTGCTCCGTACGCTGCCCGGCCCCGCCTCGGCGGTGGGGATCCGCCTCGCCGCAGTCACGCGCCACCCGGAGCTCGTGCCCGACGGGATCGAGCCAGTCGCGCTGCCCGCGCGCC
>DASSBV010000008.1:0-4098 GCA_035698545.1 Gaiella sp. | reverse complement strand
AGGCCGCGCTCGACGCCGCACGGTCTCTCGAGCGCGAGAGCGGCGACGCGCGCCCGCTCGTCGCCGAGCTGAATGCGATCTCCCCCGCCAAGGCCCGTCAGGTCTCGACGACCCTCGGCTCGGTGGGAGCCGACACCGTCGACGGCTCGATCTCCGGTCCGCCGCCTCGCAGTCCCGGGACGACGCGCATCTATCTCTCGGGACCGCGTGCTGCGGAGGTCGCCGCGCTGCCGTTCGCGGGCGTCGAGCGCGTCGTGGTCAGCGATGTCGTCGGCGACGCGTCGGCCGTGAAGATGTGCACGGCGTCGGTGTACAAGGGGCGCATCGCGGTTCTCGCGCAAGCGCTCCGCACGGCCAACACCCACGGGGTGGTCGACCACGTCCTCGCCGATCTGGTCTCCTCCGGGCTGGTCGATGCCGATCGGACGGGGACGACACTCGGGGTTGCGTCGGCGAAGGCCTGGCGCTACGTCGCGGAGATGGAGGAGATCGCCGAGACACAGCAGGCGGCGGGGCTCACCCCCGACCTGTTCCGCTCCCTGGCGGCCGTCTACGCGGATCTCGCCGAGCGTGCGGTGGCCGAGATGCCCGAGGACGTTCCGGACGGGCTCAGCCTCGCCGATGTCCTCACGCGCTTCAGCGACGAAAACGCCGGCCGATCCGGCGCGACCTAGGACCTAGCGCGAGGCGTCGACCGCCTCTCGCCGGGACACGTCGGCCGCGCTGGCCAGGTCTCCTGGCGAACGGCCACGTCTCGCAGCGCCTCGCAGGCCCCCGTAGAGACGCCGCGCAGGCGCCGTGAGCCGCCACGCCTTGGTCGCCACAATGGCAGCGAGCTCGGCGCGGAGGCGGTCGGTCTCCTGCCGTTCGCGCTGCACTGCGCCGAGCGCCTCGAGCTCTTGCCGCAGAAGCGCGTCAGCGTCGACCCCGAGCTCCTCGGGCCGCCCGAGCAGCCCCGCGGCGTCGAAGAACGCGAGCGGAAGCTCCTCGCAGGTCACCATCACCACGTCCGTGCTCGGATCGAGGTCGATTCCCTTCGGCCCGCCCTCCATCGGGTTGTGGCGACCGCGCCGGAAGGTCGGGTCGTCCAGGACCGCGACGGTCGCGGCAGGGAACGACGCTCCGCGCCACACCTCCCCCGGCCGCGCGAACACGTGGACGTGCGGCGCGCCGGCGTCGGCGACGAGCAGCATGCGGTCGTCCGCCGCGAACCGGAGCCCGTGCGGGTAGTCGACGCCGCGGAGCACAGTGGCTGGATCACCGTTCTCTCCGGCCTCACGGTCGAACACGAAGACGGTGTGCGTGTTGTGGTTGCTCACCGCGAGCCATCGCCCGTCCCGCCCGAGCGCCACCCCGTCCGGGAGATCGAGCCACGCCCGCTGAGCAGCCGGCGCCACACGAATGTCGCCGTGCTCGTCGATCACGAGCCTCGCAATCTCGTTCCGCCAGTTCTCGCAGACGAGGACTTCGTGGGAACCGCCGTCGAGCGGCCGGACCGCCAGAGAGCCCGGGGCGTCCACGTCCACGGGCCTGCCGATCGGGACGAGCTCGCCACCCGCCAGGCGCAAGAGCGCGACGCCGCCGGCGCGGTTGGCGACGACGAGCGTCTCGTCGTCGCGCCAGTCGAGGCCGTGCGGCTCGCGCAGAACCGGTGAGCTGTGGAGCTCGAGACGCGTGAGCGCCGCCGTCGGCCCGGACGGCGTCCGCGCGAGCTCGACGTCGCCGACCGCGATCGCGTCTCGCCAGTAGCACGCGATCGCCAATCGCCGACCGTCGGGCGCGAGTCGGACGTCCTCCGTGCGCCCGAGCGAGCGGAGCACGTCGCGAGCCTCCGAGGGCATCTCCAGCGCGATCTGCGGGAGGTCGCGCGCCATCCGCGGGAGATTAGTGCAGCGTCATCGCGCGGTCAGCGAGGAAGGCGTAGGCCGAGCCTGCGCGGGAGCCCCGCTACCAGACGGGTGAGCGGCCCGGGCCGGCGGCCCTCTTCGTCCGCTGCGTCGGCGCGGATCAGCGCCGCACGGATCGCCGTCCCGCCGGCCCAGCGGAGCGGCTCGGGCGGCATCAGCTTCCGCTCGGGTTCGACGATTGCGAGGCGCGTCAGCTCGTCGCGCCGGTCGAGCGCGAGCCGCGCAAGGATCTCCCCGCCGAGGTAGGACGGGCCGACGCCGTTCCCGGTGAAGCCGAAGCCGTGGTGCACCCGCCGGCGGCTTCCGAAGATCGGCAGGTGCGTCGGCGAGACGTCGATCGGGCCGCCCCAGGCGTGCGTGAGCCGTCGGCCCGCGAGCTGGGGGAAGAGCCTGAGCAGGTCGGCGCGCGCCTTGCGCGCCGCCTGCCGGTCGACCTCGAGGGTTCCCAGACGCCTCCCGCCGAAGCCCATCCGCCCTCCGCCCCAGCCGAACACGATCCGCCCGTCGCGCGTCGTGCGGAAGTAGTGGAGCAGCGTGTGGCCGTCGGCGATCGGCTCGCCGCCCGTCCAGCCGAGCTCCTCCAGCACGTCGGGCACCGGCTCGGTCAGCACGATGTGGCTCGAGGCGACGGCGTGCGCGAGGCGGTATCCCGGGAAGGCCGCGGTGGCGCTGTTCACGGCGAGGACCGCGTGCCTTGCGCGCACGCGGCCCGCTGGGGTCGTTGCCGTCCCGTCGCGCCCGAGCCGCCGCACGGGGGTCCGCTCATGGAGGCGGATCCCTGCCGCGATCGCCTTCGCGCGGAGGCCGAGGGACAGGCGCGCAGGATGCACGGTGGCTGACGTCCGGAGCAGCGCGCCGCCGAGGAACCCTGCGTCGCACCGCTGGGCCAGCTCGTCGGCCGCGAGCGGCCGGATCTCCTCGGGCGCCCCGAGCTCGGCGCAGGCAACGACGCCCTCCCGGGCCGCCTCGAGCTGTGCCTCGCTCGTCGCCACGACGAGGGTCGGCGCAACGCGGAACCAGGCGTCGACGCCTTCTTCCTCGCACCACTCGCCGATCCCCGTCACACCGCGCTCGGAGGCGCGCACGACGGCAAGCGCCTCGACGTCGCCGACCCGGTCGCGGAGGATCTGAAGGTCGTCCCACAGCGTCGAGACGAAGCCCCCGTTCCGGCCGCTCGGACCGTGCCCCGCGAGCCCCGCGTCGAGGACGACGACGTCGAGCTCGGGCTCGAGCCGCCGGAGGTGCCAGGCGGTCCAGAGCCCGAGGTAGCCGCCCCCAACCACGACCACGTCGGCACTCGAGTCACCCTCGAGCGGCGCCGTCGGCTCCACCGGCCCCGCCTCCTCGAGCCACCATCCGTAGCGCGTGTGCCGCATCCCCGTCATCCGCCCCGAAGCATCCCACTACCCGCATGGCCCGCGGCCCACTGACAACGCTTGTGGTGAATCACCACAAGCGTTGTCCTCCTCGTCGCTCGGAAGGGCCCGAGCTGCGCGGCTATCCTCTCTGTCACGCGGTGGCGG
This sequence comes from Gaiella sp., assembly GCA_035698545.1. GTDB lineage: Bacteria > Actinomycetota > Thermoleophilia > Gaiellales > Gaiellaceae > Gaiella. The sequence goes on along the minus strand of DASSBV010000008.1, from coordinate 668 downwards.
TAGCTCAGCTGGTAGAGCCCCGGGTTGTGGTCCCGGTGGTCGCGGGTTCGAATCCCGTCCGCCACCTCTTCCTGCTCGTGTCTACGATCGACGGGACCAAGGCCCCGTAGCTCAGCGGATAGAGCGGCAGGCTTCGAACCTGCGTGCGGAGGTTCGACTCCTCCCGGGGCCATCGGGCCGCTGCGTGCGGCGGGAAGAGGCGACGAAGGAGGCTGGATGAGCGGGTACGCGATCGCACGGCTCGACGAGATCGACGAGCTGAACGACGGGCGCCAACCCTGGCGGCCTGTGCGGCACCACTTCGGCATCTCGTCGTTCGGGATCACCTCGTGGACCGGCCACGAGACGGGCGACCGGATTCTCAACGAGCACGACGAGGCCGACGAGGCGGACCGGAGCGAAGAGCTCTACCTCGTGACGCAGGGTCGCGCCGTGTTCGAGCTCGACGGCGAGCGCCGCGACGCCCCGGCGGGCACGTTCGTCTACGTCGAGCCGGAGGTGAAGCGGACCGCATACGCCGAGGAGCCCGGGACCACGATCGTCGCGGTCGGCGGAGTTCCCGGCAAGGCGTACGAGGTGAGCGGCTGGGAGGTCTGGGCACCGTTCAGGCCGCTCTACGAGGCGGGCGAGTACGCCGCCGTCGCCGATCGCGCGAAGGAGCTGACGGG
>DASSBV010000007.1:0-11144 GCA_035698545.1 Gaiella sp. | reverse complement strand
CTCCGAGTCGACGGTCTGTCGCCGAACGAGCACGTCGTGGTCCGAGTCGAAGCTCGCGATGCCCATCAGACACGCTGGCGCTCGCAGGCGACCTTCGCGGCCGATGCGAGAGGCATCGTCGATCCCTCGGCGCAACATCCGCTCGCCGGCACCTACCGTGGCGTCCATCCGCAAGGGCTCCTGTGGTCGATGCGTCCGGTCGCTTCCCCGCGCGACAACGTCGCCTTCTGGATCCCGCGGCGGAAGTTCTCGCTCGAGATCACCGTCTCGGCGAAAGGCCGGCGCGTCGCCGGCCAAACGGTGACCCGACTGACGATGGGTCCGCGCGTCACGAGCCGCACACTGCGACTCGGCGCCACGGGCGTCTACGGCCGGTTCTACGCACCCGCATCGCGAGCCCGCTTGCGCCCGGCTGTCCTCCTGATCGGGGGCTCCGAGGGCGGGGTCGGTCTCGAGCCCATCGCGAGCCTCCTCGCCGCGCACGGCTATCCCGCGCTCTCCGTCGCATACTTCGGCGAACCGGGACTTCCGCGCGGGCTCGCGGAGATTCCCCTCGAGTACTTCGCCACAGCGCTCCGCTGGCTTCGACGCCAGCCGGGCGTCGGCGCGCATCGGCTGGTCGTCGTCGGCGGCTCGCGAGGAAGCGAGGCGGCGCTCCTCCTCGCGGCGCACTTTCCGACGCTCGTCGACTCCGTGATCGCGCTCTCGCCCAGCAACGTCTCCGTCGGCTCGTTCCCGGGGTGCAGGGACCCCGCGTGGACGCTCGCCGGCCAGCCGATTCCCTACCAATGCAGCTTCGGCCCGAACGAGAACACCACGGGGGCTGCGATTCCGGTGCGACGTATCGAGGCACGTTTGCTCCTTGTCTGCGGTGGCGCGGACAGTGTCTGGCCTTCGTGCCCCATGGCCCACGCCATCGAGCGCGAGCGCCGCGGACGAGGCGACGTCCTGCTCGACTACCCGGCCGCCGGGCACGGAGTCGGATTCACGCCAAACACCCCGATCTGGTTCGAGCAGCTGGCAGGCGCCTCGCCCCAGGCGAACCCGACCGCCAGGGAGCGGTTCTGGCCTCACCTGCTCCGCTTCGTCGCCGCGACGCCTGGATAGCCGAGGCTCAGCCCGCAACCTCCGCCCGGGCCGCGACGAACGCCTCGACGGCCAGCTCGAGGTCCTCGTCCGTGTGCGCGGCCGACATCTGCGTGCGGATCCGGGCCGTGCCGAGCGGCACGACGGGATACGAGAACGCGACGGCAAAGACGCCATGGCCGACGAGCTTCGCGGAGAAATCCGCCGCCTGCTGAGCGTCGCCGATCATCACGGGCACGATCGGGTGCTCGCCGGGGAGGACGTCGAAGCCGAGCTCGGTCATGCGCCGGCGGAACTCTGTCGTGTTCGCGACGAGCCGCTCGCGGAGGTCGTCGGAGCGCTCGATCAGGTCGAGCGCCTTGAGGCTCGCGCCGACGACCGCCGGTGCGAGGCTGTTCGAGAAGAGGTACGGCCGCGCGCGTTGACGGAGGAGCTCGACGATCTCGCCGCGACCGGAGACGTACCCGCCGCTCGCGCCGCCGACCGCCTTGCCGAGCGTCCCCGTGAGGATGTCCACGCGCTCGACGACGTCGTGGTAGGCGTGCGTCCCCTGTCCGCCGGGGCCGACGAAGCCGACGGCGTGCGAGTCGTCGACGAGCACGAGCGCGTCGTGGCGCTCGGCGAGGTCGCAGATCTCGTCCAGCTTCGCGTGATAGCCGTCCATCGAGAACACGCCGTCGGTGGCGATCAGGCGGTGACGGGAGTCCGCACAGTCGACGAGCTTTGCCTCGAGCTCCTCCATGTCGCCGTTCGCGTAGCGCTCGCGCCGCGCCTTGCAGAGCCGGATTCCGTCGATGATCGACGCGTGGTTGAGCTGGTCGGAGATCACCGCGTCGCGCTCGTCGAGCAGAGCCTCGAACACGCCGCCGTTCGCGTCGAAGCACGAGGAGAAGAGGATCGTGTCCTCGGTGCCGAGAAACTCGGAGAGGCGCTCCTCGAGCTCGCGGTGGAGCGCCTGGGTGCCGCAGATGAACCGCACGGACGCCATCCCGTAGCCCCAGCGGTCGAGCGCCTCGTGCGCCGCGGCGACCATCTCCGGGTGGTTCGCGAGGCCGAGGTAGTTGTTCGCGCAGAGGTTGAGCAGCTCGCCTTTGCCCTCGACGGCGACGTGGGCGCCCTGCGGCGTCGTCATCGTCAGCTCGGATTTGTAGAGCCCCTCGCTGCGCAGCTCGTCCAGCCGCGCGGTGACGTCGTCGCGAACGGCGCCGTAACTCATGACGCTGCCCCCTTCCAGTCGAGAAGCACCTTCCCGGAATCGCCCGAGGCGGCCACCTCGAACGCCTCCTCGAACTCGGAGTACGGGAACCGGTGCGTGATCACCGGCGAGATGTCGAGGCCCGAGTCGACGAGCACGCTCATCTGGTACCAGGTCTCGAACATCTCGCGACCGTAGATCCCCCGGAGCGTGAGCATGTTGAAGATCACCGGGTCGAGGTCGAGCTCGACGGCGGCCGTCGGGATGCCGAGGATCGCGATCCGCCCGCCGTGCGCCATGTTCGCGATGCCCGAGCGCAGCGCGTCCGCGTTCCCCGACATCTCGAGCATCACGTCGAACCCTTCCGTCATCCCGAGCTCGCGCTGGACCCCGCCAAGCTCGCGCTCCCGGGGGTCGATCGTGAGCGTCGCGCCCATCCGCTGCGCGAGCTCGCGGCGCGTCGGGTTGAGGTCGGTTGCGACGACGTGGCGCGCCCCCGCGTGACGCACGACCGCGACCGCCATGCAGCCGATCGGGCCCGCGCCCGTGACGAGCACGTCCTCGCCGAGCACGGGGAACGCGAGCGCGGTGTGCACCGCGTTCCCGAACGGGTCGAAGATCGCGGCGACGTCCTCCGGCACGCCGGGCCAGTGGTGCCAGACGTTCGTCATCGGGAGCACCACGTACTCGGCGAACGCGCCCGGCCGCTGGACGCCGAGACCGATCGTGTGCGCGCACAGCTGGCGCCGCCCCGCCATGCAGTTCCGGCAGCGCCCGCAGACGACGTGGCCCTCGCCGCTCACGATGTCGCCCGGCTGAAACCCGCTCACGTTCGAACCGACCTCGGCGACCTCGCCGACGAACTCGTGCCCGATCACGAGCGGCACGGGGATCGTCCGCTGCGCCCACGCGTCCCACCGGTGGATGTGGACGTCCGTGCCGCAGACCCCCGTCTTGTCGACGCGGATCTTCACGTCGTTGATCCCGACGTCGGGCTCGGGCACCTCCTCGAGCCAGAGCCCGGGCTCGGGCCGGCTCTTGACGAGCGCCTTCACCAGGCCTCAACCCGGCGGCAGCGGATCGACGACCGCGTTCGCCGGAAGGTGCTCGGCGCGATCGCCCTCCGACGCGAGGTCATGACCCGGCGCGGGCCAAGGCGCGAGAATCAGGAGTAGGCGCGAGTCGTCGAGCGCCTTCACGGCATGGCTTTCGCCGGGCTCGAAGACGACGAGCGTCCCGGCGGGGCACTCGGCGACCTCGCCGCCCGATTCGATCGCGACCTCGCCGGCGATGACCTGGACGAGCGCACGCTCGCGCACCTGGTGGTCGCCGATCTCGCCACCCCGCTCGAGCCGGATCACGACGGCGCGGCACTCGGGCGTCGAGAACAACACCTGCGGCATCTGCTGACCCGTGCTCGGCACGCGTCGCGCGTCGGGCCCTGGCGCACGCGGCGTCTCCTTCTCCGACGAGGGGCCGAGGGAGCTGAGGTCCCAGCGTCTCATGCGGCATAGATTCGCAGACTTGCCGCGAGCGGGTCTCAGGCGACGTCTGCCGCCCAGTCGCCGTAGAGGCTCGTGTAGAGACCGCGCCGCGCGAGCAGCTCGCTGTGCGTGCCCTGCTCGACGACGACGCCATGCTCGAGGACGACGATCAGGTCGGCGTCGCGGATCGTCGAGAGCCGGTGGGCGATCACGAACGCGGTCCGCCCGGCCAGCAGCTCCCGCAGCGCGCGCTCGATCCGGCGCTCCGTGCCGATGTCGACCGACGACGTCGCCTCGTCGAGGATCAGGATCCGCGGGTCGGCCAGGAGCGCCCGTGCAAACGCCACGAGCTGGCGCTGACCGAGCGAGAGGCGCGTTCCGCGCTCGCCGAGGTGCGTGTCGTAGCCCTCGGGCAGCTCCTCGACGAAGGCGTGCGCGCCGACGGCGCGGGCGGCGCGCTCGATCTCCTCCCGCGAGGCGGTGGGGCGTCCGAAGGAGATGTTCTCCGCGACGGTGCCGCCGAACAGGAAGCCCTCCTGCGGGACGATCCCGAGCTGGGAGCGGAGCGAGTGCTGCGTGACGGTCCGCAGGTCGTGGCCGTCGATCGTGATCCGCCCCTCGGTCGGGTCGTAGAAGCGCACGAGAAGCTTGACGATCGTCGACTTGCCTGCGCCGGTGTGGCCGACGAGCGCCACGGTCGTGCCCGCCGGCACGTCGAGCTCGAGCCCGTGCAGCACCTCCGGCAGCTCGGGTGCGTAGCGAAACCGCACGCCGTCGAAGTGGACGCGGCCCGCGACCCGTGGCAGCTCGACGGCGTCCGGCGCATCGACAACCTGCGGCTCCTCCTCGAGCACGCCGACGATCTTGTCGAGCGCCGCGACCGCGGAGAGAAACGTGTTGTAGAGCTGCGAGAGCTGCTGGATCGGGTCGAAGAAGTTCGCGAGGTACAGCGCGAAGGCAAACAGTGTGCCCGTGCTCATGTCGCCGTGGTAGACGAGCCAGCCGCCATAGCCGAACACGATCGCCGTCGCGACCGACGAGAGGAGGTCGACGGCGGGGAAGTAGATGCCGTTGAGGACGACGGTGCTGTAGTTCGCGGCGCGGTAGCGGTCGTTCACCCCGCGGAAGGCTCGCTCCTGCTCGGGCTCGCGCGTGAACGACTGTACGACGCGCATCCCGGCGACGTCCTCCGCCAGCGTTGCGGTCACGAGCCCGAGTCGCTCGCGCACGTTCCGGTACGCGCGGTTCGAGCGGCTGCGAAACCACGCGGTCACGAGCCCCATCGCGGGGAGGACGGCCAGCGTCGCGAGGGCGAGCCGCCAGTCGAGGAAGAACATCACGACTGCGGTGCCAACGAGGAGCAGCGTGTTCTGGACGAGGCTCGTGACCCCGTCGGTGACGAGTTGGTCGAGCGCCTCGACGTCGTTCGTGATCCGGCTGACGATCACGCCGGTGCGGTTGCGCTCGTAGTAGCCCATCGAGAGCCGCTCGAGGTGGCGGAAGAGGCGGTTTCGCAGGTCGGCGAGCATCCGCTCCCCCACCCAGCCCGTCAGGTACGTGTTCGCCGCCGAGAGGACGAGCGCCGCGAGAGCCGCGACGAGGAACAACGCGACGAGGAAGCTCAGCCGGCCGAGATCGTCGTCCGAGATACCCTGGTCGATCGCGAGCTTCGCCAGATACGGCGGCGCGAGCGCGACGACGGTGTACGCGAGGAGCGTGGCGAGCGCGCCCGCGGTGCGGGCGCGGTACGGAAGCGCGAGCCCGGCGAGCAGCGCAATCCGGCGGCGGGTCCGGCGCCAGGACCAGTCGGCGACCTCGCCGCCGCGCTCCTCGCTGAGATGGCCGCCGGGCTGCCAGACCTTCAAGCGATCTTCTCCTCGAGGAGCCCTTCGAGCAGGCCGTGCTGATGGAGCTCGCGGTAGACCTCGTTCTCCTCGAGCAGCTCCGCCTGCGTTCCGCGCGCGGTCACGCGGCCGTGCTCGAGGACGACGACCTCGTCCGCCAGCTGGATCGTCGAGAGGCGGTGCGCGATGATGATCGTCGTCCTGCCGCGCATCACCTCGCGAAGGCCGTCGCGGATGCGCGCCTCGGTCGTCGCGTCGACAGACGCGGTCGCGTCGTCGAGGACGAGGATCCGCGGGTCGATCAGGATCGCGCGGGCGATCGCGAGCCGCTGCCGCTGTCCACCGGAGAGGGTGATCCCACGCTCTCCGATCACCGTGTCGTAGCCGTCCTGCAGCGCTTCGACGAACTCGTGCGCCTGCGCCGCCCGCGCGGCGTCGACGACCCGCTCGTCGGTGGCGTCACTCGCCCCGAACGCGATGTTCTCCCGCACGGTCGCCGAGAAGAGGAACGGGTCCTGCGAGATCACGCCGACCTCGCGGCGGAGCGAGCGACGAGTGAGGTCGCGCACATCGACTCCGTCGACGAGCACGCGACCCTCGCTCGCGTCGTAGAACCGCGGCACGAGCGCCGCGAGCGTTGTCTTGCCGGAGCCGGTATGCCCGATCAGCGCGACCGTCCGGCCGGCCGCGATCGTGAGGTCGACGTCTTCGATCACGTGCCGGTCGGCGTGGTAGCCGAACGACACGTTTTCGAAGCGGATCTCGCCACGACCCGGCGGGAGCGGGATCGCGTTGGGCCGGTCGGCGACGCCCTCCGGCTCGTCGAGCACGTCGAAGATCCGCTCGCCCGCCGCCGTCGCGCGCTGCGCCTGTCCGATCCACATGCCCAGGCTGCGGAGCGGGACGATCAGCATCGCAAGGAGCAGGTTGAAGAGAAAGAAGTCGCCGAGCGAGAGCGAGCCAGAGACGACGAGGCGGCCCGCCTCGAGCAGGACGGCGGCCTGCGCGAGCATCGGGAGGAACGAGAGCAGCGGGACGTAGAGCGCGCGTTGCCGGAACGCCTGCACTGTGGCATCGAACACCGACCCGGAGGCGTGCTCGAACTGCTCCTGGCGACGCTCCTCCTGCGCGAACGCCTTGACGACATGGACGCCGACGATCGATTCCTCGGAGACCGTGGCGACTTCGCCGAGGCGCTGCTGCACGTCGCGAAGGATCGGATGCGAGACGTGGCTGTAGCGGTAGGCGACCAGCACGAGCACCGGCGTGATCCAGAGGGCGATCAGCGCGAGGCGCCAGTCGACGACGAAGAGCACGACCGTGACCGAGACGACGGTGAGCACGTGCTGGAAGAAGAAGATGAGCCCGAAGCCGAGGAAGAACCGCACCGACTGAAGGTCGACGGTCGCGCGGGACATCAGCTGCCCGGTCTGGAAGCGGTCGTAGAAACCGAACGAGAGGCGGAGCAGGTGGCCGTAAAGGTCCTCGCGCATGTCCCGCTCGATCGCGAGCGCCTGGCGGCCCGAGATGATCCGCCGGCCGTACATGAGCAGCGCCTTCGCGACGCCGACCGCCAGGATCGCGGCCACGGTCCACGCGAGGAAGCCCGTGCCGCGCTCCGCCTCGATGCCGTCGATCGTGACCGAGACCAGCACGACCATCGCAATCGCCGCAGCCTGGGACAGCACCGCGAGCACGGTCGAGACGGTCAGCGACCAGCGGTACGGACCGAGGAAGCCCAGCAACCGCAGGAACGTGCGTCGATAGGGGGCTGCGCTCACTCGGCCGAGCGTATCCGCGTCAGTACGCCTGACCGGAGTGTCGTGGACGACCGCGAGTTCATCCGCATAACCCCGCTCGGGGCGAAACGGTGTCAGACACCGTTGTCTGTCAAGAGCTGCGGAGTGCCAACTTCGTATCAATTGCTCCACAGCCCTACGAGCAGGTCTTTCCCAACGCTCTTCCGTCTGCGACGACGGCGCGACAACGCTGTGGCGTCCGGTGCGGACGTGACCCGAATGGCGACTTGACAACGAGCGGTGTCTGACACCGCTCTTCGCCGCCTGCCGAGAGGAGGGTGCGCACTACCATCCCTCCGTGGCAAAGGGGGTCGCGACGAAGGCGATGATCATCGGGCTCGACTGCGCCGAGCCGTCGCTCGTGCTCGAGCGCTGGCGCGACCGGCTGCCCGTCCTCTCGGGGCTCATGGACCGGGGCGTCTCGGGTCGGCTCGAGTCGATCGTCCCGCCGATCACCGTGCCCGCGTGGTCCTGCATGATGGCGAGCCGCACGCCGGGTGACCTCGGCGTCTACGGCTTCCGGAACCGCGCCGACCACACCTACGACGGCGCGTTCATCGCCGACGGTAGCGCGATCAAGGCGCCGCGGCTCTGGGACCTCGTCGGCCGCGCCGGCGGCAACTCGATCGTGGTCGGCGTCCCCGGCACCTACCCCCCGCGACCGCTCAAGGGTGCGCTCGTCAGCTGCTTCCTCACCCCGTCTACGGAGAGCCGCTTCACGTACCCGCCCGCGCTCAAGGCCGAGGTCGAGGACGTCGTCGGCGAGTACCTCTTCGACTGCACGAACTTCCGCACGAACGACAAGGACGACCTGCTGCGGCAGGTCTACGAGATGACCGACAAACGCTTTCGCCTCGCCGAGCACCTCCTCGCGACGAGGCCGTGGCAGCTCTTCGCATTCGTCGAGATGGGCACCGACCGCATCCACCACGGCTTCTGGAAGTACATGGACACTGAACACCGGAAACACGAGCCCGGCGGGGAGTACGAGCACGTAATCCGCGACTACTACGAGCACGTCGACGGGCTCGTCGGGAAGCTCCTCGAGCACGCCGACGACGAGACGCTCGTGCTCGTCGTCTCCGACCACGGTGCGAAGCGCCTCGACGGCGGCATCCGCGTCAACGAGTGGCTCCGTCGCGAGGGCCTGCTGCATCTGAGCAGCGAGCCGAACGGCGTCACCTCCCCGCGCGAGGTCGGGATCGATTGGTCGCAGACCGTCGCCTGGGGCGAGGGCGGCTACTACGCTCGGGTCTTCCTCAATGTCGAGGGACGCGAGCCGCAGGGTGTCGTCCCCGCCGCGGACTACGAGACGGTGCGCGACGACCTCGCGCGGCAGCTCGCCGCGATCCCCGACGACGAGGGGCGTCCCATGGCGACGCGCGTCTACAAGCCCGAGGAGGTCTATCCCGAGGTCGAGGGCGTCGCGCCCGACCTGATCGTGATCTTCGGCGACCTCCTCTGGCGCTCGGTCGGGACGATCGGCGGCGACGAGGGCGTGCACACGTTCGAGAACGACACCGGCCCCGACGACGCGAACCACGCCCAGGAGGGGCTCCTCATCGCGGCCGGTCCCGGCGTGAACGCGCGCGGCGGGCTCGACGCGCACCTGCTCGACGTCGCGCCGACGGTGCTCGAGCTGCTCGGGCTGCCCGTCGCCGATGACATGCGGGGCCACAGCCTCGCGGCCGCGCTCGGCGCCGGAGCCGCCGCGTGAACCTGATCGTCTATGTGTCCGACGCGCTGCGCACCGACCACGTCGGCTGCTACGGCGCTCGCCGCGTGCGCACACCGACGATCGACGAGCTCGCCACCATGGGCGTCCGCTTCGATCAGGCGATCGCAGCGGCACCCTGGACCTGCCCGTCGACCACCTCGATGATCACGGGGCTCTATCCGCACCACCACGGCTACCTCCACTGGGACGCGACGCTCGACCCGGCGATCCCGACCCTCTTCACCGTCGCCGCCGCGCACGGGTACACCACCGCCAGCTTCGTCTTCGACGAGAACTACCTTTTCAAGGGTTTCGCGGACGCGAACGTCGCGGGCACGAGCGAGACGCTCGACGGCGTCGTCGAGTGGCTCCGCGCCCACCGCTCGGAGCCGTTCGTGCTCTGGTTCCACAGCTGGGCGACGCACATGCCCTACGACATCCGCCATGCCGAGCGGAAGGAGTGGCTCGCCGCAAAGGACGCGATCATCGCGGGGATCCAGTCGGGTGATGCGGCCGCGCACGCGGAGCTGCGCGAGGGATACGCCCGTTCGGTCGAGCGCTCGTCCGAGACCTTTCTCGCAGCCTTTCTCGGTGAGCTCGACTCGCTCGGGCTGCGCGAGCAGACCGCGTTCGCGTTCGTCTCCGACCACGGCGAGTCGTGGGGCGAGCGCTTCGCCGACAAGGAGGCGGTCAAGGGCACGTACCACATGCACGGTGCGACGCTGTACGACGAGATCGTCGAGGTGCCGCTGATCGTCTCGGCCCCCGGGCGGATCGAGCCCGGCGTCGTTCGCCCGCAGGTCAGCCTCGTCGACCTGACGCCCACGCTGCTCGACCTCGCGGGCGCGCCGCTCGACGGCGTCGACGGCATCTCGCTCGTCCCGGCGCTCGACGGCGCAGAGACGGAGAGCCGCGACGCCTGGATCGTGGCGACCGACGCCGGCCGCGTCTCGCAGCTGGCGCTGCGCCGCCCACCCTGGAAGCTGACGGTGCACGTGGAATCGGGTGAGGAGGAGGCGTACCGCCTCGACCGTGACCCGCGCGAGCGCGAGAACGTCGCCGACGATGTGCCGGCCGACGTCCGCGAGCGTGTCTACGAGGAGCTCGAGACCCTCGAGCAGCCCGAGCTGACAGCCGAGGAAGAGGCCGCTGTCACGTCGCGGCTGACCGATCTCGGCTATCTGTAGCCTCCGCCGGTGATGAGCGGGCAGGCACCCACGGGCATCGACACGCGCGCGCTCTACGCGCGGATGACGCTGATCCGGCGCTTCGAGGAGACGCTGCTCGAGCTGTTCGCTGCGGGGAAGCTCCACGGGACGACCCACACCTGCATCGGCCAGGAGGCGGATGCGGTCGGCGTGATCTCGTGCCTCGAGCCCGAGCGCGACGTCGTGGTCTCGAACCACCGCTGCCACGGCCACTACCTCGCCTTCACCGACGACGTCGACGGCCTCTTGCGCGAGGTGATGGGCCGCGTCGGAGGCGTCTGCGGCGGCAAGGGCGGCAGCCAGCACCTGTTCCGAGGCAACTTCTACTCGAACGGCGTGCTCGGGAGCACGGTGCCGGTTGCCGCCGGGATGGCACTCGCCGAGCGCGAGAAGCAGAGCGGCGCGGTCGCGACCGTCTTCGTCGGCGACGGGACGCTGGGCCAGGGGGTCGTCTACGAGAGCCTCAACATCGCCTCGCTCTGGAAGCTGCCTCTCCTCGTCGTCGTCGAGCACAACGGCTACGCGCAGTCGACGCCCTCGACGCTCCAGCTCGCCGGGGACGTCGAATCCCGCGCCCGTGCCTTCGGGGTCGCGGCGTCGCGCCACGACACGACGGACGTGGTCGAGGTGCAGGCGGCGGCCTGGCAGGCGGTCGACCACGTGCGCACCACTGGCACGCCGTACTTCCTCGTGCTCGACACGTACCGCTTCAGCCCGCACTCGAAGGGCGACGACTTCCGGGATCCGGACGAGATCGCGGCCCGGCGCGAGCGCGACCCACTCACCGTCGCAGCGGGCCTGGTCGACGACG
>DASSBV010000006.1:0-5290 GCA_035698545.1 Gaiella sp. | reverse complement strand
GGTCGCGGCGCCACAACCGAGGACGGGAGGCCGGCGGTCTGGCTCGACACGACGCGGATCCCGCCTGCGGATGCGGACATCTCGCTGCCATACATGCTGCGGCGATACCGCGGCGCGGGCATCGACCCGCTCGCCGAGCCGATCCTCACGTACCCCGTGCTCCACTACCAGAACGGTGGTCTCGTGATCGACACGCAGGCCGAGACGACGCTCGAGGGCATCTTTGCCTGCGGCGAGATCGCCGGCGGGACGCACGGACGGAACCGCATGATGGGCAACAGCCTTCTCGAATGTGTCGTGTTTGGACGACGCGCAGGGAAGGCCGCATTCGAGAAGGCTAAGAACTGAGGACAGATGGCGACGTCGACACTTAGCCTCCAGGACGCAGTCCTGGAGGCTGCCGCGCATCTGTATGTGTGGGCGTTGAAGGACATCCCGCAGGACCTGCGCGACGCGCTCGCGGCCGCTCGCGAGCGCGAGACGTCGGTGACGGGGATCCGTGTGCTGGAGACGATCCATCGGAACGTCGAGATCGCGGACGAGCAGAAGAACCTCGTCTGTCAGGACACGGGGATCGCCGTCTACTACTGCCGTGTGGGGGAGCATTTTCCGCTGCATCCGGCGCGGATCCAGGCGGCGCTCAAGGCGGGCACCGAGCGCGCGACGGTCGAGCATCCGCTGCGCTCGAACACCGTGCACACGCTGACGCGCGAGAACACCGGCGCAAACGTCGGGTATCGCGTCCCGATCGTCCACTGGGACTTCGTTCCCGATTGGGAAGGCCTGGACGTCAAGTGCGTGCCCAAGGGGTCGGGCTCGGAGAACATGACGTTCCTGAAGATGCTGGTGCCCGCCGACGGCGTCGCGGGGATCAAGCGCTTCGTGCTCGAGTCGATCGTGGCCGCCGGCGGCAAGCCGTGCCCGCCGGGGATCGTCGGGATCGGGATCGGCGGCTCGGCGGATTATGCGATGCATCTTGCGAAGGAGGCGATCGCGCGTCCGGTCGGTTCACGCAATCCCGATCCGCTCGTGGCGCAGCTCGAGGACGAGCTGTACGACCTTTTGAACGAGACGGGGATCGGGCCGATGGGCCTCGGCGGGGACGTGACCGTCCTCCAGTGCCACATCGAGCACGCGGACACGCACATGACCTTGAATCCGGTCGCGGTGAACTACCAGTGCTGGGCTGCGCGGCGCGCGTCCGCTCACATCGCCCGAGACGGCACCGTCGAGTTCGACCGGGAGGCATGAGATGACCGGCTCGCATGAGCATCGGCCGGTCGCGTCCGAGCAAGAGGCGGCGTCTCGCGCGAAGACATCTGTGGACGAGATGTTTCGAAAACGGCACAAACGCCGGGAGTTGGCGGACGTAGAATCGCCCTCGAGGGCGGCGGGAGGCTTCCCCACCCTGGGTGGGGGAGTGCGCAGACGTTCGCGACCGGACATGGCCGGACTGGTTGTCTCGGCACCGCTCGGGGCCGTCGGGCCGGGCCGTAGAGGCGGAGGCGTCTGATGGCGACCCACGAGGTCACGTTCCCGATCACCGACCCGGCGTCGATCGAGAAGCTCCGCGCGGGCGACGAGGTGGTCGTGCAGGGACACGTCATCGGGATCCGCGACCGGACGCAGATCCGCATCTTCGACCAGGGCATCGAGCCGCCGATGGACCTGAGCGGCGCGTTTCTCCTGCATACCGCGCCGAACGTCCGCAAGGTCGGCCCGGGCCGCTACGAGAAGATCTGCATCGGCACGACGACGAGCGCGCGGATGGTTCGCTTCACCGAGGGGCTCGGCGCCCAGTACGGCGTCCGCGCGATCTGCGGCAAGGGCGGCTTCCCGGACGAGGCGATCGAGCCGATGCAGCGCCTACAGATGGTCTATTTCGCCATCGTCGGCGGCGCGGCTGCGCTCGAGACGACGCAAATCGAGGAGATCGAGGAGGTCGCCTGGGAGGAGCTGATGCCCGAGTGCCTCTGGAAGTTCCGCGTGAAGGACTTCGGCCCGCTGATCGTGGGGATCGACGCCCACGGCGGCTCGCTCTACCGCGAGGTGCAGGACCGGGCCAGGACAAAGCTGGAGGAGCTCTATGCCCGCATTCAATGACGGATTCCTCGGGCTCCCCGCGCGCCCGGGGAAGCCCCGCGAGGTCGGGATCACCCACGTGATGGACAAGGGTCTCAACCTCCGCGACATCGAGGGGCTGTTCGACACCGGGGGGCAGTTCGTCGACATCGTGAAGTTCGGCTGGGGCACCAGCTACGTCACGAACAACCTCGAGAAGAAGATCGCGCTCTACCGCTCGTTCGAGACCCCTGTGGTCTGCGGCGGGACGCTGTTCGAGGCGGTCTACGGCCGTGGGCGGCTCGACGACTTCAAGCGCTGGCTGACCGAGCATCGCTTCTCCCACGTGGAGATCTCCGACGGCACGCTCGAGATCCCCCGCGATCGGAAGCTCGAGCTGATCGCTGACTTCGCGCGCGACTTCACGGTGCTCTCCGAGGTCGGCTCGAAGGACTCCGACGTCGTCTTCGCGCCCTACCAGTGGGTCGCGTGGATCAAGGAGGAGCTCGAGGCCGGCGCCTGGAAGGTGATCACCGAGGGCCGCGAGGGAGGGACGGCGGGTATCTTCCGCTCCGACGGCGACATGCGGACGGGGCTGATCGACGAGATCGCCCACGAGGTCTCGGTCGACGACGTGCTCTTCGAGGCGCCGACGAAAGCGTCGCAGGCGTGGTTCGTCAAGCACTTCGGCCCGAACGTCAACCTCGGCAACATCCCGCCGGACGAGGTGATCGCGCTCGAGACCCTGAGGCTCGGGCTCCGCGGCGACACGCTCGTCGAGATTCTGCTGGCCGGTTCGCCCGACCCCGAGGAAGACACGGCACCCCTGCCGTAGCCGGCCATGGAGTGGAAGCTCTCCCTCGCGGGGCTCCTCATCGGCCTCCTCGTGGGCGTCACCGGGATGGGTGGCGGCTCGCTGATGACCCCGCTCCTCGTCCTCGTCTTCGGCTTCAAGCCGTCGATCGCAATCGGCACGGACATCGTGCACGGCGCGATCTTCAAGTCGTTCGGGGCCGTGCAGCATCGCCGGCTCGGTCACGTCCATGCACGGCTGACCGCCTGGATGCTGCTCGGCTCCGCGCCCTTCTCGCTGATCGGCGTCGCGGTCTCGTGGTGGCTCAAGCGGACGTACGGGGACGGCTACGAGGAGACCGCGAAGGCGATCCTCGGGATCGCGCTCGTCCTCTGCGGCCTCGCGTTCCTCGTCAAGGCATACCTCCACTCGGCGCCCGAGGACAAGCCGTTCATCCTCCAGCCGCGAGACCGGGCGATTGCCGTTGCGACGGGCGTCGTCGGCGGCTTCGTCGTCGGGCTCACCTCGGTGGGCAGCGGCACGTTGTTCGGGCTCGTGATGCTGATCGCGTTCCCGCTGACTGCTGCGAAGATCGTCGGCACCGACATCTTCCACGCGGCGGTGCTGCTCACGGTCGCCGGCGCCGGACAACTCGTCGCCGGCCACGTCGACCTTGGCGCGACCGGCTGGCTCCTGATCGGCTCGGTGCCCGGCGTGCTGATCGGAGGACGGCTGACCGTGCGGCTCCCGGACCGGGCGCTCCGCATCGCGCTCGCGTCGACGCTCACCCTCGCCGGCGTGAAGTTGCTGGACCCACCCGGATCCGACGCGATCGTCGTCGTCGGTGCAGCGCTCGCGGCGCTCGGTGCGCTCGTCCACGCAGCGCGGTGGCTCGCCGGTCGGGGCACGCCGCCTGCGCCGGACGTCTCCTACGCGGGATCGGGCGGCAGCGGGCAGGAGACGAAACGCCTGCCGGTCAGGCGGTAGCCGAGCTTGTACGCGGTGCAGCCCGCACAGAACCCCGTCGCCGCTGCGAGGAGCGCGAGCACCGCGACGAGGGCGCCGAGCACCGCGCCGAGCGCGTCGAAACCGGCGAGCGATGCGACCGTCGCGGCGGTGAGGACGCCGAGGCCGACCATGTTCGCGAAGCGCGGCGGGCGAGCGTCCTCGAGCCGTCCTTCGCCGAGCCTGGGCTGGAGGAGCTCGAAGTACGCGACGCATGCGAGGCACCATCTGCGACCGAGCGTCAACCCGAGCGCGAGCTGCAGGGCGAGCAGCGCATAGAGCCACCACCACCCCGTCGCCACCGCCGTCAGCGAGAGCACACCCACGACGGCCTGGTTGACGCGCGGGGCGCGCTCGTCGATCACCTGCGTCTCCCGATACGGGTCAGCGCGCCTCGTGTTCCGCTTCATTCCGGAAAGTATTGCGGACCCTAGACTGCGCCGGTGGCTCCGACCGGCCCGCCCGTGATCGTGCTCGGCGTCCGTCGCTCGGGGACGACGCTCCTCCGCGTGATGCTCGACCGGAACCCCACACTCGCGGTCCCGGACGAGTCCTACTTCGTCCCACAGCTCGCGCGGCGGCACCGCACGCCGGTCGACCCCATGGCGTTCGTGGAGGATCTTCGGCGTCTGCCGACCCTCGTCGAGTGGGGGCTCTCGCCCGACGCCCTCGTGCCCCGGCTCCGCGAGGACATGGCGACGGGCGAGGCGATCGGAACCGTCTTCTCGGCGTACGCAGCCGAGCGGGGGAAGGAGCGTTGGGGCGACAAGACGCCGCTCTACATGCAGCACCTGGGCCTGCTCGAGCGGCTGTTCCCCGACGCGCGGTACGTCCACCTGATTCGCGACGGGCGCGACGCTGCGCTCTCCTTCCTCTCCGTGCCGGAGGGGCTGATGACCGAGGGCTGGGGGCACCCGCACGACGCGCAGGGCTACGCGTGCCAGTGGGCGACCGAGGTGCGCGCGGCTCGGCGCCTCGGTGCCCGGGTCGGGCCCGACCGCTACCTCGAGCTTCGCTACGAGCGGCTCGTCGCCGAGCCGGAGGCAGTCTTGCGCGAAGTGTGCGGGTTCGCCGGGCTCGAATTCGACGCGGGGATGCTCGACTACGTCGGTCGTACCGACTCGGCGCTCAAAGCCCACCAGCAGAGACTCAACGAGCCGCCGCGGCAGGGCGTTCGCGACTGGCGGACGGAGATGGCCCCCGACGACGTCCGCGCCTTCGAGGGCGTCGCAGGCAGCGTCCTCGGCGAGCTCGGGTACGACGTCGAGACGAGCGGAAATGCGTACGTGCGCCTCACGTCGTACCGCGTGCGCTCGGCAGCCTGGCGTGGGGTCGGCGCAGTGATCCAGCGCTCGCCGCTCTGGCCGCGGCGCCACCCGGAGCTCCAGTGACTCACGCGCGGTTGTGGCAGACCGCCTAGCGTCGGCTCGC
>DASSBV010000005.1:0-34697 GCA_035698545.1 Gaiella sp. | reverse complement strand
GCTCGCGCGGATCCTCAACGTCCCGTTCGCGATCGCCGACGCGACCGCGCTCACCGAGGCGGGCTACGTCGGCGAGGACGTCGAGAACATCCTCTTGAAGCTGATCCAGGCCGCCGACTTCGACATCAAGAAGGCCGAGACGGGGATCATCTACATCGACGAGGTCGACAAGATCGCGCGGAAGGCGGACAACCCGTCGATCACGCGCGACGTCTCGGGCGAGGGCGTCCAGCAAGCGCTCCTGAAGATCCTCGAGGGCACGGTCGCCTCGGTGCCGCCGCAGGGCGGGCGCAAGCACCCCCACCAGGAGTTCCTCACGATCGACACGACGAACGTCCTCTTCATCTGCGGCGGCGCGTTCGCAGGGCTCGACAACATCATCGCGAGGCGGATCGGGAAAAACGCGGTGGGCTTCGGCGCGGAGGTGCGCTCGAAGCACTCCGAGGAGAGCGCCGAGCTGCTCTCGGACGTGATGCCGGAGGACCTCATGAACTTCGGGCTGATCCCCGAGTTCATCGGCCGCCTCCCGGTCGTCTCGGCGGTGCACCAGCTGCGCCGCGACGACCTCGTCCGCATCCTCACCGAGCCGAAGAACGCGCTCGTCCGCCAGTACCAGCGGTTCTTCGGGTACGACACGATCGAGCTCGTGTTCACCGACGACGCGCTGTGGGAGATCGCCGACAAGGCGCTCGCCCGCGAGACCGGCGCGCGCGGCCTGCGCTCGATCATCGAGGGCGCGCTGCTCGACGTGATGTTCGAGCTGCCCTCGCGCCGCGACGTCTCGAAGTGCGTGATCACCCGTGAGACGATCGCGAAGGGGCTCAACCCGACGCTCGTCACCCATCGGGTGCCGGACGAGCTCGAGACGCTCGCCGAAGGCACCGGCTAGCGTGAGTGCCGCTTCAGGGAATGCCCTCCAGGTCCCTCGCGCGCGATGAGCGGCGCCATGCGTCGTCCTCGGTCGCCCCGATACCTGAGGATGACTGCGTGGGTGCCGGACTTAAGTCCGGCACCCACACTGTTTCTCATGCTCCCTGCGTCCTAGCCTGGCTTGCTCCTCGCGCGCGAGGGACGAGGCAACATCCCCTGAAGCGGCACTAGTGGCGGCCGAGCGCTCGCGAACCACCACCTGGAGCGACCCGCGAGACGTCGTCGCAGCGCTCGCGGAGCTCGACGGACTGGAGGCGCTGGAGCGCACGCTCGTGGGCGAGCTTCCCTACCCGCCGATCGCGGAGACCTTCGGCATGCGGCTGGTCGGGGTCGAGGCGGGGCATGTCGTGTGGGAGGCAGAGCCTGGTGAGCACCTCTACAACCCGATCGGCACGGTCCACGCCGGCTTCGCGGTGACGCTGCTCGACTCGGCGATGGGCACTGCTTTCGTCTCGGTCGCCAAGGCCGGGACCCGGTGGACGACGCTCGAGCTGAAGACGAGCTTCATCCGGGCGATCACGGCCGACACGGGCGTCGTCCGCAGCACCGGCTCGATCCTCAATCGCGGCCGCCGGGTGGTCACGACAGAGGCGCGACTGGAGGACGCGGAGGCGCGGCTCCTCGCGCACGCAACGAGCACCATCCTCGTGCTCGCGGCGTAGGTCGCCGGTGTCCGACTTGATGTCGGACACCAGTGGGTCTCGGTGGCCTCAGGCTCGTCCCTAGACTCCCTCGCCATGGAACCCCTGTACGACCCCGCGGGCGTCGAGCGGCGCTGGCAGGAGACCTGGGAGGCGGAGGGCCTCTACGGTGCCGGCGCGGGGCGGCGGCGCGACCAGTCGTTCGTGATCTGCATCCCCCCGCCGAACGTCACGGGCGAGCTGCACATGGGCCACGCGCTCAACGGCGCGATGCAGGACGTCCTGATCCGCTGGCACCGCATGCAGGGCTTCGACACGCTCTGGCAGCCGGGCTACGACCATGCCGGCATCTCGACCCAGAACGTCGTCGAGAAGCAGCTCGTCGCCGAGGGGACGTCGCGGCAGGAGGTCGGCCGCGAGGCGTTCGTCGAGCGGACCTGGGATTGGCTCGAGCGAACGGGCCGGACGATCATGGGCCAGTACCGGCGCCTCGGCGCCTCGGTCGACTACTCGCGCGAGCGGTTCACGATGGACGACGAGTACGTCCGCTCGGTGATGACCTTCTTCGTGCGGCTGTGGGAGCGCGGCTGGATCTACCGGGCGAACAGGATCGTCAACTGGTGCCCGTACCACGAGACCGCGATCTCCGATCTGGAGGTCGAGCACGTCGAGAAGGACGACACCCTCTATCGGATCGTCTACCCGTTCGCCGAGGGCGACGGCGGGCTCACGATCGCCACCGTGCGGCCGTCGACGCTGCTCGGCGACACCGGCGTGGCGGTGCATCCCGACGACCCCCGCTACGCGCACGCCGTCGGCCGCGAGGTGATCGTGCCCGTGGTCGAGCGACGTGTTCCCGTCGTCGCCGACGTGCGCGTCGAGCCGGAGTTCGGCACCGGGGCGGTCAAAGTCACGCCCGGGCACGACCCCATGGACTTCGAGATCGGCCGCGACCACGCCCTCCAGACGCTGACCGTGATCGGCCCCGACGGACGGATGGTCGCCGACGGGTTCGAGGGGCTCACGCAGCAGGAGGCGGACGAGCGGATCCTCGCCTGGCTCGAGGAGCGTGGCCGGCTGGAGAGTCGCGAGCCCTATCGCCACTCGGTCGGAACGTGCGAGCGCTGCCACTCGCGGATCGAGCCGCTCGTCTCGCCGCAATGGTGGTGCCGCATGGACGAGCTGGGCGCTCCCGCGATCGAGGCGCTTCGGGAGCGCCGCGTCCGCTTCCACCCCGAGAGCCAGCACCGCTTCGCGATCGAGTCGCTCGAGCAGGCGCCCGACTGGTGCGTCTCGCGGCAGCTGTGGTGGGGGCACCAGATTCCCGTCTGGACATGCGAGAACGGGCACCAGGTCTCCGCGTGGCCCCCGCCCGAGGCGTGCGCCCAATGCGGGTCGGGTGCGCTCGAGCGCGATCCGGATGTGCTCGACACGTGGTTCTCGTCCGCACTCTGGCCGCTCGCGACGCTCGGGTGGCCCGACGAGACGCCGGAGCTCGACCGCTACTACCCGGGCGACGTCAACGTCACCGCCCGCGAGATCATCCGCCTCTGGGAGAACCGCATGATCTTCTCCGGGCTCTTCCTGCGCGGCGAGGTTCCGTTCACGGACGTGATCATCACCTCGACGATCCTCGCTGCCGACGGCCGCCGGATGTCGAAGAGCCTCGGCACGGGGATCGACCCGATGGAGCCGATCGAGGCGCACGGCGCCGACGCGACGCGCTACGGGCTCCTGAAGATCTCCTCGACGCAGGACGTGCGCTACTCGGTCGGCGCGATCGAGGAGGGACGCAAGCTCGCGAACAAGCTCTGGAACGTCGCGCGGCTGATCCTCCAGCAGACCGAAGGCGTCGAGCCGGAGACTCGGCCGTCGGCGCTCGAGGAGCGCTGGATCCTCGCTCGGCTCGACGCTGCCCGCGCCGCCGTGGAGGAGGCCTGGAGCCGCTTCGACTTCTCGGCCGCGACGAGCGTCCTCTATCACCTGACCTTCGACGACTTCTGCGACTGGTACGCGGAGGCGGTCAAGTCACGGCTGTACGACGGTGACGACGACGCTCGCTCGACGGCGCTGGCGGCGCTCGAGCGGCTGCTCGCGCTCCTCCACCCGCTGATGCCGCACGTGACGGAGGAGATCTGGTCGCACCTGCCCGACCGCCGGGGGCGGCTGATCGTCGCGGCCTGGCCCGAGCCGGACGACGCGCACGCGGACACCCTCACAGCGCTCGACCGAGTGCAGGAGGCGGCGCGCGTCTTCCGCCGGAGCGGGGTGCGTGTGGAGCTGGAGGGAGAAGAGGAGCAGCGCATCTTCTCCGCGGTGGTGCGACCCGAGCGGCAGAGCGCAGCGGGCGACGCGGAGGCCGAGCGGGAGCGGCTGCGCACGGAGATCGGGCGCGCGGAGGGGATGCTCGCAAACGAGCGCTTCGTCGCGAACGCGCCCGCGGAGGTCGTGGAGGGCGAGCGGGCGAAGCTCGAGCGGTACCGGCGCGAGCTCGAGCTCCTCGGCGCCTGAGGTCCCGTGCGCGACCACATCGCGTGGCTCGAGAGCCTCTCGCCTTGGCCGCGCGAGGGCTTCGGCCTCGAGCGGATGCTGGCACTGCTCGAGGTGGTGGGTAATCCGCAGCACGGGCTCCCTGCGGTGCACGTCGTCGGTACCAACGGCAAGTCGACGACGACCCGGATGGTCGAAGAGCTGCTCCTCGCCGCGGGCACGCGCGCCGGCGCATTCGTCTCTCCTCACGTCCGCTCCTGGGCCGAGCGGATCAGGGTGAACGGCGAGGAGGCGGATCTCCCGGCGGCGCTCGCAGCCGTTCGGCCTGCGGCCGAACGGCTAGCTGCAACCCAATTCGAGGTGCTGACGGCAGCTGCCTTCGTCGCGTTGCGCGCGGCCGGCGTCACGGCTGCAGCGGTGGAGGCGGGCCTCGGCGGCCGTCACGACGCGACGAACGTCCTCGACGCCACGCGCGTCGTCGTCCTGACGAACGTCTCGCTCGAGCACACCGAGGTGCTCGGGTCGACGCGCGCGGCGATCGCCGCGGAGAAGCTGGCGGTGATTCGCCCCGGCTGCACGGCCGTCCTCGGCGAGCCTGAGTGGGCGGACGAGGCTCGAGCAGCCGGTGCGGGCCGCATCGTTGTCGCGGAAGGCGGCTCCCGCGAGCTCGCCGCCGAGGCCGCGCGGGCGTTTCTCGGCACGGAGGTCGACCTCGCGGTGCTCGAGCGCGTGCGGCTGCCCGGGCGGCTCGAGCGGCGAGGCGACGGCGAGATCCGTGACGGAGCGCACAATCCCGAAGGCGTGCGCTGGCTCGTCGAGCGGCTTCGGCCGGAGGAGTTCACGGTGGTGGCGTCGATCCTGGGGGACAAGGACGTCGAGGGCATGCTCGAGCAGCTCGCGACGCTGGGCGATCGTTTCGTCGCGACGAGCTCGTCGAACGCGCGCGCGCTCCCGGCCGAGGAGCTGGCGGCGCGGGCGCAGCCGTTCTTCTCCACGGTCGATGTTCGAGACGACCCCGCCGAGGCTGTCGCGCTCGCCCATGCGCTCGGCGAGCCCGTGCTCGTGACCGGCTCCCTCTATCTTCTCGTCGATCTCGAGGAGCGAGCGCCGTGGCCGTGACGCGCATGCGCGACCGGCTGAGCGTGTTCGCCTTCGCCGCGTTCGTCCTCCTGGTGATCGTGGGGGCCGCGTTTGCCGCCGGGTATATCCTCGGCAAGCTGCTCCTCTAAGTGCCCCTTCAGGGAATGACATCCAGGTCTCTCGCGCCCGATGAGCGGCGCCATGCGTCGTCCTCGGTCGCCCCGATACGTTCCAGTATTGGGGCTCCCTGCGTCCTAGCCTGGCTTGCTCCTCGGACGCAAGAGACGAGGCATCATCCCCAGAAGGGCCACCCGTGACTCTCGCCGTCGCCGATACTCTCATCGCCTCGAGCGCCGTCGACGTCGGGCGGAATCTCGCGATCCTGCTCGGCGTCGTGTTCTGGCTCGCAACGGTGTACTGGGTCTACAAGGACGCGCGGCGGAGGATCGAGGACCCGTGGCTGATCGCCATGGCGACGGTGCTGGGCGCCATCCCACCGTTCATCGGGCCGTTGATCTACATGCTCTTCCGTCCGCCCGAGTACCTCGAGGACGTCCGCGAGCGCGAGCTCGAGATGCTCGCGATGGAGGAGCGCCTGGCCGAGCACGACCTCCGTTGCCCCGTCTGCCGCGGCGCGGTGGAAGCCTCGTTCCTCGTCTGCCCCGTCTGCACGACGCGCCTGAAGCAGGCGTGCATCGAGTGTGCGGCGCCGCTCGAGCCGATCTGGCAGGTCTGTCCGTACTGCGCGACCCCCGTCCCGCCCGGTGTGGTGACGGGGGAGGACGTCCTGCAGCCGATCCGCCCGCGGCGCGCGCGCCGTAGCTAGATTGCGCGGCCGCATGGCCGTCGAGACCACCCTCGTGCTCGTCAAGCCGGACGGCGTCCGCCGCGGTCTCTGCGGCGAGGTCGTCGCGCGTCTGGAGCGGAAGGGCTACGAGCTCCGCGGCGCGCGCCTCCACCGCATCACGAAGACGCTTGCGCGGGAGCACTACGCGGAGCACAAGGGGAAGCCCTTCTTCGGCGAGCTCGTCGACTTCATCACGTCGGGCCCCGTGCTCGCGCTTGCCGTGCGGGGCGAGGACGCGATCGGCGGCATACGCTCGCTGATGGGCGCGACGCACCCGAAGGACGCCGCGCCCGGCACGATCCGCGGCGACCTCGCGACGCTTCTTTCCGAGAACGTCGTCCACGGCTCGGATTCGTCCGCGAGCGCACGGCGCGAGCTCCGCCTCTTCTTCCCCGACGGCCTGCTCTGAGTCGGATCCTCACGCTCGCGTCGACGTCGCCCCAGCGTCGCGCGATCCTCGACCAGCTCCGGATCCCGTACGAGGCGGTCGCCCCGCGGTACGAGGAGCACGATCCGCCGGATGCCGATCCCGTCGAGCTCGTCCGCGCGCACGCGGGCGGGAAGGCACGCTCGGTGCATCGGGCCGGGAGCGTGACGCTCGGGGTCGACACGACCGTTCACCTCGGGACGCGGATCTATGCCAAGCCGACAGACGCCGACGATGCGGCGGCAATGCTGACGGAGCTAGCGGGCCGGACGCATGCGGTGCTCTCGGGCCTGTGCCTCGTGAGCGACCACGGAGAGCGAATCGAGCACGCGGAGACGCTCGTCACCTTCCGCCGCCTCGACGCCGAGGCGATCGGCGGCTACGTCGCCAGCGGGGAGTGGGAGGGCCGCGCCGGCGGCTATGCGATCCAGGGTCTCGGCGGCCGCCTCGTCGAGCGGCTCGAGGGCGACTATCTGAACGTCGTCGGCCTCCCCGGTGCCCTGCTCCTGGACCTGTTGGAGCGAGAGGCTCCAGAAGCTCTTCGTCTCGCGTAACACGTCTTCGAACCTTGTCGGGAGCGCTGCCGTGGCGGCCGAAGGGCGATTCACTCGCCGAGAGGCCAAGCGCGCGGTCGCGTTGTCGGGTGGACAAGGAGGGGGCTCGCCGGGGAACCATGGGTTCCCCCGCGCATCTACACTCAGGCGGCTCATGAGCATGTTCCGCTCGATGACGGGGTTCGGGGGTCGTGACATGGCCGTCGACCTTGGCACCGCCAACACGCTGGTCTACGTCCGCGGCCGCGGGATCGTCCTCTCCGAGCCGTCGGTCGTCGCAATCGACCAGCGCACCGGCGACGTCCATGCGGTCGGCGTCGAGGCGAAGCGGATGCTCGGCCGCACCCCCGGCTCGATCTCCGCGATCCGGCCGCTGAAGGACGGCGTGATCGCCGACTTCGACGTCACCGAGCAGATGCTCCGGCACTTCATCCAGAAGGTCCACCAGCACCGGTTCGCGCACCCGCGCGTCGTCGTCTGCGTCCCGTCCGGCGTCACGGGCGTCGAGAAGCGCGCGGTCGAGGAGGCAACGCTCTCCGCCGGCGCGCGACAGGCCTACCTGATCGAGGAGCCGATGGCCGCCGCGATCGGTGCGGGCCTGCCCGTCGCCGAGCCCACCGGGAACATGATCGTCGACATCGGCGGCGGCACGACCGAGGTCGCGGTGATCTCGCTCGGCGGCATCGTCGTCTCGCAGTCGCTCCGCGTCGGCGGCGACGAGATGGACGAGGCGATCGTCAACCACATCAAGAAGGAGTACAAGCTCCTCGTCGGGCAGCAGACCGCGGAAGAGATCAAGCTCGAGATCGGCTCGGCGTTCAGGCTCCCGGACGAGATCCAGGCCGAGGTTCGCGGCCGCGACATGCTCACGGGACTGCCGAAGACGGTCGTGATCACCTCTGAGGAGGTGCGGCGCGCGCTCGACGAGCCCGTCTCGCAGATCGTCGACGCGATCAAGTCGACGCTCGACAAGACGCCGCCCGAGCTCGCCGCCGACATCATGGACCGCGGCATCGTGCTCGCCGGCGGCGGCGCGCTCCTCCAGGGCCTCGACGAGCGCCTCCGGCACGAAACGCAGATGCCGGTGCACCTTGCCGAGAGCCCGCTCACGTGCGTCGCCGTCGGGTCGGGCCGGAGCCTCGAGGAGTTCGAGGCGATCCACCGCTCGAACCGCTCGCGCGCCCGGAGGAACGGCAGCCGCAGATAGCCCTCTGGTGTCCGACTTCAAGTCGGACACCTCCGGCCAGGATCGCGCCTGAGGCGCCGGTACACTCCGCCGGTGCCCCGGAACCGCACCGCACGCCAGGCGGTGCTGGGCGCAAGCGTCCGGCGCCCGACCGTCGTCAGGTCCTCGTCACGAACCTCCGCCGCCATGAGGCGGCGGCTCGTCGTTGGGGGCCTCGTCGTGCTTGCGTTGATCCTGGTCACGCTCTCGTTCCGGGAGGACGACGAAGGCCCCGTCTCGGGCGCCCAATCCGCTGCGGCCGCCGCGCTCGAGCCGTTCCAGGTTGCGGCCGACCGCGTCGCGGAGCCGTTCCGCGACGCGTACGCGTGGGCGCAGGGTCTCACCCACGCGCGCGCCGACGCCAACCGGCTCCAGCGCGAGAACGAGACGCTTCGGCAGCAATACGCCCGCGCACGACTCGCCGAGCAGGAGAACGCCCGCCTGCGCTCCCTCCTCCAGTTCCGCTCCGGCCCGCGGTTCCCCGAGGGATTCGACGGCGTCGCGGCGGAGGTCATCTACCGGCCGCCGGGCGCATACGCGCAGGCGATCGTGATCGCCGCGGGGCGCGACGACGGGATCCGCGTCGACGACCCGGTGGTCACCGCGCGGGGGCTCGTCGGCACCGTGAGCAGAGTCGACACGAAGACGGCGCGCGTGACGCTCCTCACCGACGATCAGAGCGCCGTGTCCGCCACCGTCCTCGGGTCGGAGGCGGCCGGAATCGTCCGTCGCGGCCAGGGGCCGCGCGCCCCCCTTACGCTCGTCCGCGTCCCGAAGGAGGCCGTCGTCCACGTGGGCGACACGGTCGTCACGGCCGGCTGGCGCTCCCGCCGCTTCTCCTCCCTCTATCCGCCGGGGATCCTGATCGGGAACGTGACGAGCGTCGGCCTGGCAGACACCGACCTCTTCACCCAGGTCCAGGTCGAGCCGTTCGCCGATCTCTCCTCGCTCGAGGCTGTCCTCGTGCTCGTTCCCTCTGACCGGGGGACGACGCCGTGAGCGCCGCCCTTCGCATCGCGCCGCTGATCTTCGTGGCGGCGGTGTTCCAGGTCGGCGCGGTCGCCGGTTCGCGCGTGCTCGGCGCGGAGCCCGATTTGCTGCTCGTGACCGTGATCGTCGTTGCGCTCGTCGCCGGCTCGATCCCCGGTGCGGTCGCCGGGTTCGCCGGCGGCCTGCTCGTCGACGTGATGACGCTCGATACGCTCGGGACGACCTCGATCGTGCTCACGGTCGCCGGCTACTGGGCGGGCCGCTACGGCGAGACGACCGGCCGCGGCCGCCCGTACGCGGCTCCGCTCGCCGCGTTCGCGATCACCCTGCTGGCGACGCCGGCCGGCGTCGCGCTCCACTTCCTGCTCGGCCAGCCCGTCTCGGCCCGCGCGGCGTTCGCGACGCTGATCCCGAGCGCGATCGTCAACGCCTTGCTCGCCTTCGGGCTGCATCCGCTTTGCCGCCGCCTCCTCACGCCGCGTGACCGGTTCGGCCCGCACACCCGCGAGGTCGGCGTTGTCTGACGCGCCGTACGGTGAGCGGCGCGCGCCGTCGACGCGGTTCCTCCCGCCCGACCCCGCTGTCGCGGCGCCGTACCGCCTGACGCCGGGGCTCGCGCTGCGGGTGGGCGTCCTCGGCGTGCTCGCGCTCGCGGTGTTCGCCGTCCTCTTCTTCCGGCTCTGGTCGCTCCAGGTCCTCTCCGGGGACACGTACCTCGCCGCCGCCCAGGGCAACCAGCTCCGCACGATCCGGATCGAGGCGCCGCGCGGCACGATCCTCGACCGCGACGGCCGTGTGATCGTCGACAACGTCCCGGGCACCGCGGTGAAGCTCTGGGTCGGCGACCTGCCCGCGAAGGGGCGGTACGACGTGATCAGGCGTCTCGCCTGGGTGCTCAACGTCCGGCCCGTCCGGCTCGCCAAGGAGGTCGACTCGCGGATCAACGACCCGCTCAACCCCATCACGGTGAAGACCGCCGTCGGCGAGGACCAGATCTCATACCTCTACGAGCACCAGGCCGACTTCCCGGGCGTCCAGATCCAGCAGACGTACCTCCGGCATTACCCGTACCAGTCGCTCGGCGCACAACTCCTCGGCTACGTCGGCGAGGTCTCCCAGCAGGAGCTCGATGCCAACCCGAAGCTCTACAAGCCGGGCGACAAGGTTGGGAAGACGGGCGTCGAGGCGAAGTTCGACCAGGAGCTCCGCGGCGTCGCCGGGGAGGCGCAGATCCGCGTCGACTCGCTGGGCCGCCCGCACGGGACGCGTCAGCCGAAGATCGAGCCGCGGCCGGGGAGCGCGGTACGGCTCACGATCGACATGGGACTCCAGCGCGCGGCCGAGCAGGCCCTGCGCTTCGGGATCCAGACTGCGATCGAGAACGGGTCGTACAACGCGGACGGCGGCGCGCTCGTCGCACTCGACCCGCAGGACGGCGCGGTGCTCGCGATGGCGTCGACGCCGACGTACAAGCCGTCGGTCTATGTCGGCCGCGTCGACCCGAAGAAGATCAAGCCGCTCGTCGACCTCGACGCGGCACAGAAGGCGAACTTCCCCGGGATCAACCGCGCCACGAGCGGCGTCTACCCGCCAGGCTCGACCTGGAAGCCCGTCACGGCGCTCGCTGCGATGCAGGAGCACGTGCTCGAGCCGTACGGGGCGCTCCAGTGCACGCCGAGCGCCGAGTACGGCCTCGACAAGCACGTGTTCAAGAACTGGGACCCGTACATCAACCAGTCGATGACGCTGCCGGAGGCGCTCGCGCGCTCCTGCGACACCTACTTCTACCAACTTGGCTACGACTTCTACCTCCAGGGCGACAAGGGCCGCTCGCGCATGCAGGAGTGGGCTAGAAAGTTCGGCTTCGGCCGCCCGACGGGCTTCGACCTCGGCGGGGAGGAGCGCGGAACCGTGCCGACCCCGGCGTGGCGGAAGCAGCACTTCAAGACCGACTGGGACCGCGCCTGGAACCCGGGAAACTCGATCCAGCTGGCGATCGGCCAGCAGGACATCGCGGTGACGCCGCTCCAGATGGCGCGCTTCTACGCGATGATCGCGAACGGCGGCAAGCTCGTTACCCCGTACGTCGTGGCGCAGGTCGAGACGCCCGCCGCGCGCGGTCAGGCGCCGGTCGTGCTCCGCCGCTACGCGCCCGACCCGCCGGAGTCCGTCGGGGTCGACCCGGCCGCGCTCCAGGTCGTCCGCGACGGCCTCTACCAGGCGACGCACGCCTCGTACGGCACCTCGTCGGGCGTCTTCGGGAGCTTCCCGGTGCCGATCGCCGGCAAGACCGGGACGGCCGAGAAGGTCGTCCCGCTGCCCGGCTACCCGGCCGACCACCTCGAGGACCAGTCCTGGTGGTGCGGCTACGGGCCTGCCGAAACCCAGGTGCCGGAGATCGTCGTCTGCGCGGTGATCGAAAACGGCGGCCACGGCTCGACCGCGGCGGCCCCTGCGGCTCTCAAGGTCTTCGAGAGGTTCTTCCACGCCAAGGGCGGCTACCAGACCCTGGTGAAGACGGACTGATGATCGTCGACGCCGGACGCGAACGGATCCCGCTGCGCACGCGCGACGCGGTCGACGTCGCCGCGCTCGTGCGCCGGCTCGATCTCGTCCTGCTGCTCGCCGCGGGCGCGCTCGTCGGCTATGGGCTCTGGGCGGTCTCGGGCATCACGCGCTTCGACGTGTCCGGCGACACGAGCTACTTCGTCGTGCGCCAGGCGATCGCGGCAGTCATCGGGGGAGTGGGCCTCGTCGTCGCGATCGCGATCCCGCCGTCGCTCTACCGGCGGCACTGGCGGGTCGTCTACGGAACGGCACTGACGCTGATGGTCGTCGTGTATGCGTTCGCGGAGGCCGTGCGCGGCTCGAAGCGGTGGATCAACATCGGGCCGCTCCAGTTCCAGCCGTCGGAGTTCGGAAAGCTCCTGTTCGTGCTTGCCATCGCAGGCTTCCTGGCCGAGCGTCACCGCCAGCTCGGGCTGTTCCGCACGGTGCTGAGCGCGATCGCGCTGGGCGTGGCGCCGATGCTGCTCGTCTTCCTCCAGCCCGACCTCGGCACCGCGCTCGTCTACACGGCCGCGCTCGCCGCGGTGCTCTTCGTCGCAGGGACGCGCTGGCTGCACCTCGCGCTCCTCGCGGTGCTCGCGGCGACGCTGATCGCAGGTGTCGTCTGGGTCTTGCCGTCGGCCGGGATCGAGGTGCTGAAGCCGTATCAGACGGCGCGTCTGACGGGGTTCACGAACCCCGACGCCGACCCGGCGGGGCTCACCTACAACCTGAACCAGTCGATCACGGCGGTGGGCGCCGGCGGCCTCGACGGCCGTGGCGTCACCGAGGCGAGCCAAACCCGCTTTGACTACCTGCCCGAGCACGCGACCGACTTCGTCTTTGCCTCGTTCGCGGAGCAGCGCGGTTTCTTCGGCGCTGCGATCCTCCTGCTGCTCTATCTCCTCGTGGTCTGGCGAGGTCTGCGGGTGGTGACCGTCGCGGGCGACCTGTACGGCGCGATGGTCGCGGGCGGGATCGTGTTCGCCTTCCTCTTCCAGGTGTTCGTCAACGTGGGCATGACGATGGGGATCGCGCCCGTCACCGGCATCCCGCTTCCCTTCGTTACCGTCGGCGGGTCGTCGATGGTCGCGAACCTCGTCGCGATCGGCGTGCTCGAGGCGATCCACGCCCGCGGGCGGCCGGATGCGTTCAGGTGAGGCTCCTCGGCATCGGCGCGCGGGACGTCGTCGCGCTCGCGCGGTACCAGCGGCGCGCGCACGACGCTGACCGGCCGCTGCTCGTCACCGGGCTGCTCGCCGAGCAGCTCGCGAAGGAGCTCGGCGCCGGCGGGGACCCGGCGCTCGTTCGCACCGCCGGCGACCCCGCGGAAGCAGCTCTCTTCGTCCGCGTCCTCGCCGGCGCGGCGACCGCCGAGGACGAGCGGCTCTTCCGCGCGGCGACACGCGCGCTCGTCCCCATCGTGGCCGTGCAGACGGCCGACCGGACGGTGCGACTGCCCTATGTCCTCGCCGAGGACGTCGTCCAGTGCCGGCCGGGGAGCGGGTTTCCGCTCGACGAGATCGCAGATCGGGTGGCCGCTGCGCTCGGAGAGGCCGGTGCGCCACTCGCGGCGTCGCTGCCCGTGTTTCGCGACGCGGTCGCCCGGAGACGGACCGCCGACGCCGCGGTCACCGCCGCCGGTCTGACCGCCCTGGGGGCGGCGTCGGGGCCGCGCTTACCGGTCCTCGCACTCGGCCAGGCGCGGATGCTCTCGGACCTCGCCGTTGCCTCCGGCGCCGAGGCGAGCGACGACCAGCAGGCGGCGGCGCAGCAGCTTGCCCTGCCGCTCGCCCTCTCCCTCGCAACCGGCGTGGCAGCGCGGGAGCTCGTCCGGCGCCTGCCGCTTCGCGCGCGTGCACTCGACGCGGCCGTCGCCGCCGGCGCGACGCTCGCGCTCGGCGCCCTCTTCCGCCGGCTCCCCCGGCTCTGACCATCTAGCGACGCTCCTGCTCCGTCCGGCCCGGGTCCTAGGATCGCGGGCGACGACGGTCACGATCGATGGAGGTCGAGGTGCCCGAGACGGAGCTCGCAGAGGAACTGCTTCAGATCGAGGAGGCCGACGCCTGGTTCGAGTATCTCGAGTCGACGCGAGGCCAGAACGAGACGCGCTACCAGGAGCTCGAGCCGTGGGCCTGGGCCCGCCTCTCGCAACGTCTGCGCGCCGTGCGCGCCCGCCGCGCGCGGCTGCGGCCGGCCGCAGCCTGACGCCGCGCGGCGTTCTCCGATCTGAAATCCAGGCCGGCCTCGCTGATAACCTTGCCGCAGGCACACATGGCCGCCGATTTCGACACCCGATGCTGCGCGAGGCCCACCGCACCTGCGGTCGTGCGCCCGCGCGCTCTGACACGAGAGGACACGATCTTTGCCCTGGTTCCGGATTCGACGACGCAAAGAGGAACAGCAGGCGGCGGATGCCGCCATCACGACGCTCGAGGCCCCGGCTCCCGCTGAGGAGCAGGCACGCCCGGAGGACGACGCCACCACAACCGACGGCGAGACGGCGCGCAAGCGCAGGCGGCGCGGGAGTCGTGGAGGACGCGGCCGGCGAAAGCCCGCCGCCGGAGCGTCGGACCAGCCGGCCGACGGCGCAGCGACGCCGCAGCCGGCCGAGCCCGCAAAGGAGAAAGGCCGCGACGGCACGCGCAAGCGTGGTCAGTCGCAGTCCCAGTCCCAATCGCGTCAGGCCGGTCGCGACCGGCGCCGGCAGCCGCAGCGACGCGCGCCGCTCCCGGCGGCGAAGCGCGAGCTCCTGATCACGGTCGACGTGGGGGAGCAGCGGGTCGCTCTCCTCGAGGACGACCGGGTCGCAGAGGTGTACCTCGAGCGGCCCGAGCGCCGCTCGATCGCCGGGAACATCTACCTCGGCACGGTCGACAACGTGCTGCCCGGGATGGAGGCCGCCTTCGTCGAGATCGGCCTCGAGAAGAACGGCTTCCTGTACGTCGACGAGATCGTCGTCCCCGAGCTCGAGGGCAAGCGGCATGGAAAGAAGATCACCGACCTCATCCAGCGGGGCCAGCAGCTCCTCGTGCAGGCCGTGAAGGACCCGATGAAGACGAAGGGCGCGAGGCTCACGACCGAGATCTCGCTCCCCGGCCGCTTCCTCGTCTACGTGCCGAACGGCGAGGGGCTTGGCGTCTCGCGGAGGCTCGAGGACTCCGAGCGCCAGCGGCTGAAGGACATTCTCAAGGAGATCGCCCCGGACGAAGGCGGTGTGATCGTGCGCACCGCGGCCGAGGGCGCGTCGGCCGAAGACGTGGAGCGCGACCTGGTCTTCCTCCAGCGTCTCTGGAAGACGATCCAGCAGCGCGCGAAGACGGCGACCGCCCCGGAGCTCGTCTACCAGGAGGCGGAGCTCCCGCTGCGGATCGTCCGCGATCTGTTCGCGGGCGACTTCGTCGCGGCCCACGTCGACTCCGATCGCGCCTACAAGCGGATCGTCGGCTACCTCAAGAAGACGTCACCGCACATGATCGACCGCGTCCATCGCTCGAAGGAGAAGGGGCCGCTGTTCGAGCGCTTCGGCGTCGAGCAGGAGATCGCGTCGACGCTCGACCGCCGCGTCGACCTGCCGTCCGGCGGCTACCTCGTCTTCGACTACGCCGAGGCGTTCACGGTGATCGACGTGAACACCGGCCGGTTCGTGGGCTCGCGCTCCAAGAGCTCCACCCAGCGGCTCGAGGACACGGTCGTCAAGAACAACCTCGAAGCGGTGAAGGAGGTCGTTCGCCAGCTGCGCCTCCGCGACATCGGCGGGATCATCGTCATCGACTTCATCGACATGGCGAACCCGAAGAACCGCCAGGCGGTGGAGGATGCGCTCCGGCAGGAGCTCGAGCGCGACCGGACGAAGACGTACGTCGTCGAGATCTCGCCGCTCGGCCTCGTCGAGATGACGAGGCAGAACGTCACCGACGGGCCGCGCGAAGTCATGACCCGGAAGTGCCCGACGTGCGGCGGCGACGGCATCGTCGTCTCCGACGCCACGGTCGCGATCGACGTCGAGCGCAAGCTGCGCGCGCTCGCCGCGGCAGGCGCCGGCTCGCGCATCCAGGCATACCGCGTCGAGCTGCACCCGCGGGAGCTCGCCCTCGTCGCCGGTCCCGGCGGCGAGCGGCTCGCTGCGCTGGAAGAGGTGACGCGGCGCCGGTTCTACCTCGTCCCCGCCGAGGGGCACGTGCACACCGACCACTTCGAGGTGCTCGCCGAAGGACGTCGTGCCGACCTCGCCCCAGCAGCTCCGTTCGAGGAGGGAGCGCAGCTCGAGGTCAAGCTCGTCGAGGTCGACCTCCACGACGCGAGCGCTGCGGTGGGGCGGGTCGACGGCTTCCCGGTCGTCGTCGCCGACGCCGCGAAGCGCGTGGGCAAGAAGGCGACCGTGGCGATCGGGCGCGTGGTCGAAGGCCAGGCGTTCGCGACGCTCGTCGGCGGCGAGGAGCCCGCGGCGCCGATCACATTCGAGAGCGAAGCCGAGAAGCCCACCCGCGCGCCGTCGCGACGCAAGACGGGCGACGCGAAGATGGCTCCCGCCGAGGAGCCCACCGTCGCCGAGGAGGACGAGCAGGCGCCTGACGTCCCCGAACCGGAGCCGGAGGCAGGGGACGCAGAGCCGGACGAGGCGGCAGAGGCCGACGGCGCGACGGCGGCGAAGAAGCGGACACGGCGCGGGTCGCGGGGCGGCAGGCGCCGCAAGAAGCCCGCGACCACGGCGGCAACTACAGGTGAGGCGACCGCCGCCGACGCGGAAACGGAGCCGGTGCAGGAGGCCGAGGAGGCCCTACCCGCCGCACCGAAGCCGAAGCCGGCCCGGCCGAGGAAGCGGACGCCGCGGATCCACGTCCCCGACGGCGACGGCGCCCCGCAGGAGCCCGCAGCCGTCGAGGCGGAGCCCGCGCGGAACGGCGACGGCGACGCGGAGGAGGTCGTTCCCGAGGCCGACGAGTCCACGGCTGACGGCGCGCCCGCATCCGAAGACGGGGCGACGCTGAAGAAGCGCACCCGCCGCGGCTCGCGCGGCGGACGGAACCGCAAGCGGAAGACGGCGACGGCCGCGGCGACAGGTGGTGAGGCCGGCGTGCTTGCGACGACCGATCCCGATTCGCCGGAGCCCGCCGACGAGCCTGCGCGCGGCGACGAGTACGTCCCGATGTCCGAATGGATCGACGACATCGAGTCATAGGTCGCCGCGCGCCGTTCGCTACAATCCGGCGGCTCGCGGGCGCTGCCCGCGTTTTCCTCGTCCGAAGGCACGAACCATGAGCTACGCGATTATCACCGTCGGTGGCAAGCAGTACCGCGTCCGCGAGGGCGAGCGGCTGCTCGTCGACCGGCTTCCGCTCGAGGACGGGGCGACGTTCACGCCGTCCGTGCTTCTCACCGGGGGCGACGGCGAGGCGAAGCTGGCGCCGGGCGTCGTCGTCACGGCAAAGGTGGTGCGTCAGGCGAAGGGCCCGAAGCTGACGATCGGCAAGTACAAGAAGCGAACCGGCTACAAGCGCCACACCGGCTTCCGCGCGTCGCTCACCCAGATCGAGATCGAGTCGATCGGCGGCGGGGCCAAGCGTGCCGCCAAGCAGGCGTCGGCGGAGAAGAGCGCGCCGGAGGCGAAGGCTGCGCCGGAGGGGGCAAAGGCGAGCGGAGGGCTGCCCGCAGGGTACGCCGAGCTCACGGTCGCCGAGGTCAAGCAGGCCTCCTCGGGTTGGAGCGCCGCGGAGCTCGCCGCCGCGCTCGAGTACGAGCAGGCGCACGCCAACCGCAAGGGCGCCATAGCGGCGCTCGAGTCCGCGACGTCGGAGGAGGGGTAGGTGCTCCCTCCGGCAATGACATCCGCACGTCTGGCGGCTGCAAAGCGGTGCCATGCGTCGTCCTCGGTCGCGCCAATACCTGAGTATGACTACGCACGGCGACATCACCGGAGGAAGCACTAATGGCACACAAGAAGGGCCTCGGCTCCTCGAAGAACGGACGCGACTCCCAGAGCAAGCGTCTCGGCGTGAAGATCTTCGCCGGACAGGAGGTCAAGGCGGGGATGATCATCGTGCGCCAGCGTGGAACGCGGTTCCGCCCCGGCCCCGGGGTCGGCATCGGCCGCGACGACACGCTCTTCGCGCTGCGCGAAGGGGTCGTCGAGTTCTCGCGGAGCGGCGACCGTCGTTCGGTCGCGGTCAACGGGCCGGCAGGCTCCTCCTAGGCTCCCAGCGGGCCGGCGTCCCGGCCGTGTTCAACGACCGTGCCCGAATCGTCGTCCGCTCCGGCCGGGGTGGAGACGGCGCGTTGGTATTCCGCCGCGAGAAGTACGTCCCCAAGGGCGGCCCCGACGGCGGTGATGGAGGACGCGGCGGTGACGTCGTGATCCTCGCGGACGCGGCGCTCCGCGACCTCTCGTCCGTCCGCGGGCACCCGGTGTTCGCGGGGACGCGCGGCGGCAACGGCGGCGGCGGCCGCCGGCACGGCGCCGACGGCGACGAGGCCGAGGTGCGGGTCCCCGTCGGGACGCAGGTGCGCTCCGAGGACGACGCGCTCGTCGCCGACCTCGCCATCCCGGGCGCACGCGTCGTCGCGGCGACCGGCGGCCAGGGCGGGCGCGGCAATGCCCGCTTCGCCAC
Organism: Gaiella sp.; assembly: GCA_035698545.1. Classification (GTDB taxonomy): domain Bacteria; phylum Actinomycetota; class Thermoleophilia; order Gaiellales; family Gaiellaceae; genus Gaiella. Next base: position 16,358 of record DASSBV010000005.1, on the reverse strand, counting down.
GCCGACGCGGCAGGCGCCCCGCTTTGCCGAGACCGGCCTGCCGGGCGAGACGCACGAGCTCGAGCTGCGGCTCAAGCTCGTCGCCGACGCGGCGCTCGCAGGCCTGCCGAACGCCGGGAAGTCCTCGCTGCTGCGGCGGATCTCGAACGCAACGCCGAAGGTCGCCGACTACCCGTTCACGACGCTGCAGCCCATCCTCGGGACCGTCGAGGCGCCTGACGGCAGCCAGCTGACGGTGGTGGACGTTCCCGGGCTGATCGAGGGCGCGAGCGCCGGGGTCGGCCTCGGCCACGAGTTCCTCGCGCACCTCGAGCGCGCGCGACTCCTCGTGCACGTGATCGACGGTTCCGAGGGCGACGCGGACGAGCGGTTCCGGGCGATCGACCGCGAGCTCGCTCTCTACGGCGCCGGCCTTGACGAGCGACCGCAGGTCGTCGTCCTGAACAAGGCGGATCTGTCGCCCGACCCGGCGGCGTTCGGGGTCGACGACGCCCGCATCGTTGCCGTGCACCGCGTGTCGTGCGTCACGAGCGCCGGGATAACCGAGCTCGAGCGGGCGTTGTTCGCGCTCTGCCCCGCCGCGCCCGAGCCCGTCGGGATGACGGAGGCGGAGCTGCCGGACTTCCTCGAGTACCGCCCCACTCCACGCGGGCGCCGGCCGTTCCGGATCCTCCGCACCGACCGGGGGTTTCGTGTCGTCGGCAGGGCTCCGGAGGGCGAGGAGCTCGACGAGGCGCTCCGCAGCGCAGGAGTCCGGCAGGGCGCGCTCGTCGAGATCGGCGACGAGGAGCTCGAATGGCAGCCGTGAGCGTCGGCGTCTTCGGCGGGGCGTTCGACCCTCCGCACGACGGGCACGTGGCGCTCGCGGAACGCGGCATCGCGCATTTCGGCCTCGAACGCCTGCTCGTCCACGTGATCGAGCGTCCCGGTCACAAGGACGTCTCGACGCCCCCGGAGGCTCGGCTCCGGCTTGCGGAGCTCGCATTCGAGCCGATCCCCGGGGTGGTCGTCGAGCTTGACCCCTACGCCAGGACGGTCGACTCGCTCGAGGCGCTCAGCCTGCCCGACCCCGTGTTCCTCGTCGGCGCCGACGAGTTCGCGTCGTTCCTCTCGTGGAAGGATCCTGCACGGGTGCTCGACCTCGCCCGGCTCGGTGTCGCGACGCGACCGGGCACCGATCGCGAGCTGCTCGAGCAGGTGCTCGAGGCGATCGAGCAGCCGGAGCGCGTCTCCTTCTTCTCGATCGAACCGCTGCCGGTGTCGTCGTCCGAGCTCAGGGCGCGCGCCGGCGCAGGGGAGCCGATCGACGCGTTCGTCCCCGCCGCAGTCGCCGCCGAGATCGCCGTGCTCGGCCTGTACCGCGAGGTGGAAACGGGCGGGGGCAGGGGTATGCTTGGACGGGAACCGAGCGAACGGACGACACCGACCTGACCTCTCTCGAACACGCACGTCGCATCGCCGCTCTCTGCGAGGAGAAGCTGGCGACGGACGTGACGATCCTGGACATGCGAGCGGTGTGCGACTACACCGACTTCTTCGTGCTCGCCACGGGGAAGAACCCGCGGCAGACGCATGCGATTCACGAGGAGGTGCTCGGCCGCCTCAAAGCCGAGCAGCGCCTGCTGCCGCGTTCGACGAGCGGCCTGCCCGAAGCGACCTGGATCGTGGACGACTACCTCGACGTCGTCCTGCACGTCTTCACCCCGGAGACTCGCGAGCACTACCGCCTCGAGGATCTCTGGAACGACGTCCCGAAGCTCGAGGCCGCGGCGACCGCCTGACGTTCTCTATCTGGGCGACGCTCCATCCGACGCGTTCTCTATTCTAGAAACGTGGAGCTCTCGACCGACCAGAAGGGCGCGATCGCCGAGTCCGCCATCGTCCATGCGGCGATCAAGCTCGGGATCGGCGTCTTGAAGCCCGTGACCGATGGCCACCGGTATGACCTCGTTTTCGACTTCCTTCCGCGGCTCGTACGTGTCCAGTGCAAATGGACTCGCCTACACGGAGATGTCATCATCGTCAGGTCGTATTCGAATCGGCGAACGGCGACCGGGCTGCTGAGGCGCGTCTATACGGCGGGCGAGATCGACGCGATGGCCGCGTACTGCCCTGAGCTCGACCGATGCTTCTACATCCCAGCGGAGCGCGTGGACGGGCACAAGGAGATGTCCCTGCGCGTCGCGCCTAGCCGCAACAATCAGTCGGAGCGCATCAACTGGGCGGACGAGTACGCCTTCGAGCGTCTAGAATCCAACGTTCCTGGGGCCGTAGCTCAGTTGGGAGAGCGCTGCCATGGCATGGCAGAGGTCAGGGGTTCGAGCCCCCTCGGCTCCATCCCCTCGGCACTCGACCGTCGCGCCGAGCCGCTGTTCGCCGCAGGAGGCATTTCATGAAGCTTCGCTGGTTCGGGCAATCAGCCTTTCTCCTCGCGGGCTCGAAGACCGTTTTGATCGACCCGTTCGGCGCGCTGGGGGAGCGGCTCGCCGAGCGCGGGATCTCGTTTCGCCACCCTGCCGTAGACAACGTGAGCGCGGATCTTGTGCTCGTCACGCACGAGCACAGCGATCACAACGCCGTCGAGGCGGCGAACGGCTCGCCCGTCGTGCTGCGCTCCACGGCGGGCACGCTCGACTCGCCGATCGGCGAGGTCGTCGCGGTTGCCTCGGAGCACGACGACCGGGCAGGGACGCAGCGTGGGCCGAACACGATCTTCTGCTTCACGCTCGACGCCCGCCGGTTCTGCCACCTCGGCGACTTCGGCCAGCCGGCGCTCCGACCGGAGCAGCGGGAGGCGATCGGCCACGTGGACGTCCTCTTCGTACCGATCGGTGGAGGACCGACGATCGGGGGAGCTCGGGCCGCCGCCGTCGTTCGCGAGCTCGGACCGCGGATCGTCCTGCCCATGCACTACCGCAACGAGGGTGCGGACTTCCTCGAGCCGCCCGACGCGTTCCTCGAGGCGCTCGGCACGGAGGTGGAGCGGCTCGACTCGAGCCAGGTCGACCTCGACGGAGTCAGCGCCGAGGCTGGGGCACAGGTCGTGCTCCTGCTCGCCCCGCCGCTCGCCTGAGCCCCGCAACGGGGATGCCGCCGGGCGGGGTCCGGCAGGATGGAGGACCATGTCGTCCTACGGGCACCTGGGGCTCGAGCGGCTGCAGCGACGACTCGGCCCGAGGACACGGGGGAGGGCGGCGGCGACCGCGCTCGGCGCGTTGCTCGGCCTCGGCGGCGTCGCAATCGGGATCGCCCTCCACAGTCTCACCTCCGGCGCCTCGTATGCGCAGCTCGTGGGGGCCGTCGCGCTAGCGATGCTGCTCGGCGGCGTGCCAGCCGGGATCGCCGCGACGGTCGTCGGCTGGGGCCTCGGGGCCTTCATCGTCGAGGACCCGAGCTGGCAGTCGGTCTTCGTCGACCGCGACGAGCTCCTGCGCTGGTCGACGTCGCTCCTCGCGGCCGCGGTCGTCGTGGCGGTGGGCTGGGCGATGCGACGCGGTCACGAGCGGGCAGCGGTTGCCGCTGTCGAGGCGGAGCGCTCGCGCCGCAGGCTCGAGGCGATCCAGGAGCTGACCGCTCACCTCTCCGCCGCCGTCGGGCCGGCGGACGTGGCCGAGGCGCTCGCCACGGGCGTTGCCGAGGCGCTCGGCGCGCAACACGGGTCGTTCGGCCTCGTCGAGGGCGACGACCTCCTCGTGGTGGAGCCGGGCGACCAGCCGGCGCACGACCGGCCGCCGGCGAGAGTCCCGCTCTCGGCTCGCACCCCACTGGCCGCCGCCGCGCGCGAGGGCCACGTCGTCTGGGTCGACCGGCGTGCGGAGCTCGTCCGCGCGTTCCCGGACGTGGCGAGCGGGGCCGTGTCCCGTAGCGCGCTCGCAGTGCCGGTGCGTCGCGGTGGAGAGGTCGTCGGAGCGATGGCCTTCGCTTTCGTCGAGCCGGGCGCGGTGACGCTCGAGCGGCGTGCCGTCGCGACGCTCGCGGCGGAGCTCGGCGCGCAGGCGCTCGAGCGGGCGCGCCTGTACGAGCTCGAACGGCTCGAGGCCGAGCGCAGGGGCCGCCTCCAGTCGCTGACCGCGGCTCTCGCGACGAGCCTCGTCCCCACTGACGTGGCGTCGATCGTGCGTGAGCAGGGGATCGGCACCGCAGGAGCCGACGCCGTCGCAGTGCACCTCGTCTCGGACAGCGGGGACGCGCTCGACCTGGAGGGAGCGAGCGGGGTAGACGCGACCGGGCTCGAGCGCATAGGGCGCCTGCCGCTCGAGCGCGACAGCGCGCTCGCGGCGGTGTTCGCGCGCGGCCGCGCCTCGTTCCACCCCTCGTTGGAGGCGCTCCAGCCGGACGATCCCCTGCGCGCGAGCCTCGAGGCCGAAGGCCTGATCTCCGTGGCGCTGTTCCCCCTCGGGGCGTCACGGCGCGTGCACGGTGTCCTGCTCCTCGGGTGGCGCACGGCCCAGGCGCTCGAGCCGGAGGACCGCGCGTTCGCGGGGACGTTCGCCAGCCAGAGCGGACAGGCGCTCGACCGCGCAATCCGCTACGAGAGCGAGCGGACGATCGCCGAGACCCTCCAGCAGAGCGTCCTGCCCCAAGCGCTGCCCGAGGTGGAAGGCGTGACCTTCGCCGCGCGCTATCTGCCGGGCGAAGCGGGCGTGGACGTCGGTGGGGACTGGTACGACGCCTTCGCGCTCGCCGACGGGCGCATCGCGCTGGTGGTCGGAGACGTCGTGGGCAAGGGAGTCCAGGCCGCGGCGACGATGGGGCAGCTGCGAAACTCGCTTCGCGCCTTTGCGTCGGAGCACGACGACCCGGGCGAGGTCGTGCGTCGCCTGAGCGGGATGGTGGACGCGCTCTCCGAGGCTCCCTTCGCGACGCTGGCGTACCTCGTCGTCGACGTCCAGAGCCGTCACTGCCGCTACGTCGTCGCCGGCCACCCCCCGCCGCTTCTCGTCCATCCGACGGGAACGGCCGAGTACCTCGACGGCGGCCGCTCGCTGCCGCTCGGCGTCGACGGCGACGCCCCCGTGGACGTGGCTGAGGCGTCGCTCGAGGCGGGATCGACGATCGTCCTCTACACGGACGGCCTCGTCGAGCGGCGTGACGCGTCGCTCGACGTCGGGCTCGAGCTGGTGCGGAAGACGGCGGGCTCGGTCAATGCGAGCCCCGACACGCTGATCGACCACGTGCTGCGTGGGGTGTTCGACGACGTCGAGCGCGAGGACGACGTGGCGATGCTCGTCGTCCGCCTCGAGCCACTGACCGCGGACGTGCTCGACCTGCGCCTTCCGGCCGACCGCGACGGCCTCCTTCGGATGCGGGCCGCGCTGGGCGAGTGGCTCACGGAGCTCGGTGCCGATCCAGACCTGCGGCACGACGTGCTCCTCGCCGCGTGGGAGGCCTGCGCGAACGCGGTCGAGCACGCGCAGGGGCCGGCCAGCGCCACGTTCAGCCTCCACGCAGGTCGCCAGGGGCCTCTCGTCCGCGTCCGCATCGCCGACACCGGCCGCTGGCGCGCGACCGGCTCGGGCCCGGGTGAGCGCGGCCTGGGCCTGCCGTTGATGCGGGGCTTGATGGACCGCGTCGACATCGTGCATGCGGCCGACGGCACCGTCGTCGTTCTCGAGAGGCGACTCGTCGGCATGGGCTCCGTGCCCACGTCTACGCGTGTTTTCGCGGAATCACGCGCGGGTACGACAGAATCATGACGACAGACATGAGCGAGATACCCGCCCCCCAGGAGCAACCCGCCGTCGAGGCGATCCGACGATCGTCCGATGTCGCCGTCCTCGTGATCCACGGGCAGGCCGACCTGCACAGCGCGCCCGAGCTGCGCGAGCAGCTGCACGGGGTGATCGACGATGGTGCCTTCCACGTCGTCGTCGACTTGACCGACGCGACCTTCGTCGACTCGATGACGCTCGGAGTCCTCCTCGGGGGGGTGAAGCGGCTCCGTCCCCAGGGTGGACAGCTGCGCGTCGTCGTCACTCAGCCCGGCCTGCGCAGGATCTTCGAGGTTACGCTCCTCGACCGCGTCTTCACGCTGTTCCCCACCCGTGAAGCCGCGCTCGACCGGCTCTAGCCCGAGCCCCCCTCCCGGGGGGATCAGGGATAATCGGCCGCTTCGATGGTGACGATCTCGCCCAGCCCCGAAAGCTCGAGAACACGCGCCACTTGCGGAGAGGGCCGCGAGAGGGCGAAGACCGTCCCCGACTCGCCCGCCCGCCGGCTCGCGTCGGCGATCACCTTGAGTGCCGACGAGTCGAGGAACGTGCAGTCGGCGAGCACGAGCGTCGTGCCCTTGCCGGCATCGATTGCGTCGTCGAGCTCCGGCCGCAAGCTATCGACCGTGGCCAGATCGAGGTCGCCGCGCACCGCGATGCGGCGCACGTCTCCACCCCGGTCGACCACGATCTCGAACTCGCCGCTCTCCACGTCGTCGAGTCTACGTCGGTGTGCCGCAGTTGCGCAGGGGTGGCGACGGTGAGCGACGTCGTCTCGATCACGGTGCCCGCGACACCCGGTTGGGGCGGGGTCGTGGAGCTCGTGCTCGCCGGGCTCGGCGCGCGACTCGACCTGCCGTACGACCGGATCGACGAGCTCCAACTCGCGACGACGACCGTCCTCGCGGACGCGGTAGGCCCCGACGTCCGGGTCGACGCGTCGAGCGACACCGCAAGCGTCGATCTCAAGATCGGCCCGCTCTCGGCCGCGGCCGACGACCCAGGGCGCCGGCGTGTCCTCGATGCGCTCGCCGACTCGGTTGAGCTTCAGCCGGGCGACGACGGCGCGACGTGGGCCGTGCTCACGTTCGCGCGCGGTGGAGCACGGTGACGTGGCGTCCGGCGACCAGCGCGCGCTTCTCGTCGCGTACCTCAAGGAAGGAGACGTCCGCGCCAGAGACCGCCTCGTGGAGGAGCTGATGCCGCTCGTCCGCTCGCTCGCGAACCGCTACGCCGGTCGCGGCGAGCCGACCGAGGATCTCGTGCAGGTCGGCGCCATCGGCCTCGTGAAGGCGATCGACCGCTTCGAGCTCGAGAAGGGCGTCGAGCTCTCCACCTACGCCGTCCCGACGATCGTCGGGGAGATCCGGCGCCATTTCCGCGACCGGACGTGGGGGGTCCACGTTCCGCGCCGGCTGAAGGAGCTCTCGATGCGGCTCTCGCGGACGCGGGACGAGCTCTCGGCACAGCTCGGCCGCTCCCCGACGGTGGCCGAGCTCGCCGCCGCCGTCGGCGTCGACGAGGAAGAGGCGATCGACGCACTCGAGGCGTCGAAGGCGTACGCGCCGCGCTCGCTCGATCAGCCGTACGACGACGACGAGCCGGGCCGGCTGCCGGGTCTCGCCGACGAGGAGCGGGGATATGCCGCGCTCGAGCGCGGTTCGGTCGTCCGTCAGGGGCTCGACGCCCTCGACGAGCGCGAGCGCCGGATCGTCGTGTTGCGCTTCCTGCGCGGCATGTCGCAGTCCGAGATCGCCCTGGAGGTAGGGATCTCGCAGATGCACGTGTCGCGACTCCTGCGAAGGGCCCTCGAGGAGATGCGCGGACGCCTCGAGGAGCCGGAGGTGCCGGCGTGAACGGGCGCGTGGTGCTGGAGGTTCCGGCAAAGCCGGAGTTCCTCCTCCTCGCACGCCTGGCCGCGACCGGAGTGGGACGGTCGGCAGGCGCCTCCGAGGAGACGATCGCCGACCTGAAGCTGGCCATCACGGAGGCCGTTGCGAACGCGGTTCGCCACGCCTACCCCGCAGACGATCCCGGACGGGTCTGGGTCGAGCTCAGCGCCGACGGCGGAAAGCTCGAGATCGCGGTCTCGGACGCAGGGCGTGGCCTCGGCGGGGCGGAGATCGAGCCCCGCGCAGAGGAGCAGGGCGAGAGCGGCATGGGGCTCTCGATAATCCGCGCGATCGCGGACGAGGTCGACGTCGGGGCCGGCGCGGACGGCCGCGGCACCCGAGTCCGCTTCGCCTGTCGCCTTTAGAGGCCTGATGTGAAATGGGCGCCCGGTGGGGCCGTCTCAGGCCAAGCCAGGTCGGCTCCGCGTCCGCAGCGCAGGCTGGACGCCTTCGCAAGGGCGCGGAGACGGCCTGGCGCCGCGCCTGAGGCGGCATCCACGATCGCGCACGAATTTCACATCAAGCCTCTGGCCAGGACGTCGTGCGTCAGCGCTCCGCGAGCGCCTGCTCGCGGTCGTCGGCGAGATCGAGGACCTCGTCCAGGCCCGTGAGCTCGAATGCGCGCGCAACGAGCGCCGGGGGCCGCACGATCCGCAGCCGGCCGCCTGATTCGCGCATCCGCCTATGCGCGCCGACCAGCGTGCCGAGCCCGGCAGAGTCGATGAAGGTGATCTCGGCGAGGTCGACGACCACGAGCGCCGCGTCCCCGCCAGTTGCCTCGCGGAGCTGCGTCCTGAGCCCGGGCGCCGTGTACGCATCGACATCGCCTTTCGCGCGCAGCAGGACGACGCCGGGCTCGGGACGATCGATCTCAACTGACTCGGGGTGCATTCCCCCGTTGTACCGGTTGTGACGGCGTGCGTCAGTTGACGCGCTCTTCCCTGACGGTTGTCCCGCCAGGGCCGCTCTCGACGGCCTTGCGGTGCGTGCCGAAGCCGCCCCAGCTCGACCAGAACACGAGCGACAGCAGGAGACCCGCGGCGCCCACGACCATCAGGATCACGCCGACCGTGTTGAGGTCGACGCCAGACGTCTCCGCCGAGATCGCCCAGGTAAGGATCGCTCCGGCGGCAATCAGAAGCAGGCTGACACCAACGCCCATCTCGGAACTCCTTTGCTCTCAGGATGTCGCCGGTGGCGTGCGATCGCTCGCTTCGGCACCGACGCCCTCTCGAGAGGCAGCGTTCCCTCCCACGCGACGAGCGAAACCCCTGCACGCGCACGGCAAGCAACGGGGAGGGCGGCGGCGGCCGCCCTCCCCGTTCCGCGAGATCAGGCGCCGACGACCGTGATCGTGCGGACGATCTCGGCGGTCGTGGCGGTGTTGGCCGCGACCTGGACCCGGTACGTCTTCTTCTTTGCGACGGTGAGGCCCATCGCGCGCACCTTCACGGTGCAGTCGCGGCCGAGCGGCGAGGCGCCCTGGGCGACCGACATGAGCTTCGTGCCCTGGTACCCGCGCACGGTATAGCCGACCGTCGTCCCGGTGACGTTGTTCGCGCAGTACTCACGCAGGTACACGGTGACCTTCGGGTTCTTCGTGCCACCCCTGAAGGTCATCTTGCCGTTCGTCATGTCGAGGGGCCCTGCCGCCGGAGCGAAGCGAGGCTCCGCCCGCTTGGGGGTGCCGTCCAGGCGGTAGATGCCGCTCTGCCACAGGCTTCCGTTGGAGTCCTGCATCACGAACCAGACGAACATGTCCACGCGCGGATCCTTGCGGGCAAGCCCGATCGCCTGAGGCAGGTACTTCGCCTGCTGGGCCTCGGTGACGCCGGCCGGCTCGCCGGGCTTCGTCTCGTTGCCGTACTCGGTGATCCACACGCGCACGTTCTTCCGGTTGAAGGCCTTGTCGAGGTCCTTCTCGAACCGCGACATCGTGGTCAGCGTGACGTTCGGGTAGCGCACCTTCTGCGTCGGCTTCTGGGCCACCGGGAACGGGTACGGGTGATGCGCCCAGGCATCGAACCGGAGCTTGAGCTTCTTGCCCTCGGCGGCGACGCCCTTCATGAACGTCGCCGGCGCAACGGTGTCCGTGAGCCCCTTCTTCGGGTGGTCGCGGCCGTGCGAGGAGGTCTCGCCGATCGCGACCTGCGCGCTCTTGTTGCCCTTCTTGATCCCGGTGTACGCCGCCTTCGCGAGCTGCGCGTACGTGCGCGTGGAGACGATCCGGCCCTTCTTGTTGAACTGCGGCCGCAGGAACGTCGCGAGGTTCGACTCGTTCCAGATCGAGAAGAAGCGGACGTACGGGTAGCCGGAGAACCGGCCCGAGTAGCGGGACGCGATCGCCTGCGCGAAGTTCTGGAAGTCACGCATGTTCTTCGGCGCGACCTGCGGCGACTGCCCGCCGTTTGCCCATTTCGGCGTCCCCCAGAGGGTGATCAGGACCTCCATGCCGCGCTGCTGCGCGTTGCGGACGAGCTCGTCGACGTCCTCGAAGGTGTAGGCGGGGTCGAACGAGTTGGTCGGATTGGCCGGCCGGTCGGTCGCCGCTCGCGACCAGTCGACGACCGTCCGCACGATCCGCGCGTTGTTGTTCTGCGCCCGGTCCATCGCCTCCATCCGTTGCGGATCCCAGCGGAACATTGGGTCGTCCTGGAAGCCGACCCACATGCGGTCGGCCGCCGCTGCAGCCGGGACGAGCACGGCGGCGGCGAGACTGGCGATGACGATCACTCGGGCGGCAAATCGCACGGGAACCTCCTTGGGCGGGGGCGGGAAGGGGGCACGGTAGCCCCACCGCGTAAGGGCGGTGTGAAGTCGTGTCAACCGCCCCTATTCGCGGCCGGCCGGCCGTTCCCCTGTCCGTCCTCGCGGATCCGTCGGACGATCGCGTACACTCGGGTTGATGCTCTGGGAGGCGATCTTTCTGCTGCTCGTGCTCAAGATCCCGCTCGTCTACCTCTGTCTCGTCGTCTGGTGGGCGATCCGCGCCGAGCCCCGCGGCGAGCAGCCTGCATCCCCCGTTCCCGTCAGCGACACGCCCTCGCCGCCGGCGCCTCCGACCGCCCCGGTCGGAACCCGACCGCGCGTTCCGCACGGGCCGGCGCGCAAGGACGACGGCCGCACCCAGCGCGACCGCAGCGCCCCCCGGCCCAGCGTCGCGCGCGGTGAGGCTCGCCGGTGAGCGCAGTCCAGGAACAGCCACGCGCGCGCTCCTCGGCGGCCGACATCATCGCAGGCCTCCTCGCGGTCGCCTCGATCGTCCTTTCGGCGATCGCCATGGGGTTCGGGCTCCTGCTTCAGCTGGACGCACATCCCGCGCGTCTCGCGCCCGTTGCGATCATCATCGCGCTCGTGGCGGCGAGGATGAGCGCGAGGTACCAGTCGCTCGCGCTCAAGGCCGCCCTCTTCGGAGCGCTGGGCTGGGTCGTCGGCGTGACCGTCGCGATCGTCACGGACGGCCCGCTCTTCTAGAGATCTGCCCGCGTCGGGCTCCGGCGTCGCTGCTACAACACGTCGGCATGGCAGCGACCGAGTCCACGGGCTTGAACGCCGCGTACGTCGCCCAGCTCCGAGCGGACTTCCTCGACAGCCCGGCGAGCGTCCCGGATGAGTGGCGCCGGATCTTCGAGGCGACGGACGGGAACGGCACGCCCGAGAAGCTGCTCCCACCGACCGCGGACGTAGCCACCGCGGCTCCCGTCGCTCCCACAGAGGCGACCGCGCCGTCCGACGCGCCGGCCTCCGCACCGGCCGCGCCCGCCGTCGACCAGGAGCTCCTCGCGGGCATCGCCGCCGCCATGGCGCTGATCAAGGCGTACCGCATGCACGGTCATCTCGCGGCCAGGCTCGACCCGCTCGGCTCCGAGCCCATGGGCGATCCGGCGCTCGACGAGACCCGCCTCCATCCCCCGCTCACGCCCGACCTCCAGGCGCGCATCCCCGCTCGCCTCCTCCGGCTCTCCGTTCCGGGCGAGACGCTGCTCGAGGCGCTACCGCGACTCCGGGAGGTCTACATGGGGTCGAGCGCCTACGAGATCGAGCACATCTCCGACCACGCAGAGCGCGTGTGGCTGCGCAAGGCGATCGAGTCGGGACGCTTTCGGGGGCAGCCGAGCTCCGAGGAGCGGATCGCCCTGCTCCGCCGGCTGACGGAGGTGGAGGGGTTCGAGCGCTACCTGCGCCGCTCGTTCCTCGGCCAGAAGCAGTTCTCGCTCGAGGGCCTCGACGTGCTCGTCCCGATGCTCGACGAGGCGATCGAGCTCGCGGCGACGAGCGGTGCCCACGAGGTCGTGATCGGAATGGCGCATCGCGGCCGGCTCAACGCGCTCGTCCACACCGTGGGCCGCTCGTACGAATCGGTGCTACGCGAGTTCGAGGGCGAGCGCTCCTACGACGCGCTCGTCGTCGATCCCGAGGGTGGCAGCGGCGACGTGAAGTACCACCTGCCGGCGTCCGGCACGCGTGTCACCCCGGGCGGCGAGATCGAGGTGACGATCGCTCCCAACCCGAGCCATCTCGAGGCGGTCGACCCCGTGGTCGAGGGGTGGGCGCGCGCGGAGCAGACCGACCGCTCCGCGGGGAAGGGGCTCCACGACCCGACGATCGCCCTCCCGATCCTGATCCACGGCGACGCGGCCTTCGCGGGCCAGGGGATCGTCGCGGAGACGCTCAACCTCCAAAGCCTCGAGGGCTACTCGACGGGCGGCTCACTGCACCTGATCACGAACAACCAGGTCGGGTTCACCACCGATCCCATGGAGGGCCGCTCGACGCGTTACTCCAGCGATCTCGCCAAGGGATTCGACGTCCCGATCGTCCACGTCAACGCGGACGACCCCGAGGCCGCGCTGAGCGCCGTGCGGCTCGCGCTCGCGTACCGGGAGGAGTTCGGGCACGACTTCGTGATCGACATCGTCGGATACCGGCGCTTCGGTCACCAGGAGCAGGACGAGGCGGCGTACACGCAGCCACTCCAGGCGGAGCGGATCGAGTCGCAGCCGACGGTCAGGGAGCGGTACGCGGAGCGCCTCGTCGACGAAGGGGCGCTGGGCAACGACGACGCCGAGCGGCTCGTCGAGGAGGTCGTGGCGACGCTCCGGGCGGCGCACCAGAACCTCCGCGCGTCGATTGCGGAGCCGCCCGCGCCGAATCCGGAGCCCGCGCGGAGCTCGGGGACCGGCGACGCGGTCGAAACCGCGGTGGAGGCCGCGCGTCTCCGGTCGCTGAACGAGGAGCTGCTCAGGGTCCCGGACGGGTTCACGATCAATCCGAAGCTCGCGAAGCAGCTGGAGCGACGTCGCGCGGCGCTCGAGGAGGGTGGGATCGACTGGGGCCAGGCGGAGGCGCTCGCGCTCGCCTCCCTGCTCGAGGACGGCATTCCGATCCGGCTCTCCGGCCAGGACACCGAACGGGGAACCTTCGCGCACAGGCATCTCGTCCTCCACGACCCTCACACGGGCGAGACGGTCGCGCCGATGCAGCATCTCGACGGGGCCACGGCGTCGTTCGAGGTGTACAACTCGCCGCTTTCCGAGTACGCGGCCCTCGGGTTCGAGTACGGCTACTCCGTCTCGACGCCGGAGGCGCTCGTGCTGTGGGAGGCGCAGTTCGGCGACTTCGTCAACGGCGCACAGGTCGTCGTCGACCAGTTCATCGTCGCGGGCCGGTCGAAGTGGAAGCAGACCTCGCGCCTCACGCTCTTGCTCCCGCACGGCTACGAGGGGAACGGCCCGGAGCACTCCAGCGCGCGCCTCGAGCGGTTCCTCCAGCTCGCCGCGCAGGACAACATCCGCGTTGCGAACTGCACGACGGCGGCGCAGTACTTCCACCTGCTGCGACGTCAGGCTCTCGATGCAGTCGCCCGTCCGCTCGTGCTGATGACGCCGAAGGGGCTCCTGAGGCTGAAGCAGGCCTCGTCGACCCTCGACGATCTCGCCGGCGGGCGTTTCAGCCCCGTGCTCGATGATCCGGCAGTCGACCGGGACGCTGTCGAGCGCCTCGTCCTCTGCTCGGGGAAGGTGTTCTACGACATCGTCGCCCACGAGGCGCGCGAGGCCGCGCGCACCGTGGCGGTCGCCCGGATCGAGCAGCTCTATCCGTTTCCGCTGGACGCCGTGGACGAGCTTCTCCGTGGGTATCCGCGGCTCCGCGAGGTCGTCTGGGCGCAGGAGGAACCGCAGAACATGGGACCGTGGCGGTCGATCCGGCATCGGCTCGAGGAGACCGCGCGCGCCACGAGCGAGGGCGGCGTCCGCTACGTGGGCCGCACGTGGAAGGCAAGCCCGAGCGAGGGGTATCCGACCGCGCACCAGCGCGAGCAGGACCGCATCGTCCGGCTCGCCCTCGGCGAGGGCTAACCCAGGGGCCGCGCGCGGCGCTTCGCACGTGCGGTGGCAGCGGCGGCCGCACCCGCGGCGATCCGCGGACCGTGTGCCCACGCAAGGCGCATGACCATCCGGCGCTGGGCGGGCGGCAGCCGCCGCCAGATCCGGAAGAGGAAGAACGCCAGCGCGAGCGGGCTCTTCGGAATGCGGAGCATGGACGAATCCAAGCACACGGGCCCGCCTCCCAGCCCTGCCCGTAGGCAACGGCGACGGGGCTACACTGCGGCGTGGCCCGCGACCGAGCGACACCACGGGACCGCGGCCGTCCCGACACCGACGACGGAGAACCCATGGCAACAGACACCCGAATTCCGGACAACCCCTTTACCGAGACCGCTGCCGGCGACGACGAGGCTTCGTCGCTCTCGCGTGCGATCCAGGAGCACCTCGACCTCAAGCAGCGCAACTCCGAGCTGGACGGCGCGATGCCGCTCAACCGCTATTCGGTCGAAGATCCTTTCGAGAACCACCCGCTGTTCAAGTCGGAGGAGCAGGCACGGCTCGAGGAGACGCTCGACGGTGCCGAGGCGCCGGAGCCCGCCTCGCCGCTGCCGTGGCCCGGCGAGGACGACGTCGCCGAGGGCGCGGCGCTCGACGAGAGCCTGTGGGGCCGCTCGCGCGACTTCGACTGGGGCGAGTAAGCGGTAGCTAGGCCGCCCGGCGGGTGTCGACGCCTTCGAGCGTCGTCGCGAGTCGCCGGAAGGGGCCGTCGACGCCCATCAGCTCGTCGTACGTCCCACGCTGGCTGATCGCGCCGTGCTCGAGCACGACGATCTCGTCCGCGCGACGGACCGTCGCGAGGCGGTGAGCGATGATCAGCGACGTCCGGCCACGCAGGAGTGTGTCGAACGCTCGCTCGATCAGCACCTCGCTGGGCCGGTCGATGTTCGACGTCGCCTCGTCGAGGATCAGGATCCGCGGGTCGGCGACGAGCGCCCGCGCGATCGAGATGAGCTGGCGCTCTCCCGCCGAGAGCCCCGCCCCGCCCTCGCGGACGACGTGCCCTAGGCCGTCCTCGAACCGCGCTGCGATGCGGTCGACGCCGATCGCGCCTGCGGCCTCGGCGATCTCCTCGTCCGTCGCCTCGGGGCGCGCGAACCGCAGGTTGTCGGCGATCGTCCCGCTGAACAGGAACGGGTCCTGGAGGACGACCCCGAGCTGGCGGCGGTACGAGCGAAGCTGTACGTCGCGCAGGTCGACGCCGTCGACCCGCACGGCCCCGTCGTCGGGGTCGTAGAAGCGCGCGACGAGCTTCGCGGTCGTGGACTTGCCGCCCCCCGACTCGCCGACGAGCGCGATGCACCCACCCGCAGGAACCTCGAGCGCGAGACCGTGGATCACGGGCTCGTCGCCGTACGCGAAGACGACCTGGTCGAGCTGCAGCCGCCCCTCGATCCGTCCGAGCGGACGCGCCCCCGGCCAGTGGCCGCATGGGGGGGCTATGACCATGCCGCTATCATGGACATAGGTATCACCCCCCATAGTATCAAACCGGAGGGTATGGGTTCCGATACTCACGGAATCATTACTCGATGTCGTGGAAACTCGATGGCGTCACCGAATAGCGACAGCGTGTCGCGGGAAGTTGATGGGATACATTTCCCTGTTTGTGTAAATTTATTCTGTTTGAAAACATTGAACGATTCGGGAACGGCGGGGTCATACTATCGAATGCAAAATACTCGCATTCATTCGTTCATTAACAATCGGGGGTTCGTACTTGCATGCGGCATCGTGCGGCATGCGGTCGAGCATCCATCGTGAAAAGGAGTGGCATCATGGATCAGATCGTGAAACGCAATTTCAAAACGCGCATTGGCGGGAAAAATTCTGTTCCGGTCAAAACCGCCGCGACGTTCGATTTCGAGGGTGTGACGGACGAGCAACGGATTGAACTCGAAATGCGAAGTATCGTCATCATGCGTCAAGCGGATTACCGGAAAAACGAGCACGTTCCGGCGGAGGATACCGTGAAAGTTGCCGAATTGTTGAAACGGCAACCCGGCGGGTTCAAGTTGACGCCAGAGTCAGCGGTTAAGTTTGCGATGAAGGATGAGCAAAACTATCGTGCGACCCTTGCGGGATTGGGGGTTTCGAAGGGTGAAATCGAGAAATTGGTGAAAGCAAAAATCAACGCCAGGTAGTACCCTGCCCGGCCACGGAAACGTGGTCGGGTTTTTTCTTGCCCATTTTCCTCATGTGAATCTAGCCACGATACTGGCTAGGTTTTTACTTGCGTTGTTGTATGTTGGAATGTTGCCATGTTTGCATTGTGTCATGTTTTGTTAAATGTAGCCCTCCCCCTACTCCTTCCTAGCCGGACTGTGCTTTTAGAAAAAAAAAAAAAAAAAAAAAAAAAAAAAAAAAAA
>DASSBV010000004.1:0-29859 GCA_035698545.1 Gaiella sp. | reverse complement strand
GCCACCGTGCGGACGCGGCCGAGAGGAAGGCGCGTGACGAGCTGGATCGAGTCGACCGCACCCTCGGACGACACGCAAAGCCGCGGCAGGAGCCGCAGCCGCGAGGCATCGCGCGCGTAGGCGATCGACGAGATCGGCGCGATGTCGATCTCGCCCCCGAGCAGCATCCGGTTGAGCTCGGTCGGGACACCGGTGATCTCCTCGACGTCCGAGGTGAGCCGGTGGAAGACCGGCGCCATGTTGACGTACGAGATGCGGCCGAGCCGGATCACGCCGCGTCCCGGGCGGGCCAGCGTCGTACTTGGTTGTAGAGCGTGTCGCGTTGGACGGGAATGCGCCCCGCCTCGCTCACGAAGCGGACGAGCTCGCCGATCTTCTGCTCGGTCCCTGCGGTCGCGCCGGCGGCCTGGAAGATCGCCTCGCGCATGACCGTGCCCTGCACGTCGTTCGCGCCGAAGTGGAGGGCGACCTGCGCCATCGGCATGCCCATCATGATCCAGTAGGCCTTGATGTTCGGCACGTTGTCGAGCATCAGCCGGCCGAACGCGAGCATCTTCAGGTCGTCGGCGCCCGTCGTGTGCCGCCACCCGCGCCGCTCGAAGACGGTGTGCTCGGGATGGAACGCGAGGGGGATGAACGCGAGGAACCCGCCGGTCCGGTCCTGCTGCTCACGAAGGCGCAGGATGTGGTCGACGCGCTCCTCGTACGTCTCGACGTGGCCGTAGAGCATGGTGCAGTGCGTCGGGATCCCGAGCCGGTGCGCGGCGTCGTGGACGTGGAACCAGATGTCCGCATGCTCCTTGCCCGGCGCGACGAGGGCGCGCACCCGGTCGGCGAAGATCTCCGCGCCGCCGCCGGGGAGCGAGCCGAGGCCGGCGGCCTGGAGCTCGCGCAGGACTTCCTCGTGCGTCAGCCCTGACAGCGTCGTCATGTGGTGGATCTCGGAGGCCGTGTAGCACTTGAGGTGCACGTCCGGCAGCGCCGTCTTCAGCGCGCGGATCGTGTCGACGTAGAAGTCGAAGCCGATGTGCGGGTTCTCGCCGTTGACCATGTGGATCTCGGTGAACCCGCTCGCAGCGTGCTGCTCGACGGCGTCCGCGACGAGCTCGTCGGCTGTGATCGTGTACGCGTGCTCCTGCTTGCGGGTCGCGGCGAACGCACAGAACTTGCACTTCACGCGGCAGACGTTCGTCTGGTTCAAGTACAGGTTCTGCACGAAGTAGACCTCGTCCGTGCCGCCGCGCAGCCTCCGCGCCGTGTCGGCGAGCTCGCCGAGCGTCAAGAGGTCGTCGGACTCGAGGATCGCGAGGCCGTCCTCGAGGTCGAGGCGCTCGCCGGCCTCCACCTTCTCCCGGAGCGGCGCAAGCGGCGATGTCGTGTCGAGGAGAGCCATGTCGGTCAGCGGTCGCGGTCGACGACTGCGTCCACGAGCGCCTCGAGCTCCTCCCGGCGGACCGCGCCGTTCAGGCTCGCTCGTGCCCTCGTAGCGTAGTCGAGCGCCGTCTCGCGGGACCGCTCGAGCGCACCGCTGGCGGCGACCCGAACGAGCGCCCCCTCGAGCGGCCCGCCCACGAGTGCTTGGCGCACGACGGTGTCCTCGCGAGCGGCGAGGAGCAGCGGCAGCGTCGGCGTCCCGTCGCGCAGGTCGGTGCCGGGCACCTTGCCGGTCTCGATCGTCTCGCCCGAGCAGTCGAGCACGTCGTCGACGATCTGGAAGGCGATCCCGAGCAGCCGGCCGAACTCGGCGCTGCCGCCCCCGAGCACGCACGCCGCCGCGAAGAGCGAGCCGGTCTTCAGCGCGCAGCGCTCGAGGTACGCCTCGACGCTCGTGTCCGGATCGCGTCGCTGGAGCCGCTGGAGCGCCTCGCCGCGCGCGAGCGCGAGCGACGCCTCTGCGAGCGCGGCGACCTGCTCGACCGAGCCCGTCGCCGACAGCGTCACGAACGCGCGCGCGAACAGGTGGTCGCCGGTCACTTTCGCAGCGAAGTGACCGTGCGCCGTCCACGCTGCCGCGCGTCCCCGCCGCAGGCGCGCCTCGTCGACGATGTCGTCGTGCACGAGCGAGGCCATGTGGACAAGCTCGATGGCCGTCCCCTCGGTCACCGGCGGACGCGAGGTCGGCGGCGAGGAGAGGAACGTCAGGGCGGGGCGCATGCGCTTCCCTCCGGCGGCGAGCGCGTCCAGTCCGACGGAGGCGACCGTCCCGGGATGCCGTTCGACGACGGCTCCGAGGCGCTCCTCGACGGCCTCGAGGTAGCCTCCGAGCCCCTCGACCGCGCTCATCGTCGACAGGGCGCTCACCTTCGCACCCCGGTGTGGAGCGCGACGATCGACCCGCCGAGAAGACGGAACCGCACCTGGTGGAACCCGTGCCCCTCGAGCAGCGTCACGAGCTCCTCGGCTCCCGGGAAGCGGCGCACGCTGGCGGGAAGATACGTATACGCCTTGCCGCCCGGCAGCACCTTCCCGAGCAGCGGCACGACGCGGTCGAACCAGAGTGAGAAGAACGGCCGGAGGATGCCGCGCGCCTGGGTGATCTCGAGGATCGCGAGACGCCCGTTGGGTCGCAGCACTCGGTGTAGCTCGGCGAGCGCCTTGTCGAGGTCGGCGACGTTCCGCACGCCGAACCCGACGGTCGCCGAATCGAAGGAGGCGTCGTCGAACGGCAACGCGAGCAGGTCGCCCTCGACCCAGACGATCGAGCTCGACTTCCGCCGTGCCCGCTCGAGCATGCGTGCGGAGAAGTCGAGGCCCGTCACGATGCCGCCTTCGCGCTCCGCGGCCACCGCAAGGTCGCCGGTTCCGCAGCAGGCGTCGAGCACGCGGTCGCCGGGCTGAACGACCGCCTCGACCGCCAGCCGGCGCCAGGAGCGATCGAGCCCCGCGGTCATCACGCGGTTCATCACGTCGTAGACCGGCGCGATCCGGTCGAACATGCCCCGCACGTCGTCGGAGGCAAGGGAGCCGGTCTGATGGGTCATGTGAGCACGCCTGGGGGTCGGAGAGGTTGTGACACAGTCTTGCGCCTCACTCCCCCCAGCGCCTGACGAGCGCGTTCTCGACGCCGAGCTGGTCGAGGCAGCGGGAGACGACGAAGTCGACCAGGTCCTGCACCTTGTCGGCGCCGTGGTAGAAGCCCGGCGCCGCGAAGAGGATCACCGCTCCCGCGTCGTTCAGCGTCGCGAGACCGCGAAGGTGGATCGACGAGAGCGGCGTCTCGCGGGGGACGAGCACGAGCCGGCGGCGCTCCTTGAGGGCGACCGAGGCGGCGCGGTGGATCAGGTTCGTCATCGCGCCCGAGGCCAGCGTCCCCACGGTCGACATCGAGCACGGGCAGACGACGTATGCATCGACTCGGGCGGAGCCGCTCGCGAACGGGCTCTTCCAGTCGTCCGGCCCGTGGATGGTGACGCCCGAGGAGCCGCCGGTGAACCGGGCGAGCACGTCCTCGCGCGGCAAGCACGCGTCGCGGTAGAGCTCGGTCCCCAGCACCTCGATCCCCGCCGACGACGCGCACACGCCGACCTCGGCGCCGGCGGCAACGAGGCCGTCGAGAATGCCCTTCGCATACGGCGCCCCCGAAGCACCGGTGATCCCGAGGAAGACTCTCATCGCCGGGAGAGCGTAACCTGGGCGGCGACTCGTACCCAGCGATGCGCCATCCCGGCCCCGGCTTCGCGATCGGCCTGCTCGAGGTGACGCGGCCCACCGCCTGCTCGGCATCATGCACCCCGACATCGCCGAGCGGATCGGCGAACGCCGCCGCCTCGGCTAGAGGTTCCGCTGGGACGAGGCGAAAGCCACGCCCCTCGTCTACTTCCCGCCGCGGCTCGCGTCCAGGAACGTTGCGATCTTCGTGAGGTTCTCGTCGCCGAGGTACGAGTACGAGGTCATCACGTTGTTGCCGTATTGGGCGGGGTTCGAGATGTACGACTTGAAGAAGTCGACGCCGCGGCCGGAGGCGCCGATCTCCGAGAGATCGGGTGCCCCGAGATTGCCAGCGCCCTCGCCGAGGTACGTGTGACAGTTGAGGCAGCCGGACTGGGCGAACAGGGTCGCGCCGGCGACGGCGGTCGCGTTGTCGGCGAAACCCTGCTGCTCCGCCCACTCCTGCGGCTTGCCGGCGGCGATCAGCTCGGAGCCCAGGGCCTCCTTCGCGGTGGCGCCCTTCCAGGTCAGCACGCCCATCGAGATCACGACGAGGATCGCCGCGACGACAGCGACCGGGCGACGGCTGATCCGGCGCTCGGGGCGCCGGTCGTAGAACGGCAGACCGATCAGGAGGATCAGCAAGATCGTCGGGATCCCGACCGTGCCCAGCACGACCGTCTCGGGCCACTTGAAGATCCGCAGGAGGTAGAAGAGGAAGTAGAAGAACCAGTCCGGGCGCGGGACGAACGCGATGGTGCCCGGATCGGCCTCGTCCGTGTACCACGGCCCGAGCAGCCCCGCCTCGGTGCCATCCGCCGTGAAATACCAGATGCAGGCGAGCGCGATGATCACCGCGACCACGACGAGCGACATCACCGAGTCGTGCAGGATCGCGTACGGGAAGAAGCTCTTTCCCTCGCTCTC
The DNA here is from genome assembly GCA_035698545.1 of Gaiella sp. Taxonomy (GTDB): domain Bacteria; phylum Actinomycetota; class Thermoleophilia; order Gaiellales; family Gaiellaceae; genus Gaiella. The sequence continues at coordinate 25,284 of DASSBV010000004.1, read as the reverse complement.
GACGTCCTCCTTGTAGCGCTTGAACTCGGCGCGGTTGCGTTCCTTGAGCGGCGTGCCCATGGTTACCGCGGCTCCTCTTGGACGGCCGGGTCGCGGATCAAGCCCTCGCGCCCGCCGCTGTCCAGGCGCTCACGCCCGGCTGCCGTGGCCGACCACGGCGGCGACGTGACGCCGAGGCGCACCACGAGGTAGAGGTGCAGCCCGATCAGGGCGAAGATCGCGCCGGGGATCAGCAGCATGTGCAGCGCATAGAACTTCGGCAGAGTGTCCGGCCCGATGTACAGGCCCCCCTGGAGGAACTGCGCGAGAAACGGCCCTAAGAACGGCGCGGTCGCGTTCAGGTTGATCCCGACGGCCGTCGCCCAGTACGCGGTCTGGTCCCACGGCAGCAGGTAGCCCGTGAAACCCTCCAACATCCCGGAGACGAGGAGCAGCACGCCGATCACCCAGTTCAGCTCGCGCGGGTACTTGTACGCGCCGAACAGGAACGTTCTCGCCATGTGGAAGAACAGGAGGATGATGAAGACGCTCGCGCCCCACTTGTGCATGCCGCGCACGAGCCAGCCGAGCGTCAGCTCCTCCGTGATGTTGACCACCGATCCGTACGCCGCGTTCGGGTCGGGCTTGTAGTACATCGCGAGCACGACGCCGGTGATCGCCTGCGAGAGGAACGCGGTGAGCGCCGCCGCGCCGAGCGTCTGTGCCCAGCTGATGTCGTGCGGCACCTTGCGGAAGAGGAACCACTTCGTGTAGCCGACGAGGCCCGAGCGCTCCTCGACCCAGTCGAGCGGGTAGAGGGCGACAGCCTCCATCTGCTTCCGGCGCGCCGTCTTCGCCACGGTCAGTTCCCTGTGCTTCCGGGTGTCGGGATCGGGTAGAGGAACCGCTCGACGCCGTCGACGTGGACGCCGGGGTACGCCTTGTAGTACTTCGCGATCCGCGCGCTCGCGCCCGCCCCCTCGACGTTCGCGACGCTGAAGACGCGGCCGAGAACGAGATCGCCGTTGACGATCGAGAACTCGAACCGGTCGAGCGAGCGAACGGGCGGGCCGGCGGTGCGGTTGCCCTCCGAGTCGTAGAGGCCGCCGTGGCAAGGGCACCCGAAGCTCGCCGCGAGCACCGGCCGCAGCTCGATGCCGTTGACGTCCGTCTTCGCGCTCTCGTCGATCGGCCCGTTCGGCTGCACCGGGCAGCCGAGATGCACGCAGCGGCTGTACAGCGTGGTGAAGCTCGGCACGCCGTCGTCGGTGCGCCCGTTGTTACGGATGAACGCCGTGCGCCGGCTGACCTCTCCCTGGTCGGGGTTCTCGAGGAACGTCGCGATCACGTAGTTCCCCTCGGGGAAGTTCGTGATCGGCCCGAGGTTCACGTCCCTCGTCTTGATGCCCTCTCCGTCGAAGGAGGGCAGCACCGCGAACCCGAGCGGGGGAAGCGTGATGCCCGCGCCGATCAGGGCCCCGACGCCGATCGTCGAGAGCGAGAGGAACGTCGCGCGGTCGACCGGGTCGCCGAGGTCGGCGACCGTGGCCGCGCGCGGCTTCTCCTCGATGCCGGGCTCGGCCGCGGTGACCGGATGCGTCGTGAACAGGTCACGCACCCAGAGGAAGCCGAAGACGAGCGCGATCAGCGCGCCGATGATCAGCACCGGGATGCTGACGACGAGGCCGACGAGGACGCACGCCACGCCGATCGCGAAGCCGATCGGCCAGAGGCTCGGAGTCGGAACCTGGTGCGTGTCCTGCTCGTCGCTCAACCCGGGTGCCATTCTGCACGGTTCCGCGGCCGCCGTGCAGGCTCAACGTGCGGGCAGCCCCAGCTCCGCCCAGCGTGCGTCGACGCGTGCCTTGACTTCCGGCGTCATCTCGATCTCGGGAGGCCACTCACGCGTCCCCTCGTCGGGTCCCTTCGTCGTGGCGTCGAACCCGATCTTGCCTCCGTAGCAGGGGAGCACCGACGAATGGTCGAGCTGGTCGAGCGGCCCCTCGCTCAGCAGCACGTCCCGCTTAGGGTCGACGTTCGCGCAGACGTGGAAGAACACCTGCGCGTAGTCGTGGACGTCGACGTGCTCGTCGACGACGACGATCGACTTCGAGAGCGAAAGCAGGCCGAGCCCCCAGATCGCGTGCATCACCTTGCGCGCATGGCCGGGAAAGCGCTTGCGGATCGAGACGATCACGCAGTTGTGGAACGCGCCGGAGGTGGGCAGGTCGTAGTCGACGATCTCGGGCACGCTCATGCGGATCGCGGGGAGGAAGATCCGCTCGGTCGCCTTCGCAAGCCACTCGTCCTCGGCCGGCGGCTTGCCGACGACGATCGACGGGTAGATCGCGTCGCGTCGCATCGTGATCGCCGAGATCCGAAAGAGCGGGAACTCCTCGGGCGGCGTGTAGTAGCCCGTGTGGTCGCCGAACGGGCCCTCGAGCCCGGGCTCGGCAGCATCGACCCAGCCCTCGAGCACGATCTCCGAGTTCGCGGGAACCTCGAGATCGACGGTCTTGCAGCGCACCATCTGCACCGGCGAGCCCTTGAGGAAGCCGGCAACCATCAGCTCGCCGACGTGCTTGGGGAGCGGGGCGCTCGCGGAGTAGGCGGTCACGGGATCGAGGCCCAGGGCCACGGCAACCGGGATGCGGCCGTCCGGCGCGGCGAGAAGGTCGGCTCGCCCGTCCTTGTGCACCTGCCAGTGCATGAACGTCGTCCGGCGGTCGACCTTCTGCATCCGGTACATCCCGACGTTGCGCACGCCCGTCTCGCGGTCCTGCGTGATCACGGCGGGGAGCGTGATGAACGGGGCGGCGTCGAGCGGCCAGCAGCGCATGATCGGCAGGGCGTCGAGATCGACGTCATCTCCCGTCAGCACGACCTCCTGGCAGGCGCCCTTCGAGACACTCTTCGGCATCGAGTCCGCGATCGACTTGAGGGTGCCGAGCTTCCGCACCTTGTCCATCAGGCCTTGCGGAGGCTGGAGCTCGAGCACCTCGCCGAGCCGGGCGGCGATGTCGTCGAGCCGCTCGACCCCGAACGCGAGGCACATACGCCGCTCCGTCCCGAACTGGTTGATCAGGAGCGGGAGCCGCGAGCCCTTGACGTTCTCGAAGAGGAGCGCCGGCCCGCCGGACTTGACGACCCGGTCGACGATCTCGGTGATCTCCAGGTCGGGGTCGACCTCGACGCGGACGCGGACGAGCTCTTTCTCGCGCTCGAGCAGCGCGATCCAGTCGCGGAGATCCTTCGCCGGGGCGGCCATGCCGCGGTCAGTCTAGGGGCCTGTCCGACAGCAACGACGCCGCGCGCTTACAGCGGTCGGTCGAGCTTCGACCGGCGACGCCGGGCGGCCGCATAGTGGCTCAGGTCGCCGAGCGCGATCACGGCGAGGAAGACCAGACCGACGACGAGCATCGAGAGCACGACCTTCTTGCCTTCCGAGGCAGCGTCGGCGAGGAGCCAGAGCGCGGCGGCCATCGCGGGCGATGCTATACGAGCCGCGACGCGTGCGCGGCGAGCGCCGCCTCGACCGGCTCGTCGCCGGCGGTCGAGCGGGCAAGGCGCTCGAGCGGAGCCGGATCGCGTGTGTCGCGGAGCTCGGCGCGGGCCCCGTCGAGACCACCTGCGCCCAGGAGTGCCGCGGTCGCGGCCCAGGCGGGACCGTCACCGTCCGTGCCGTCCGCGCGCGCCTGCGTGCAGAGCGCGAGCAGCTCGGCGAGGTCGGTCACCGCTGCGACGGAGCCTGTCGCGGCGACGAGCACGAGACCCTGTGCGAGCAGCGCGTCGCCGAGCAGCAAGGCGACGTCCTCATCCGGCGGAGCGAAGAGCCGTGAGCGACCGTAGTGCAGGAGGTAGCCCTCGTAGATCGTCTCGAGCCCGACGGCGAACTGCGCGTCCGGGACGAGCGGGGAGAAGACCGGCACTGTCTCGCGCTGCGCTTCCGGCCGCAACGCATTCGCCCACAGCGGGCTCTCGGCCGCGGCCGCCGCGGCGATGTCCTCGAACAGCGTCACGTCACTCGGCGGCTGCGAATGCCTCGACAGCGGCGACCGTCCGCTCGACGTCGTCGTCCGTGTGCGCCGTCGACGGGAAGAGGCACTCGAACTGCGAGGGCGCGACGTAGATCCCCTCTTTCAGGAGGTGACGGAAGAGCGCACCGAAGCGGTCGGTGTCGCACGCGCGGGCGTCCTCGCGGTCACGGATGGGGCCGGCGTGGCAGAAGAGCGTCAGCATCGCGCCGACGCGCTGGACGGTCCCGAAGGGCGCGAGACCCTCCTCGAGGAGGACGCTCAGCCGCTCGAGCTCGTCGTAGACGGACGGGTCGCGCAGGCGGCGCAGGACGGAGAGCCCGGCCGCGGTCGCGAGCGGGTTCCCGGAGAGGGTGCCCGCCTGGTAGACGTCGCCGACCGGCGCGAGGCGCTCCATCAGCTCGCCCCTGCCGCCGAACGCGGCCGCCGGAAGGCCTCCGCCGACGATCTTGCCGAGGATCGTCAAGTCAGGCAGCACGCCGTAGAGCGACTGCGCTCCTCCCCGGGCCAAGCGGAACCCCGTCATCACCTCGTCGAAGACGAGCACCGCCCCGGTCGCGTCGCACAGCGAGCGGAGCGCCTCGAGGAAGCCGGGCTCGGGCGGGACGCAGCCCATGTTCCCTGCCACGGGCTCGACGACGATCGCGGCGAGCCCCTCGCCGTACTGCGCGCAGGCGGCCGCGACGCCGTCCACGTCGTTGAAGCGGCACACGATCGTGTCGGCGGTCGCGCCCGACGGAACTCCGGGGGTCGAGGGAATCCCCAGGGTCATCACGCCCGACCCGGCCTCGGCGAGCAGCGCGTCGACGTGACCGTGGTAGCAGCCGGCGAACTTGATCACCCGGTCGCGGCGCGTCACCCCCCGCGCGAGCCGGAGCGCGCTCATCGACGCCTCGGTGCCGGAGCTGACAAGGCGCACCATCTCGACGGACGGCACCGCGTCGACGATCTCGGCCGCGAGCTCGACCTCGGCCTCTGTGGGCGCGCCGAAGGTCGTCCCGCGCTCAGCCGCCGCCTGCACCGCGTCGAGCGTCTCGGGATCGGCGTGCCCGAAGACGAGCGGGCCCCACGACTGCACCCAGTCGACGTAGCGAGTCCCGCGCACGTCCTCGATCCAGGCGCTCTCGGCGCGGTGCATGAAGACCGGCTCGGAGAGCCCGACGGCGCGCATCGCGCGCACCGGCGAGTTGACCCCGCCGGGGATCAGCCCTGTCGCCGAGCGCCAGAGATCCGACCGGGTCAGAGCCACGCCGCGAGGTCCTTGGCCCAGTAGGTGACGATCGTCCCTGCGCCGGCCCGTTTGATCGCGGTCAGCGACTCGAGCGCCGCGCGGCGTTCCTCGAGATGGCCCGCATCGGCGGCCGCCCGCACCATCGCGTACTCGCCGGAGACCTGATACGCCCACACGGGGGAGTCGAAGCGCTCCCGCACGGCGCGGATCACGTCGAGGTACGGCAGCGCCGGCTTCACCATCAGCACATCGGCGCCCTCGGCGAGATCGAGCGCACACTCGCGGAGCGCCTCGCGTCCGTTCGCGGGGTCCATCTGGTAGCCGCGCCGATCGCCGAAGGCCGGGGCAGACTCCGCCACCTCGCGGAACGGCCCGTAGAACGCAGACGCGTACTTCGCCGCGTACGAGACGATCGGCGTGTCGGGCAGGACGGCGCGGATCGCGGCGACGCGGCCGTCCATCATGTCGCTCGGGCACACGGCGTCGGCGCCCGCGTCGACGTGGCTCGCGGCCGTCCGGGCGAGCAGCTCGAGGGTCTCGTCGTTCGCCACGGTGTCTCCGTCGAGCACGCCGCAGTGGCCGTGCTCGGTGTACTCGCAGAGGCACACATCGGTGAGCAGCGTCAGGCCGGGAACCTCCCCGCGGAGCGCTCGCAGCGCCCGCTGCACGATGCCGTCGTCGTCCCAGGCCCCCGAGCCCTCGGCGTCCTTCGTCTCCGGGATGCCGAACAGAAGCACGGCCCGGATGCCGAGCCGTGCGAGCTCGCCGGCCTCGCGCACGAGCTCGTCGACCGAGCGCTGCGCGATCCCGGCCAGGCCCTCGACAGGCCGGACGACCCCCTCCCCGGGACACGCGAAGAGCGGCATCACGACGTCGTCGAGCGAGAGCGACGTCTCGCGCACGAGTGCCCGCAGCGTGTCGGTGCGCCGCAGACGCCGCAGTCGTGTCGCGGGGAAGCTCACGGCGTGAAGCGTACGCGGGCGGGGGCCCTCAGGGCACACGGGTGACGCGCTGCGGTGGCTCGAGCTCGATCTCGACGGGAACACCGTCGTTGCGACGGTCGTCCCAGGAGTCGAGGTCGATCCGCTCGCGGAAGAACTCCCAGATCGCCCGGCCTGCCGCCATCGTCGGGAGCGCGACGAGCACGCCCGCGATCCCGTAGAGCTCGCCACCGGCGAGCAGGCCGAAGATCACGAGGAGCGGGTGCAGCCGGAGGGCGTTCGACATGACCTTCGGGACGACCACGTGACCCTCGATCTGGTAGATGAACACGAAGAGCGCCGCGACCCAGAGCACGCTGATCGGGTCGACGACGAGGGCGTAGATCGCCGGGGGTACGGCCGAGAGCCACGGCCCGATGTACGGGATCACCTCGACGAACGCGGTCCACACGCCGAAGAGCAGCGCGTACCGGTCGGCGCCCTCGACGAGGCCGGTCTTCCCGAGGATCCACATCCCGAGGCCGGCGCTCGTGCCGATCACGAGGGAGAGGATCGCCTGGCCGCGGACGTAGCCCCAGAGCGCGCGCTCGATCTGCTGCGTCAGCGGCGGGCCGTCGTGCGGCGGGAATCGCCGGTCGATCGACTTCTCGAGCCGCGGCATGTCGAGCAGCATGTAGATCGAGATGACCGCGATCAGGACGACGGAGAAGATGAGGAGGATCACCGAGACCGCGGCACCCTGGGCGAACGAGATCGCCTCCTGGGCGTAGCTCGAGACGTCCCCGGCTCCGATCGACTGCGTCCAGTCGTCGAGCTGCTTCTCGATCCTGATCCCCTCGAGGCCGTGGTCGTCGAGCCAGGCCTGGAGCCTGTCGATGTCGACCTCGACCCCGGTCTGCCCCGTCGACTGGTTCTCCTCGGTCAGATACGTGTCGATCCGCTCGGCGGCGGTGCGCGTCTCCGAGACGACGACGGTGCCGAGCGCGACCAGCAGGCCGATCGCGGCCGCGGCGAAGACGATCGAGACGATCGCGACCGCGAGCCCGCGGGGCAGGCGCAGCCGGGTGAGGTCCCGCACGAGCGGGTTGAGCGTGAACGCGATCACGGCGGCAGTGAGGAACAGGAAGATGACGTGCCCGAGCGTGCGCGCGAGGAGGAACGCGAGGACCAGGAGAACCGGGAGGACGACGAGCTGCACCCACCGGGGAATCCGGATCCGCGGAGGCGCCGTCATAGGGCGATCGTAGCCCTGCCTCCAAGATGGTTGATCGGAAATCAGCGCGAACCGGATGGGGCCGCAGACACGGCGCCGGGCCCCGCGCCCGTGTGGGGCATGAAGGCCGCGGCCGGGTGCGCTACCGTGCCCGCGATGGCCTCGCCGCGCTCCCGGCAAGCCGCTCGTCTCCGTGAACGTAGACGCCGCGCCCAGCGACGTGCCCGCCGGCTCGTGATCGTGTCGGCGCTCGCCGTGCTGGGCATCGTCACGCTGCTCCTCACCGCGTTCGGCAGCGGTGGCTCGTCGGGTGGGCCCGAGCCGGCTTCCCTGGCGGCGGTTCCCGCCTCGAGCGACGCCGCCGTTCGGCCCATGCCGCAGGCGCTGGCGACGATCGGCAATCTCGGCATCCAGCTCCCGGTTGCGGCCGCCTCGCTGACCGCGATCGGGTTCCACGGCTCGAGCGACGGCTCGTTGACCCTCCAGCCCGTCGGCCGCCAGGCCAACGAGGGCCTGCTCGCCCGGCTCTGGCGCCACATCGCGGGTACGGGGCGCGACTGGCCGCGCTGGTACCAGCTCGAGGGTGGCCCGCCCGGGACGAACGTCCTCGACGTGGGGACGCCGCCCGGCACGGACGTCTACTCGCCGGTCGCCGGCTCGGTCGTCGCGGTGACGAAGCTGGTAATCGGCGGCAGGCGTGTCGGCAGCCGTATCGACCTCAGGCCCACGCGGGCGCCGTCGGTGATGGTCTCCGTGATGAACGTCAGGCCCGACCCGGCGATCGCGGTCGGCACGCCGGTGCTCGCGGCGACGTCCAAGCTCGGCACCGCCGTGAACGTCGCCGCGGTCGAGGAGCAGGCGCTGGCCGCGCATGCCACCGACGGCGGCAACAACGTCTCGATCGCCGTCTACCCGTCCCCCGGGTCGCTTCCCTAGAGAGCCAGGCGGCGCCCATGCGCATCCTCTTCGTCGGCGACGTCGTCGGCCGGCCAGGCCGTGACGCGGTCGAAGGCCTCCTCCCTGGCCTCCGAGAGCGCCTCGAGGTCGACATCTGCGTCGTCAACGGGGAAAACGTCGCGAACGGGATCGGGATCACGCCCCGCCTCGCCGACCGACTCCTCGCGGCGGGTGCCGACGCGATCACGCTGGGCAACCACACCTGGCGGCGCGACGAGATCGGCCCCTACCTGGCGACGTCGCCGAATGTCGTGCGGCCCGCAAACCTCCAGGCCGGAGCGCCGGGACGGGGACTGGCGATCGTGGAGGCCCGCAACGGCACGCCCGTCGCGGTGATCAACCTCCTCGGCTCGCTCTTCCTCGAGCCCGCCCACAGTATGTGGGAGCTGGTCGATGCTCTCGTCGAGGAGGCGACTGCCGCCGCGCCGGTCGTGGTCGTGGACGTCCACGCGGAGGCGACGAGCGAGAAGGTCGCGCTCTCGTCGTGGCTCGACGGTCGGGTGACGGCGGTCCTCGGGACGCACACGCACGTCCAGACCTCCGACGGACGGATCCTTCCGAGCGGGACGGCCGCGCTGACCGACGTCGGGATGACGGGGCCGCACGACTCGGTGATCGGCGTCGTGACCGAGCTGGCCGTCAGGCGAATGCGCACGGGCATGCCGGTGCGCTTCGAGACGGCGTCGGGTGGAGTACGCCTCGAGGGCGCGCTCGTCACGTGCGACCAGGCGACGGGACGGGCGACGGCGATCGAGCCGGTGCGCGTTCCGTGGCCGGCCACGTGAGCGCCGCGAGCAGCCCGACCAGCACGAGCCCCCGTAGCAGCACGAGCCACGACGTGAGCGCGTCGAAGTCGCGCACGAGGTCCCAGTAGCGGGCCGGAAACCAGATCGCGGTGAGCGCGCAGGCGACGACGACCAGGACCAGCGACGTTCTCCGACGCCGCCCACCGACCAGCGGAACGAGCAGGACCAGCCAGACGAGGAACTGCGGTGACAAGACCTTGCTCAACGCAACGAACGCGACGACGGACGCAGCTCCGTAGCGGACGAGGCGCTCGGTGGTCGACGGCCCGCGTGCGTAGGCGACCCACACGAGCAGGACCGCGGCGACCTGCGCGATTCCCTGAAGGACGGCGAGCGTCCCGGCGCCCGTGCCGGTGAGGTTCTGCGAGCCACTCCCGGACGTCCAGTCCAGGCCCATCCCGAACGACTGATGAAGCGCGAGCAGCACGCCCGCGCCGAGGCTCTCGATCTGGAGCGGTCGACCGACCTGCCGTCCCAGCGAGTCGAGCACGCCGTCGGGCGCGACGGCGAGAAACGCGACGTAGGCGAGCACGATGGGCGCGGCCGCGAGCCCGAGCACGATCGCGAGCTCACGTCGCCCTCCCCTCCGCCAGGCGTCGATCGCGAGCGGCGGCAACAAGAGCGCCGGGTACAGCTTCACCGCGGCGCCGATGCCGATCACGAGCGCCGCCGCACGCCGCCGTCCTGCGACGGCGAGCGCGAGCGCCGCGAGGACGAGCGCCGCGGGAACGAGGTCGAAGCGCGTCAGGATCACGCCCCCGAGGAGCAGCGGCGCGAGCGCGACGACCGCGAGCGAGAGGACGCGCTCGCGCCGGGGCAGGGCGAGACGCAGGAGCACGGCGTCGAGGAGGAGCACGGCGACTACGCCGACGAGCGCCAGCTCGGCGACGAACAGGACCCGGTAGCTGTCGAGCGTCCCCGTGACCAGGGCCGGGAGGACGATCGCCGGCAGCGCGCCCGGCGGATACTCGAAGCCGAAATCGCGGTACGGGACGAGGCCGTCCGCCACTCGCTCGCCGTACGCCTGGTAGAGCGCGATGTCCGTCACCGCGTCCCCGAGGCGCTCCCAGATGACCGTGATCCAGACGGCGCAGATCACGAAGACGACGCATGCGACAAGTCCCTCCCAGGAGAGCGACGGTCGCGCACCGCCCCGAGTTGCAGTGTGCAACTTGCCGGTTGTCACCCCACGCCTTCCGCCGGGGTCGCCTCCGGTGCCGGGGCCGGCGTCCTCTCCTCCTGCGGCAGGAAGAGCGCCAGCAGCACGAAGGGGAGCACCCAGGGAAGGTAGAGGTAGAACCAGTGCGTCAGGGAGAGCTCGACGGCGAGGAGCACAGCCGCCGAGAGCGCAGCGAGCTCGAGCGGGCCCTTCTCGCGAGGCAGGACCGCCACGACGCCCGCGAGCGCGATCGTGCCGACCTGGACGACGGTCTGGAGCGAGGACAGGTCGGGGATCCCGCGTGCGTGGTACGGCCCCCAGCCCCAGATCGAGAAGGGCGAGGGACGGTCGAGCTGGAAGCCGAACGTCCGGTCCCAGAACGTCTCGACGGCGTCACGCAGAGAGGGGTCGAGGAGCAGGATCGAGAACGCCGCGAGCGTCGCCAGCGCGAAGCCGAACGCGAAGCGCGCCATGCGCACGGGCTGGTCGGTCGAGCGGTACGTGAGCCAGAGCGGTGCGAGCGCGAGCGCGGCGAACTTCGTCCAGCCGGCAAGCGCGGTCGCCACGCCGCGCGCCGTCGGGGAGGACGCGAGCCAGAAGCCCCAGACCAAGAACGCGGGCATGATCGCGTCGTTCGTGTTCGACATCAGCGCGTACAGCGTGAACGGGTAGGCCGCCCAGCCGAACGCCAGGATCGCGGCGAGTGGTGTCCCGCCAAACCGACGCCCGATGAGCACGAGCCCTAACAGGACGAGCAGGTCGAACGCGATCGCGGTGGCGTGCGCCGCCGGCAGGTCGTCCCACTTCCCGCTCCAGCCCAGGGTCGCGACAGCCGGGATGTACGCGAGGTATGCGACCGGGCCGTAGGTGTCGCCGCTCGGGTTGGCCGACTCGCAGCGGCCGTTCGTCTGGATACGGTCGCGGATCTCGCCGTCGCTCGCCGCTCCGCCGCAGGCTTTCCCCTGCTCGACGGGCATCGTCCCGTACGGCACCCGGCCGTTCATGATCCGGTCGGCGCCGATCACTCCCGCATAGCCCACGTCGATCACCGTGCGCTGGTTCTCGACGTTCAGCCCTACCCTGAAGCCGACGAGGAAGAGGGTCGCGCCGACGAGCAGCCACATGGGCCACTGCGGGACGGACAGTCGTGTCCGGACGGTGCGCCGAAAGCCGATCCAGGCGGTGCGCAGGAGCAGGTACACGAGCGGAGGCACGGCAAGCGCGGCGCTCTGGAACACCTCGCCGCGGTTGAAGAAGACGAGCGACACGCCGAACGAGAGCAGCACCAGCAGGTCGAGCGTGGCGATCGTCAGCGGCCGCCGAAGGTCGGCGAGCCCGAGGAGGAACACTGCGGAGAGCCCGAGCCAGACGGGCCACGACGTGAGCAGCTTGCCGCCGAACGCGCCGGGGCCGCCACGGGCCATCTTCCACGCCACCTGCGGTCCCGTCCATGCCTCTGTCACCGCACCACGGTCGGTGACCGTGCCCGTCGCGATCTCCCCGGCGCGGCCCGACCAGACGTGCACGGTCCAGGTGCGGGCCTCACGGTCGAAGGACGCGTCGGTCGCGAGGTTGTGGGGGTACCGGTCGATCCAGTCGGCCACCTTCGGAGCGCGGAGGAACGCAGCGACGACCGCCTGCTCCTTCAGTCGCGGAGGGCCCTGGGCCGGCGGGAAAGGCTCGGGGACGAGCTTCCCGTTCTCGTCGTAGAGCGGCCCCGGCGCTCCCGGTGCGGCGGCAACGGCGCTCCCCGCGAGCGCGAGGGCGAAGACGAACGTCAGGAGCGCGGCGGAGGTGAGTGGACGCGTCCGCAAGTGCGGTTGTGTGCTCAGCGACCCTCAGACACGTCGCATCCCGGCGTCCTCAGTCGTCCCGATACCTTCTGGTATCGGGACTCCCTGCGTCCTTGGGCTGCTCGGTCTGAGGCCCGCTGATCACGAACGAACTTACGGACGCTTCCACTCTCCGCCGCGCCGGAACGACCACAGCTTGTTGCCGATGAAGTTGACGGGTGTGACGAGCACGATCGCGATCGCCTGGGCCGTGACCTCACCGACACCGGCCGAGACCAGCGCGTGCAGCACGAGCAGGTTCGCCCCGAGCGCCAGCGCGGAGACGACGAGGAAGCGCAGCCCCTGGAGCACGAAGTGCCCGCGCGCGTGCCTGAACGTCCAGACGCGGTTCCACGCGTAGTTGTTCGTGACCGCAACGAGGAACGAGCCGACCGCCGCGAGCACGTAGTGGAGCCCGGCGCCCTTCAGGAGAAGCGTGTACACGGCGAGGTTCACGACGTAGCCGCTCGCCCCGACGACGCAGAACTTGACGAGCTCCTCCCAGTTCGCTCGCCTGCGGAGCGCGGCGTGCGCGCGGCGGCGGGGTGCCGCCGCTTCCGTGATCGCCGTCCGCTCGTCCATCTGCGCCGCGCGAGCGTACCGGCGTTTCCGGCCGACTGGGGCCTGGCGCTCGCTAGCCGTGGACGAGCGGGACGAAGCGACAGGCGACCGACCAGGTCTCCGCGAGCCCGTTCTCCGTCTTCGCGAGCCGGACGAGGCGCTGGCCATGCCTGCCGCCGACGGGCGCGACGAGGCGGCCCTCCGGTGCGAGCTGCTGAACGAGCGCCCACGGGACCGCGTCGGTTGCCGCGGCGACCGCGATCGCCTCGAACGGCGCGCGGTCTGGCGCGCCCTCTCGGCCGTCGGCGACGCGGATCTCGACACGCTCGTGACCGCTCGCCGCGAGGGCCGCACGCGCGGTCTCCGCAAGCTCGGGCACCACCTCGATCGACACCACCGAGTCGACGAGCTCGTCGAGGACGGCCGCCGCGTACCCCGAGCCGGTGCCGATGTCGAGCACCGTCTCCGTCCCGTCGAGCTCGAGGAGCTCGCACATCGCGGCGACGATGTACGGCTGCGAGATCGTCTGCCCCTCGCCGATCGGGAGCGCCGCGTCGTCGTACGCATGCTGCGTCAGGCCCTCGGGCACGAACGCCTCGCGGGGCACGCGCCCCATAGCCGCGAGGACCCGCTCGTCGGAGATGCCCCGCCGTCGGAGCTGGCGCGCCACCATCCTCCCGCGCGCCCGTTCCGTGCCGCTCATGCGGCGCGGCGCAACGCGTACGGCGGCGCCTCGACCCCGAAGTGGGCGAGGACACGCGGTGCCACGTCCACGACGCTCGCCGGCGTCCCGCCGCCGAGCCCGACCGTGAGGACGGGGACGAGCGAGTCGCCCTCGTCGAGCGAGCCGTGCGAGCCGCCGCCCAGGTGGTGCCGGCCGCCGAGATCGGCGAACTCCCAGCCTGCGGCGGCGGAGAGGACGACGTCGCCGGCGTTGGGGCAGCGGAGCGCGGCGAGCGCGCGAGCGACGCCGTCCGGCTGGTCGAGCACCGCCGGGTCTCCCGCGAGCTCCAGCCCGCCGGTCGCCTCGCGCAGCACCAGCTCGTTGCCCTCCCGTCGCGCCACGTAGACGTCGTCCTCGCGGAAGAGGATGACTCCCGTCGACGGCGCGCCGTCGAGGCGCTCGGCGAGCCGCCGCGCGCTCGGCGCCGCCGTTCCGGTGCGGTACACGTGCGCAGCCCGGTTCGACGCGGCGACAAGGGTGTCGGGCTCGTGCCGGAGCGGGTCTCCCGCGCGCGCGACCTGCTGCACGCGGGTCTGTCCGTGGTCGGAGAGCACGATCACGGCGTACCGCTCGAGGAACTCGTCGAAACCGCCCGCCGCCTGGACGAGCCCGCCGATTGCCTCGTCCGAGCGGCGCAGCACGGCGGCGGCCGAGTCCGGGCCCTCGAGGTGCGAGGCGTAGTCGTAGTCGGAGAGGTAGAAGAGCAGGAAGTCGAACCCGTCCCGCGTCACGAGCCAGCGCCCGACCGCGGCCGCGTACGCGTCGACGGAGCCGCGCGCGCGGTTGCGGAACGAGAGCGGTGCGCCTGTTCGCGGGCCGCGGAAGAGGTTGTAGAAGTAGAACTGCTCCGGCCCGCGGACGCTGCCGAGGAACGGTACCGACGCGCGATGGCACGTTCGCCCGCGGTAGGCCGTGAAGTTCACGGCGGCGGTCTCGAGCCCGGCGTCGGCGAGCGCCTCGAACAGGGTCACGGCGCGGGCGCCGAGGTGCTCGGCGTTCATCCCGACGAGCGTGTCGCGAAGCGTCCGGCCGAGCCCGGCCGCGCGGGCGGCGCCGAACGACGAGCCGTACTCCACGAGCCGCTGCTCGCCTCGGTGCCACCACACCAGGTGCGGGATCTCGTGCACGTCGGGATGCGCCCCCGTCGCGATCGAGGAGAGGCACACCGGCGTCAGCGAGGGAAACGTCGTGGTCGCCCGGCCGAGCGTCCCTCGCTCCGCGAGCGCGGTCAGCGTCGGGAGCGACCGTCGCTCGAGCGACGCCTCGAGCATCTGCGGCGTGAGCCCGTCGATCACGACGAGGACGAGCTTCGTCCCCGGAGGCGCGGTCATCTCGCGAGCGAGCGCAAGCCGGCATGGCGCGCCGGCTCTTGGCGCACCCTCCGCACGGCGGCGACGGGGACGAGCACGGCGAGCACGTACCCGACGAACGGGATCAGAGCGAACATCGCGACGAGGATCGCGGCGAGCACGAACAGGAACGCCGTGCCGCCCGGCGTCCCGCCGCGACGGACAGCTCCTCGCGCGATGATCGACGCGGAAACTGCGCCGATCAGCGCACCGGCGAACGCACCGGGAAGGCCGATCCAGCCCCGGACGAGCAGGCCCGCAACGACGCCGACCGCAAGCGCGCCGAGCGCGGAGGCGAGGAAGCCGTAGCGCCAGGCGGCGAAGAGCCCCGCGAGCAGCAGGCCCGCTGCGAGGCCCAGTCCGAGGGTGAATCCGATGTCGACCGCGTCGTCCACGCGCGGGATTGTACGGGGCGGCCGCCGCCGCCCCGTACGTGCGGCCGAGGGTGCCTAGTCCGTCGCGTCGATGTCGGCCCGGATCTCGCCACCCGGGAAGTCGCCGGCGCCGGTGTTCGGCGGATCGACGCCGTCGCTCGTGTGGAGGTTCACGTACGCCTTGCCGGTGCGCATCGCGTCGATCAGGTCTGCGAGCGGGTGCCCGCCGAGCGGTCCCGTGAGGTTCCCCGCCCTGATCGTCCCCTGCGCGATCACGCCCTGGATCCGCCCTCCGTCGAGCGGTGCGGTGACGCCCACGTCGGTCGACGGGTACAGCCAGACGACGATCGGCCCGTTCACGCCGGGTGCGGTCACGGCGGGTGGCTGCACCATGTGGATGTGCGCCATGAACACGTTCTCGATGTTCGCGGCGGTCAGCTTGTAGTCGATCGAGTTGCCGTCGGGCGACAGGTGGAAGATCGCCTGCGCCTGGCCCTTCGAGTCGCGCGGCGGCACCTCGCTCGCGCCCTTCGCGTGGACGCTCCAGTTCGCGTTGATGCCCGCGACCGCGGCCGTGACCAGCGCCAGCCCGAGCACGAACAGCCCCAGCAGAAGCCTCCCTCTCATGGTCTCCCCTTCCGTCGGAGTACGGCGGTACGACCGGTACTACGGGGCGTCGCCTGAACCGGATTGCAGCCGGTCGATCAGGTCGACGCAGAAGGCGGCCGCGCGAACTCCGTCGACGACCCGGTGGTCGAAGCTCACGGAGACGTTGCCGACGGGCCGGATCACGATCTCGCCGTCGCGCACGACCGGCCGCTCGGCGATGCGATGCAGCCCGAGGATCGCGACCTCGGGGTGGTTCACGAGCGGCGTGACGAGCAGCCCGCCCAGCTTCCCCGCGCTCGTCACGGTGAACGTCGAGTCGCGTAGCTCGTCGGCGGAAAGTGTCCCGGCCCTGGCGCCCTCGGCGAGCCGGCGAACCTCGGCGTCGATCTCCTCGACGGAGCGCCGCTCGCACCCGCGCACGACCGGCACGAGCAGCCCGTCGTCGGTCTGTACGGCGACCCCGACGTCGATGCGCTCGAACAGCACGATCTCGTCTCCGACGAGCCGCGCGTTCAGCTCCGGATACTCCACGAGCGAGGCGGCGGCCGCGTGGATCGAGAGCGGGACGATCTGCCCCAGGTCGACGCCGCCGAAGTCGCACTCCTCGACGAACGTCACGGCGGGAATCTCGTGGTGCGCGCGCGTCACCTGCTCGACGATCGCGCGACGGACGCCCCGAACCGGGATCCGCCGGGCGACCCCGGTGCCCGCAGCCGCGGCCCGGACGTCTGCCTCGACGATCCGGCCGTCCGGCCCCGTCCCCGTCACATCGGTGAGGGCGACGTCGAGCTCCTTCGCGAGCCTGCGCACCGCGGGCGTCGCGCGGACGGCCGCCGAGGGATCCGCGGGGACGACCGCCACCAGCGGGCCGGCGCCGCCCCCCTCGGCGGCGGGCTCAGGCGTCTCGACCGCGCGCAGCAGCTGCTCTCCCTCCTCGCCGATCACGACGAGCACCGCCCCGACGGGCGCGACATGGCCCTCGCCGACGAGCACCTTCAGGACCGTCCCGCCGCGTGGCGAAGGGATCTCCACGGTGGTCTTGTCGGTCTGCACCTCGACGAGCGGCTGGTCTTCCTGCACCTCCTCGCCTTCCGCGACGAGCCAGCGTGCGATCTCGGCCTCCGTGAGGCCCTCGCCGAGGTCGGGCAGGCGAAACTCGTACGCCACGCGCGGAGGGTAACCCGCCGGGGACACCGGCTCAGAACGCCAAGACGCGGCGCGCGGCGTCTACGACGCGCTCGACGGAGGGCATGTACCAGTCCTCTAGCTGCCAGTACGGGTACGGCACGTCGTAGCCGGTCACCCGCAGTACGGGCCCCTGGAGGTCGAGGATCGCCCGTTCGGCGAGCAGCGCCGCGACCTCCGAGGCGAATCCGCAGGTCCGCGGCGCCTCCTGCACGACCACACAGCGCCCGGTTCTGCCGACCGACGCGAGGAGCGCGTCCTCGTCGAGCGGCTTCAGCGTCCGGAGGTCGAGCACCTCGAGCGACGCCTCCCCCGCGAGCGCCTCGGCCGCGCGCTCGCACACCGCGACCATCGCGCCCCAGGCGACGAGCGTGAGGTCGCTCCCCTCGCGTGCGACGCGTGCCCGCCCGAGCTCGACGACGTGCTCCCCCTCCGGCACGGCGCCCCGCGCGGTGCGGTAGACCAGCTTCGGCTCGAGCACGACCACCGGGTCCGGGTCGCGGATCGCCGCGGCGAGCAGGCCCTTCGCGTCCGCCGGGGTGGCCGGGATCGCGAGCTTCACTCCGGGGGTGTGCACGTAGTACGACTCGGGCGAGTCGTCGTGGAGCTCGGGTGCACGCACGCCGCCGCCGTACGGCATCCGGATCACGAGGGGGAAGCCCATCGCGCCCCCGGTGCGCCAGCGATACCGGCCGACATGGGTGATCAGCTGGTCGAGGCAGGGGTACGAAAAGGCGTCGTACTGCATCTCGACGACGGGGCGCCACCCGGCCATGCAGAGACCCACCGCCGCGCCGAGGATCCCCGCCTCCGAGAGAGGCGTGTCGACGCAGCGGTCGGGCCCGAAGCGGTCGCGCAGCCCCGCCGTCGCCCGGAACACGCCGCCGAGCCGCCCGACGTCCTCGCCGATCACCATCACCGACTCGTCGCGCGCGAGCTCGACCTGGAGGGCGTCGTTGACCGCCTCGACCAGCAGGAGCTCTCTGGTGGTCACCACCGACACGCTCACCGCCCGTGCACCCGCAGCAGGTCTTCGAGATCGCGCGCCAGCTCTGGCGGCGGATCCGCATACGCATGGGAGAACACGAGCTCGGGATCGCCAGGAGGCTCCGCCTCGGCCGCCTCGATCCCCGCCCGCATCGTCGCAAGCGCCTCCTCGCGGACGGTAGCCGCGCGCTCGTCGTCGAGCAGCCCGAGCCGGCGAAGGTAGCCCTCGAAGGCCGGCACGCAGTCGCGTTCCCTGTCGTCAGCTACTCGCTCCGGGTCGATGTAGAGGCTCGGATCGTCGGCTGTGGCATGGGGTGAGGAGCGATAGGTGACGGCCTCGACGAACGTTGGTCCCGCGCCCGCGCGGGCGCGCGCAACTCCTTCGCGGACAGCCTCGTAGACCGCGAGGACGTCGTGCCCGTCCACGCGGAGGGCCGGCATCCCGTAGCCGACCGCCTTGTCTGCGAGCGTCGCGGCCGCCGTCTGCGCCTCGAGCGGCGTCGAGATGGCCCACTGGTTGTTGTTGCAGACGAGGACGAGCGGCACCTTCACGACCGCGGCGATGTTCGCTCCCTCGTGGAACGCTCCCTCGGATGTCGCGCCGTCGCCGAAGAGCACCGCGGCGGCGGCGTCAGTGCCATTGAGGCGCAGCCCCCACGCGAGCCCGGCGGCGTGCGGCACCTGCGACGCGATCGGCACGCAGATCGACGCGACGTTCACCTCCTCGGGGTTCCACCACCCCGAGGGGTGGCCGCGCCACCATTGGAGGATGGTCGCCGCGGGCAGGCCGCGCAGCAACCCGATCGCCGAGTCCCGGTAGCTCGGGAAGATCCAGTCGCGCTCCTCCAGCGCGTGGACGACTCCGGCCTGGATTGCCTCGTGCCCGCGGAAGATCGCGTACGTGCCGATCCTGCCCTGGCTGTGGTACACGACCGACCGCTCGTCGTACGTGCGCAGGAGGACGAGCGACCGGTAGATCGCGAGGAGGGCCTCGTCGTCGAGCCCCTCGACCCGGCGGTCGGGCTCGCCGTCGACACCGAGGACTCTGCTCAGCCCCTGCTCGACCACAAACGAGCTCTGCACCTCTGAAGTGAAACAGCGTTGCCCTTTTCCTGTCAAGCAACGTCGCGCGAGGCGAGCGGTCGGCGCGCATTCGGTGTCAGGCACCACGCACTGTCAAGTCGTCCATTGCGCGCATGTCGAACCGGGGCACGAGAGGCGCTCGAATCTGCCGGATGAGGAGGGGAATTGGCCTGTGGACGGATCGGCACAAAATCGGCACCGGTTTGCCCTTGACAGAAAACGGTGTCTGACACCGCTGCTAATTGGCAGCGGGCCCGGGGGGCGATCGTCGGGGCCAAGGATCCTGCGAGACTGCGTCGACCATGGCGCCCCCGACTGCCTTCGTGATCGAGCCGATCCGCGCGACGCGGACGTTCGAGGCCGCGATCGAGCATCTCACCGAGGCCGTTGAGCGGGCCGGCCTCCGCACCGGCGACCGGCTCCCGAACGAGAGCGACCTCGCCGCTCAGCTCGGCATCTCGAAGCCGACGCTTCGCCAGGCGCTGCGTGTGCTCGAGCTGTCGGGCCTCGTCGACGTCCGCCGCGGCAAGACCGGCGGGATCTTCGTCGCCACGGATCTCGTGCCCGCAGTCGCGCTCTTCTCGGCCGTGAAGCTGGAGGAACGCTCGGCGGTCGACGTCCTCCGCGCCCGCCGCGTGCTGGAGCGGGCGGTCGTCCACGAGGCGAGTCGGCGCGCCACTGCGACCGACTTCGCCGCGATCGAGCGGACGATCGACCTCCTCGAACGACACCTCGGCGAGCGCCCGAGCGTGATGCGCGCGGATGCCATGTTCCACCGCGCGCTCGTCCGGTCGTGTCGCAACGAGACGATCCAGGCGGCGATGCAGGGAGTCGCCCGAGGGCTGTCGCCGATCCGCGACGCATACTCCGGAGGCATCACGACGGATCGCCAGACGCTCGACGTCCACCGGAGGCAGCTCGAGGCGATGCGGCGACGCGACGACGATCGGCTGGAAAAGATCCTCGACGAGCATTTCCGGATGCTCGAGACGCAATTCGCGAAGGGCATCGGCCGCCGCTGGTCGGAGCTCTTCGGCGCCCGCGCCCGGGTCGCCGCACTGATTACCTAGGCGCCGGCAGGGACCAGCGCAGTCACCGCGGCCGGCTCGGACTCGAACACCGCCTCCTCGACGTCGCCGAGATCCTCGCCGTCCGCCTGGAGGGGCAGTGGCTGCCGACAGCGGACGACAATGCGGTCGCGGTCGTGCAGGACGAGGAGCCCCTGACCGGGGCGCGCCCCGCGCAGCGCGGCGAGCGCCAGCCGCGGCAGGTCGACGACGCGGACGTTCGATGGGGCGACGAGGTCGAGCCCACCGTCGAACGAAGCACCGGGCGCGATGGGAAGCCCGAGCGGCCCGACGTAGGTGTAAGGGCTGCAGTTCGCCACGACGACGAAGGCCGCCGGCCCCTCTCCCTCCACCTCCAGCGTGTCCGGAAATCGACCCCGGTGCTCCGTGAGCAGTCCCAGCACCTCGTTGGTGAATGCGAGATCGCCCGGCCTACGGCCGTCGGCCTTGCGGCCGCGGCTGTCGATCCGGCGGACGAGCTCCGCATCGAGCCCGATCCCGGCGTTAAACGTGAAGCGGCGGCCGTTGACCCGCCCGAGGCCGATCGCCTTCGCCGTCCCCGACGCCGCAAGCCTCGCCGCGGCGACGGGGTCGCGGCCGAGTCCCAATGCGCGAGGCAGCACGCTCGTCCCGCCGCCAGGCAGGAAGCCGAGCGGGACCTTGCCGGTGATCCCGTTCACCACCTCGTTGTAGGTGCCGTCACCCGAGAGGACGTAGATCGCGTCGGCCGTCGACTCGTGTTGCCGGGCCATGGCGGTCGCGTCGCCTGCACCCCCGGTCTCGAGCACCTCGACGTCCGCGGGCAGCGCCGCCCGGACGCGCTCGACGACCTTGCCGGACACGCCGCTCGCCTTGGGATTGACGATCAGGATCGAGCCCATGCGCGTCAGGCGGGTGGCGAGGCGTAGCCGCGCACACCGTCGGTGAGGATCGCGAAGAACCGATCCGCCAGCGCCTCGGTGTCGGCTCCGGGCCGGATCCAGGTGTACGCCCAGTTCGCCGCGGAGAGGACGAGCAGCACGGCAGCCTCGACATCGAGGTCGGCCCTGAGGGCGCCCCGCTCCGCCGCCTCGCGGCAGAGATCGTGCCACCGCTCCTCGTACCGGCGGCGCTCTGCGCGGAACGCGGTCCGCTCCGGCTCCTCGAGGAAGCGCCATTCGCGAGTGAAGACCGTCGCCGCGTCGACCTGCCCTGCGACCACCGCGAGGTGCGCACGGAGCGCGAGGCGGATCCGCTCGAGCGGCGGCTCGTCCTCCGGCACCCCGTCGAGCGCCGCGTGGAAGGCCGCCGCGCCCTCGCGCGTGACCGCGACGAGCAGCTCCTGCTTCGACTCCGTGAGCGAGTACAGCGAGCCCTTCTGGACTCCCATTGCGTCGGCAAGGTCGGCCATCGACGTGCCGTGATAGCCGCGCTCGGCGAACAGGCGTGTGGCGACGGCGACGAGCTCGTCGCGCCTCGTGGCCATGCGCGCGATCCTACCGGTCGTTCGGTAGCATCGGAACATGGACGAGCGCACCGAGACGTTTCTCGCCCATCTCCAGGACGGCGGGCTCGTCGAGACAGGCGACTGGATGCCGGACGAGTACCGCGCGCGCCTGCGCAAGTTCGTCGAGATGCACGCGAACTCCGAGCTGATGGGCGTCCTGCCCGAGCGGGACTGGATCCTCCGCGCGCCGACGCTCCAGCGGAAGCTCGCACTCACCGCGAAGATCCAGGACGAGGTGGGGCACGCGCAGCTTCTCTACCGGGTCGTCGAGGACCTCGGCAAGCCGCGCGACGAGTGCCTCGACGACCTCATCGCCGGCCGCTCGAAGTTCCACAACGTCTTCCACTACCCGACCCGCACGTGGGGCGACGTCGGGGTGATCGCGTGGCTCGTCGACGCGGCCGCGATCATCTCGCAGAAAGCCCTCCTCAAGTGCTCGTACGCGCCCTACGCGCGCATCATGCGGAAGATCTGCTGGGAAGAGTCGTTCCACATCCTCCACGGCCGGGACGTGATCCTCACGCTCGTCACCGGCACCGACGATCAGCGCGAGCTCGTCCAGGAGGCGCTCGACCGCTGGTGGGAGCCACTGATGATGTTCCACGGAAACCCGATCCCCGCCGACGAGGACCCGATGGTGCACTGGCGGATCAAGAGCCAGGCGAACGAGGAGGCGCGTCAGCAGTTCCTCGAGGGCTACGTGCCCCAGGTGTGGGAGCTCGGCCTGACGCTGCCCGACCCGAAGCTCCGCCGCGGCGACGACGGCGTCTGGCAGTACACCGAGCCGGACTGGGAGAAGCTGATGGCCGTCGTCTCGGGACATGGCCCCGCCTCCGCCGAGCGGCTCGCGTTCCGCCGGCTCTCGCGAGACGACGTCGACTGGGTCTCGCGCACGGTGCTGGCCGAGGCGGCCTAGTGGCCGCCGTCTACGAGGTCTTCCGGCGCGAGCGCCCCGGCGCGCCGATGCAGCACGCCGGCTCGATCGCGGCGCCCGACGGACAGTTCGCCGAGATCTACGCGCGCGAGCAGTACGGCCGTCGGGGCGAGTCGGAGGCGCTCTGGCTCGTGCCGCGCGAGGCGATCGACGAGCTCGACGAGTTCGTCGACGAGTTCGACCTCAAGTACCGCCGCGTCGACGGCTACTCGATCAAGGAGCGGCTGCGCGAGGCCCGGCAGCGCGCGGGGACTGCGGCGCATGAGTGACCGCGTCGACCTGCTCCTCGCGCTTGCAGACGACGAGCTGATCTTGGGCTGGCGGAACTCGGAGTGGACGGGGATCGCGCCGTTCCTCGAGGAGGATGTCGCGTTCTCGTCGATCGCCCAGAACGAGATCGGCCACGCGCGCGCCCTTTACGAGCTCGCCGCGCGCGAGCTCGGCACCGATGCCGACGCGCTCGCGTTCGACCGGCCGGCGGACGAGTACCTCTCCGCCCCGCTCGTGGAGCTCCGCCGGCTCGAGTGGGCGCGGACGATCGCCCGCCACTGGCTCTACGAAACCGCGGACGCGATCCGCCTCGAGGCGCTGAAGCAGTCCGACGACGCAGAGATCGCGGGCATCGCGGCGAAGATCGACCGCGAAGAGGTCTACCACCGCATCCACGCCGAGATGTGGATCGACCGGCTCCTCGCCTCCGACGATGCCCGCTCCCGACTCGACGAGGCGCTCGAGGAGCTCTGGCCGTATGCCCTCGGTGTGCTCGACGACGAGCTGCGCCCGGAGCTCGTCGGCCGCGTCGAGGAGAAGCTCGGCCGCTCCCTGCCCGCGGCCGAGCCGGTCTCCCGCGGCCGACACGAGGCCGAGCTGGCGGAGCTGCTCGAGGAGATGACGATGGTGCGCCGCTCGGCGCCCGCGGGAGCCCGCTGGTGAGCGGCGCTAGTTACAGACTGCAACTTTCTGCAGAGGACGTCTGGCGGGCGCTCGCCGAGATCCCCGACCCGGAGATCCCGGTGATCTCGATCGTCGACCTCGGGGTCGTGAAGGACGTCCGGATCGAGGACGCGCGCGTGCACGTCGACTTCACGCCGACGTTCATGGGCTGCCCCGCGCTCGAAGCGATGCGCATGCAGATGGAGGACGCGATCCGCTCGCTCGGCGCCGAGCCGGACGTCGAGGTCGTGCTCGACGACTCCTGGTCGACCGACCGGATCTCGGCCGAGGGCCGCGAGAAGCTCCGCACGGCCGGCTTCGCGCCGCCCGCGCCGCGGAGCGCAGGGCAGCCGACGCTGATCCAGCTCGAGCGCGGACCGTTCCGCTGCCCGTGGTGCAGCTCGACCGACACGCGGCTCGACAACCTCTTCGGCCCGACGCCGTGCCGCTCGCTCCGCTACTGCAACGCCTGCCGCCAGCCGTTCGAGCAGTTCAAGACGATCTGAGCTCGCGGTGCACGAGCTGACGCGCCCACCTCGCGTCCGGCCGGGCGACACCGTCGCGATCGTCTCACCGTCGTTCGGCGCGGTCGGGTTGTGGCCCCACCGGGTCGAACGCGCGACCGCATACCTCGAGGAGCTCGGACTCGAGGTGCGGCTCATGCCGAACGCGGCGCGCCACGAGAGCTGGGTGTCTGCTCCGCCGGAGGACCGGGCCGCGGACCTGCACGGAGCCTTCCTCGATGACGACGTCGCCGTCGTGCTGGTCGGCATCGGCGGGAACCACTCGAACCAACTACTGCCCCTCCTCGACTTCGACCTGATCCGAGAGCACCCGAAGGTCTTCCAGGGCTATTCGGACATGACCGTGCTCCACTGGGCGATCGCCCAGCGCGCAGGCCTCGCGACGTTCCACGGCCCCGCGCTCGTTCCCGAGCTCGGAGAGTTCCCTCGGGTCCTTCCCCACACCGACCGATACCTGCGCGCCGCTTGGCTCGGCGACGAGGCGATCGCGTTCGAGCCCGCCCCGACCTGGACGGACGAATTTCTCGACTGGGAGACCAAGGCTGATCTGACGCGTCCGCGCGCCGAGCGCGCGAGCGAGGGCTGGGTCTCGATTCGCAACGGAGTCGCCTCGGGCCCGCTGCTGGGAGGCTGCCTGGAGACGATCTGCTGGCACCTCAAGGGCTCGAGCGCCTGGGTCGACCCCGAGGGCGCAATTCTCTTCCTCGAGACGTCGGAGGAGGCACCCTCGCCTCCGGCCGTCGACGCGTACCTCACGGATCTCGAGCAGCTCGGCGTGTTCGACGCCGCCGCGGGGCTCGTGTTCGGCCGCCCCTACGGCTATACGGAGGAGGACACGAGAGTGCTGTGGGACGTCGTCGCCGCGCGAACCGAAGCCGCCGGCCTACCGGTGCTCGCCAACGTCGAGCTCGGCCATGCCGACCCGATGGTGACCCTGCCGCTCGGCGTGGGGGCAGAGCTCGATGCAGGCAACCGGTCCTTCCGACTCACTGCGCCGCCGACCGTGGGCTAGGGCTTCGCCGCCTGATCGCTCTTCCTCGCGACGAAGACCACGAAGTCGTCCTCGCTCGTTGCGGGACGGTCGTTGTGGTCGCCCTCGACCACGACGTCGACGAAGCCGGCGCGCTCGAGCATCAGCAGAAGCTCGTTCCGGAAGTACAGGTTGATGGTCAACCTGCGGTCTTCCGCGGCGTCCAGTGCACCGTCGCGCCAGCGCTCCGCGTGCATCACGAGCGTGACGCGCTGCTCGAGCGGATCGAGGTCGACGACCCGCCCGCGCAACGTGTACTCGGCCCCGTCGGACGCGAGACGGCGCT
>DASSBV010000003.1:0-8350 GCA_035698545.1 Gaiella sp. | reverse complement strand
GACCGCGTGCACGAGGACTACGAGGCCGCCGGGGCGAGCCCGTTCCATCTGACCGTGCTCGCGGTGCTCGACGAGGGAGCGCGCGAGACGCAAGCGACGATCGCCGACGCGCTCGGCTACGACCCGAGCTACCTCGTCGGGTTGCTCGACGACCTCGAGAGGCGCGGCCTGATCGAGCGCAAGCGCGATCCCGCCGATCGCCGCCGGCACCTCGTCAGCCTCACGCCCGCCGGGAAGAAGGCGCTCGCCAAGCTACGCGCGCTCCAGGCCTCGATCGACGACGACTTCTTCGCGCCCCTCAGCGCGGACGAGCGAAAGACGCTCCACACGCTCCTGCACCGCCTCGCGACCTACCACGATCCGCGCTTCGGCAACGGCCACAGCTAGAGACCTGGGTTGTCTGCGCGGGTCAGCCAGACCGGCGCGGCGAGCGTCAGCCCGAGCCCGTCGAGGGCGCTCGCGGGGTTCCCGCGCACGATCGTGAGCCAGCCGCGCGGGTCCCAGAGCACGCCGTAGTCGCCCGCCTCGAAGTCCGCATAGGTGCTCCCCCGTTTCGCCTCGGCCGAGCCCGAGGTCGCCTCGATCGCGAGCGTCTCCGCGCCGTCGAGTCCCGCGGCAGCGAGGTCTGCCTGGCGCACGTTGAGGTGCACGTTGCCGAACCGGTTGAAATCGATCACCTCGCAGGTGATCTTCCCCGACTCGATCTCGGGCTCCGCCATCGTGACGACGGCGAGCGTCGCCGGGTCGACGTCTGCGCCGAGCTCGCCGATCGGCAGGCCCGCGGCGAGCCGCGCCGCCGCCGGGCAAAGCGTGTCGGGGGCGCGGAACGACTCCGCGTGGGGGCGCCGTACGACGTCGGGCGCGGTGAGCTCGACCGCCGCCCGGATCCCGCCGGATGCCTCCCAGGCGAGCGAGAGAAGTCCGTTGTCGGGGCCGACGAGGTGCCGGCCGCTCGCGGTCTCGATCGCGATCTCGCGGTCCTTCCCCACATTCGGGTCGACGACCCCGAGGACGACCGCCTCCTCCGAGACGTACGGCATCGCGTCTGCGAGGAGGATGGCGCCCGAGACCACCTCGAGCGGGCGTACCAAGTGCGAGAGGTCGACGATCGGGCACTGCGGCGCGATCCCGCTCATCACCGCGTGACACAACCCGACCCACTCGTTGCCGAGGCCGAAGTCGCTCAAGAAGACGATCGGGCGCGCGGTCGCCATCGGCGCCAAGCATGCGCGTGCCCGCGTGCCGATGCAAGCGGTCGGTCGCCTGCACGCGGGCCTTCCATGGCGCCCGCCGGAGAACGCTTGTGGTGAATCAACACAAGCGTTGTCCCGCGCTCGCGGTGGAGGCGAGCCTGGGCACGCGGGTCCACCGCGGGACCTGGTCGCGTCAGGCCGGTGCGAGGGCGTGCAGGGCAGTCAGCCCGTCGCCCGTGATCGTGCACCGACGCCAGGTGTCGCCGCGATCGCCGCTCTCCCAGAGCTGGCCGTCCGAGAGGCCGGCGAAGAGCCGATCCTCGGCCGCGACGAGCGCGTAGGGCATCGCGGGAAGCGGATCGGGCAGCCCACCGCCGAGAACCGACCACGGCTCACGGTTCCGCCGCCGGTACAGGTGCGCCTGCGGGTCGCCACGCCCGTGCGCCGCGAACGGCCCGGTGCTCGCCGAGACGTACCAGACCTCGGGGTCGACCGGGTCGACGGCGAGAGCCCAGGTGTAGTTCCGGTCACGCCCGTCATCGGCCGGCGTCCACGTCTCGCCGCCGTCCACGCTGAACGCAGAGCCGCCGCCGCCCGCCTCGTAGGCGCGGCCCTCGGCATTCGGGTGCCAGGCGAGGCAGTGGACGTCGCGCTGGGCGCCCGGCCGGTGGTCCTCCCAGGTGCGTCCGCGATCCGCCGAGCGCATCAGGCCGCCGAGCTCGATCCCGGCGAGGAGGAGGCTCGCATCGTGCGGGCTTGGCGCGATCCAGCGGACGTGTGACGTCCAGGGTCGTGGCGGGAAGCTCCAGGTGGGACGTGACGGCAGCTCGAGCAGCGCGTCGAGCGCCTCCCACGTCGTGCCCTTGTCGTTGCTCCCGAAGAGGCGGCTCGGCTCGGTGCCCGCATACACGGTGCCGTCCGCCGCGCTCACGGCGAGGGAGAAGACTCCCGGCTCGGGAAGGCCGCAGTCGACCCACGTCGCGCCGGCGTCTTCGCTGTGCCGCACACCTCCCTCGCGGAGCCCGGCGAAGACCGTGGCTGGCCTGCGTGGGTCGACGGCGAGGCACTGAGCGCCGCTTCCCTCGAGCGAGCTCGTCGCGACCCACGAGCCGTCCGTCTCGTCCAGTCGGACGATCGCGTCGCCGGTCGCGGCGAACAGGCGCGCCATCTCTCAAGGGTAGGCACCGTGAAGAAGTGCGCGCGACGGAGCGTCTAACCCCGAGGATGAGCGCCGTCGCCCGCATGCGAGCCGACAGGGTCCCGGACGTCGAGACCGCCGTCCTCGAGCGGGCGCGACGGGGTGACGCGGAGGCGTTCGCGATCGTCGTGCGCCACTACGACCCGGCCCTCCGCGCGCTCGCGTACCGGTTGCTCGGATCGCGCGACCGCATGGACGACGCGCTCCAGGAGGCGTACGTGAAGGCCTTTCGCGCCCTGCCCCGCTTTAGGGGCCAGTCGCAGCTCGGGACCTGGCTGCACCGCATTGTCTTCAACGCCTGCCTCGACGAGCTGAAGCGTCTTCGCCGCAGCGGCACAGTGCCCCTCGACGAGGCGGCAGACGCCGTCGCGCCCCTCCCGGACCACGCGGACAGGCTTGCCTCGCGCGAGCGGCTCGAACACGCGCTCACCTTGCTCGCGCCGCACGACCGCGCCGCGGTCGTGCTGGTGGATGGCCACGGATTCGACTATCGCGCCGCCGCAGAGGTTCTCGGCATCCCCGCCGGAACCGTCGCCTCGCGCCTGCACCGCGCCCGAGCGGCGCTGAGAAACGCGCTCGAAGAGCCCCTGAAGGGAGCCGCAGAGTCATGAGCCCGACCGATCCCATGGCGTACCGCGATCTCGAGCTCGGAGCCGCGCTCCGCGCACTCGACGTCCCCGATCACGCTCCCTCGTTCTTCGACGACCTCGAGCGGCGGCTCGCCGCCGCTCCCGCGAAGCGCCCGACACGACAGCCGCGGCTCCGCTGGGGCCTGCGGATCGCAGTAGCAGCCGCGGCGGTCGGCGTGATCGCTACCGCCGTCGGCTGGCCCCGTGCGGAGCGGACGCAAGTGGCGAGCGCCGCGGTGGTGAAGGAACGGGTGCGGACGTCGCTCGACACGCTGCGCACGCTCTCAGGCGTGATCGTCACGAGCGGCCCGCGAGCCGACGACGGGCGCCGCTTCCGCTTCGCACTCGATGCGAAGGGAGACTTCCGGCTCGACGGCCCAACGCCGGGGGAGATGATCGCGTACGACGTTTCGTCTGGGGTCATCCGCTCCGTGGCGCACAGCGCGAGCATGGGCGGCAGCACGCTGTTCTACGCCGAGCGGCGCGGCATCGCGCCCGGGCCACCCGACGCCGAGCCTGCGAGCTCGCTGCTTCCCGACGAGCTCGGCGCCTACGTCCGCGCTCTCCTCGCAGCGGGCGACCCGAGCGTCCAGAACGTCGCGTACCAGGGACGGCCGGCCTGGCATGTCGACGTCGACACGGTGCCGAACGCGATCGTCCCGGCGTTCTCGGGCGACCGGCTGGAGATCACCGTCGACCGCGAGACCGGAATCCCGGTGCGCGTCGTCGAGACGAAGGCCGGCACGGTGCTCCACGAGCTCCGGATCGAGCGGCTCGTGGTCGACGCGCCGCTCCCCGCCGACACCTTCCGGCCGGCCTTCCCGGCCGGGGCCGAGGTGATGCGGAGCGAGGGTGGATTCCGGCGGGTGCCGCTCGACGCGGTCGCGGGCCTGGTCGGGTACGCGCCGATCCTCCCCTCCGCAGCGCCGGACGGCTTCGGGCTGTCCGAGGTCGCGGTCGCGCCCGAAGCCGGCCGGACGGGTACCGAGGCCGACAATCCGCCGTCCCGCAAGGTCGTCTCGCTCGCGTACCGTCGCGTCCTCGACCGGTTCGTCGTGACAACCCGGCTCGCAGGCTCGGCGGCGTGGAGCGATCCGCTCGCGTCTGGCAAGGGCTACGTCGACCATCCCGAGCAGGTGACGATCGCGACGGGCATGCTTCGTGGCGCCGACGCGCAGGTCGTCCTTTCCCCACACGGCGTGCCGCACCTCTGGGCGGTGACGAACGGCCTCGTCGTCACGATCGCCGGCGACCTGAGCCGCGCGGAGCTCGTCTCGGTCGCCGGCTCGCTTCGCGCCGGCGGCTGAGTCACACTCGGGCCATGCCCGAGGAGGAGCTCATCCGCCGCGATACGGTGCTCGTGCGCCGGTTGCGGCTCGAGCCCGGCGAGGCGATGCCCTGGCATACCGACCCGTGCCACCGGGTCACCGTCGTGCTCGCCGGTGAGCGCCTCGCGATCGAGGCCCGTGACGGGTCGGAGCTCGCCCGCTTCGAGGTGACACCGGGCCAGGTCGACTGGGACGAGCCCTCGGCGTGCATCCATCGCGGGGTCAATGTCGGCTCGCTGCCGTACGAAGAGGTCACGGTCTTCTTCCTTGACCGGCCCGAGGCCGTGCCACAGCCGCCCGAGGACTGAGTATGCATAGTCGCTGTATGATGTATGCATGCGACGGCGAACCACGATTGAGATCGACGAGCGGCTTCTGGAGCGCGCCAAGGCTGCGCTCGGGGTGACCACCATGCGCGCGACGGTCGAGGAGGCTCTCCGGCGAGCGGCCGACCAGGCGGAAACCGAAACCGCACGCCTTGCCGCCGCGCAGTCCGCGTTTCTCACCCGGATCGAGGCGTTGACCGACCTCGACGTTCTCGGGTCGGACGAGATGTGGCGATAGACGGCTGGATCGTCGACAAGAGCGCGGTCGCCCGGAGCCGAGAGGCCGGCGTCAGGGCTCAGCTCGAAGAGCTCGTCGGTCTGCTCTGGCTCTGCGCCGTCGGGGAGCTCGAGCAGCTGTACTCGACGCGTTCGGCAACGGACTACGACACCCTCGCCGCTGAGCTCCACGAAACGATGCCCCGCGCACCGGCGCCACCCGACCTCCTCGACCGGGCGCTCGCGCTCCAACGCGACCTCGCTCACCACCATGGGTTGTGGCACCGCACCCCGATTCCGGACCTGCTGATCGCCGAGACCGCCCTCCACAACAACCTCGGAGTGGTGCACGTCGACGGTGAGTACGAGCGGATCGCGGAGGTCCGGCCACTGACGGCGCGCCGGCTGCGCTGAGACCCGCGCAAGTTGCAAGTTGCAACCTGCAGCTTGCCGTATGCGAACATGTGTTCGCATGGCCGAGGCGACGGTCCTCCATGCCGACCTGGATGCGTTCTTCGCGTCGGTCGAGCAGCGCGACGAGCCGCGGCTCCGGGGACGGCCGGTGATCGTGGGGATGGGCGTCGTGCTCGCGGCGAGCTACGAGGCTCGGGCGTACGGCATCCACTCCGCGATGAGCGGCCGCCGGGCCCGGCGGCTCTGCCCGCACGCGATCGTCGTGCGGCCGCGCATGTCGGCGTACTCGGAGGCGAGCAAGGAGGTCTATCGCCTCTTCGAGCACCATTCGCCGCTCGTCGAGGGGCTCTCGATCGACGAGGCGTTCCTCGACGTGCGCGGCCTCGAGCGGATCGCGGGGAGCCCCGCAGAGATCGCGGCGCATCTGAGACGCGACGTCCGTGACCAGCTCGGTCTGCCGCTCACGGTCGGGGTTGCCTGCACGAAGTTCCTCGCGAAGGTGGCGAGTGGCGTCGCGAAGCCCGACGGGCTGCTCGTCGTGCCGGCCGGTGGGGAGCGGGCGTTCCTCCATCCCCTTCCGGTCGAGCGCCTCTGGGGCGTCGGGCCGGTCACGGCGCGCAAGCTGCACGATCGCGGCCTGGTCACCGTGGGGCGGGTCGCGCAGGTGCCGGAGGCGGCGCTCGTCGCGATGCTCGGACAGGCGGTCGGCCGGCATCTCCATGCGCTCGCCCACAACCGAGATCCGAGGCGCGTCCGCACGGGCCGCAGACGCGGCTCGATCGGGTCGCAGTGTGCGCTCGGGCGCTCGCGGCGCTCACCGGGGGAGGTCGACGCGATCCTGCTCGGGCTCGTCGAGCGCGTAACCGGGCGCATGCGGAAGGCGCAGCGGGTGGGCCGGACGGTCGTCCTCCGGGTGCGCTTCGACGACTTCACCCGCGCGACACGGTCCCACACGCTCCCGCAGCCGACCGCCGAGACGGCGCGTGTCCTGGCCGTGGCACGCGCACTCCTCGCGTCGCTCCAGCCGGTCGTCCGGCGGCGGGGCCTGACCCTCGTCGGCGTGGCGGTCGCGAACCTCGACGACGACGCGCCCCTCCAGCTACCCCTCCCACTCGACCCGTGGGCGGGTGGGGCGCTCGACGCCGCGGTGGACCAGATCCGCGACCGCTACGGCCGGGAGGCGCTCCGAAGGGCCGTTCTCCTGCACCGTCCCGCGGGGATCGAGATGCCGCTCCTGCCCGACTAAGCTCATGCGAACCTGCATGATAAGATGCGGATATGGGCAAGACGGTGCAGATTCGGGACATCGACGACGACGTGTACGCGGCCCTCGCTCGTCGAGCGGCAGAGAGCGGTGTCAGCGTCCCCGAGTTGCTGCGTCGCGAGGCCGCGCGGCTCGCGGCTCGACCGACGATCGCGGAGTGGCTCTCCCGCACGCGCCGGCGACCGTCGCAGATCACGAGCGCCGAGATCGTCGATGCGCTCGACGAGGTGCGTGGGCCCTGGCCCGATGCTGATCGTTGACGCCTCGTGCCTTTACGAGGTGCTGGCAGACGCCGAGCGCTCCGAACGTGTCCGCGTACGCCTCGCCTCGGATCCCGATCAGGGCGCGCCTCATGTCGTCGACGTCGAGGTGCTGAGCATCGTTCGGCGCGACCGGATGCTCGGACGGCTCGACGCGACTGCCGCACGTCAGGCGATCGAGGATCTCCGCGACTGGCCGGGGGAGCGATTCGGCCATGGTGGTCTGCTCGAACGGGCCTGGGAGCTGCGCGAGAATGTCCGCGCCTGGGACGCTGTTTACGTCGCGCTGGCCGAGGCGCTCGACGCGACGCTCCTGACGCTCGACGCCCGACTCGGACGAGCGCCCGGGCTCGCATGCCCGGTCGAGGTCCTCGCGTAGTTCAATACGTGGCCAAACCACGAACCACAGGAGGTCGCAGTGCCCGAAGCCGTGATCGTCGCCGCGTCCCGCACGCCGATCGGACGCGCCGCCAAGGGCTCGCTCGCGGACGTCAGGCCCGACGACCTGCTGGCGTTCGCGATCGACGACGTGCTCGAGAAGGCGCCCGAGGTGCCGCGCGAGGAGGTCGTCGACGTGATGGTCGGCTGCGGCTTCCCGCAGGAGACGCAGGGGATGAACCTCGGCCGGCGCGCCGCGCTGCTCGCCGGGCTGCCGGACACGGTTCCCGGCACGACCGTCAACCGCTTCTGCGCCTCCTCGCTCCAGACGATCCGGATGGCCTTCCACGCGATCAAGGTCGGGGAGGGCGACTGCTTCATCGCCGCGGGCGTCGAATCGATCTCGCAGGTCTCGGGCTATCCGAAAAGCACCGAGGAGCTGCACCCGAAGCTGTTCGGCGACGACGCCGAGATCGCGAACGTCTACATCCCGATGGGCCTCACTGCGGAGAACGTCGCCGAGCGCTGGGACGTGTCGCGCGAGGACATGGACGCGTTCGCGCAGCGCTCGCAGGAGCGCGCGGTCGCGGCGCAGACGTCGGGGTTCTCGGAGCGCGAGCTCACCCCGTATCCAAAGGAGGACGGGACGGTCGTCTCGGCCGACGACGGCCCCCGCGCGAGCTCGACGCTCGAGAAGCTCGCGGCGCTCGAGCCGGCCTTCCTGCCCGGGGGCAAGGTGACGGCCGGGAACGCTTGCCCGTTGAACGACGGCGCGGCGGCGGTGCTGGTCATGTCCGATACCCGGGCCGCCGAGCTCGGGCTCGAGCCCCGGGCGCGGATCATTGCCTCGTCCGTCTCAGGCGTCGCGCCCGAGATCATGGGCGTCGGGCCGATCGAGGCGGTGCAGCGGGTGCTCGACCGCGCCGGGATGACGATCGACGACGTCGAGGTGATGGAGCTGAACGAGGCGTTCGCCGCGCAGGTGCTGCCCGTTTGCCGCGAGCTGGGCGTCGACCCGTTCGGCGAGAAGCTCAACCCGCACGGCGGCGCGATCGCGCTCGGCCACCCGTACGGGATGACCGGCGCGCGGATCATGAACACGCTGCTCAACGAGCTCGAGACGCTCGACAGGACGATCGGTCTC
>DASSBV010000002.1:0-6784 GCA_035698545.1 Gaiella sp. | reverse complement strand
TGATTGCGGTCTCGGCGCCGCACCGCGAGGCGGCGTTCGCCGCTTGCAAGGAGGCGATCGACACCCTCAAGCAGACCGTGCCGCTCTGGAAGAAGGAGCTCTACGTCGGCGGCGAGGCCTGGATTGGGCAAGGCTCATGAGCAACCCGCGCGACCGCGACTTCGAGCCCGTCACCGCCCCCGAGCCGGCGACGCTGCCGAGCGAGCACGACCGCAGCCGGCGGTCGCTCCTCGGAAGGATCCTCGCTCCACTCGTCGTCGTGATCACCGCGCTCGCGAAGTTCGGCTTCGCGATCTTCAAGTTCTTCGGGATCTTCCTCGCCGTCGGCGGATATGCCCTGATCTGGGGCTGGTGGTTCGCCGTCGGCTTCGTGCTGCTGATCCTCGTCCACGAGCTCGGCCACTACATCGAGGCGCGCCGGGAGGGGCTCGACCCGCAGCTTCCCGTCTTCCTGCCGTTCCTCGGCGCCTACGTCGCGCTGCGGAACATGCGCTTCGACCCGTGGGTGAATGCGAAGGTCTCGCTCGCCGGCCCGGTGACGGGCGGTGTCGGCGCGTTCGGCTGTCTGGCGGCGGCCGAGAGCCTCGACTCCGACCTCCTCCGCGCGCTCGCCTATACCGGCTTCCTCCTGAACCTCTTCAACATGTTGCCGATCGGGATCCTCGACGGCGGCCACGTGCTCCGTTCGTGGCGCATTCTCCGCGCCGGAGGGGGTGCGCCCACCCCGGCCGTTGCGCGGCGGCGCGCCAACCTCGTCGCGATCGCATCGATCCTCACCGCGGCGGCGCTGGTCGTGGGCATGGTCCTGGCTCACGTCCCCCAGGACCGGCTGTGAGCAACCCGAACGAGCTCGACCGCCGTCTCCTCGAGCGGACGCAGGAGACGTTCGCCGCGGATGTCGCGCTGATCGCCTCCGAGTTCCTCTCCGGCTTCCAGGCGGTGGCCAAGATCGACCGTCCCGCAGTGACGATCTTCGGGTCGGCCCGGGTCGCCGACGGCTCGGCGACCTATCAGGCCGCTCGCGAGACCGCGCGGCGCTTCGCAGAGGTCGGCTTCGCGGTCGTGACCGGCGGCGGCCCGGGGGTGATGGAGGCTGCGAACCGCGGCGCGAAGGACGGGGACGGCCTCTCCGTCGGGTTCAACATCCTCCTGCCGCACGAGCAGGGGCTGAACCCGTACTGCGACATCGCCGTCACCTTCAAGCACTTCTACGCCCGCAAGGTGATGTTCGTGAAGTCTGCCGAGGGCTTCGTGATCTTCCCGGGCGGCTTCGGAACGATGGACGAGCTCTTCGAGTCGCTCACCCTGATCCAGACGGGCAAGATCGGCAGCTTCCCCGTCGTCCTGTTCGACACGGACTACTGGGTCGAGATGCTCGACTGGATCCGCGCCGAGATGCTCGCGGACGGGCTCGTCTCGCCGGGCGACCTCGAGCTGCTGCGTTTGACCGACGACCCCGAAGAGGCCGTGACGTGGGTCACGTCGATGCTTGGCAAGCGCCGCGCGGAGGGCACGGCCTGAACGACGTCGACCACGCGCTCTGTGCGATCCGAGCCCGAAGCACGCTGCGCCCGCAGGTCGGCGTGGTGCTCGGCAGCGGCCTCGGCGGGTTCGCGGACGCGGTCGAGGACATCGTCGAGCTTCCGTACGGCGAGATTCCGGGCTGGCCGGCGTCGACGGCCGTCGGGCATGCGGGCACGCTCGTTCTCGGGAGGTTCGGCGGGGTCCCGGTCGCAGTGATGAAGGGCCGTGCCCATCTGTACGAGGGCGTTCCCCCGGCGAAGGTCGTCTTCGGCGTGCGCGTCCTCGGACGGCTCGGGATCGCAAGCCTCGTGCTCACGAACGCCTGTGGCGCGATCGACACTTCGCTTCGGCCGGGGACGCTCGTCGTGCTCTCCGACCACCTCAACCTCCAGGGCACCTCACCGCTCGTCGGGCCGAACGACGAGTCGCTCGGCCCGAGGTTCCCGGACATGACCGACGCCTACGACCCCGACTACCGCGCGCTTGCGCACGCCGC
Organism: Gaiella sp.; assembly: GCA_035698545.1. Taxonomy (GTDB): domain Bacteria; phylum Actinomycetota; class Thermoleophilia; order Gaiellales; family Gaiellaceae; genus Gaiella. The sequence goes on along the minus strand of DASSBV010000002.1, from coordinate 4,764 downwards.
CGCCGACCGGCTCGGGATCCGCCTTGGCGAGGGCGTCTACGCGGCCTGGCTCGGCCCCGCGTTCGAAACGCCCGCGGAGATCCGCATGCTCCGCTCGCTCGGGGCTGACCTCGTGGGCATGTCGACCGTTCCGGAGGTGCTTGCCGCGCGGCATCTGGGCATCCGTTGCCTCGCGCTCTCCTGCGTGACGAACGCCGCAGCGGGTGTTCTTCCCGAGCCGATCGACCACGAGCGCGTGCTGGAGGTCGGCGCGCGGGCGGCGGGCGATCTCGTTGCGTTGATGCGCGAGGTACTGCCGGCGCTCGGCGGTTCCTAGACTTCGGGCGTGAACCTGCGTGACCTTCCCTCCGTCGATCGGCTGCTCGCCGACGACGTGCTCGCCGCCGCGCCTCGTCCGCTCGCGACTGCAGCCGCTCGGGCGGCGGTCGAACGTGCCCGCGAGACGATTCGGGCCGGCGGAGAACCGGGCGACCTCGCCGAGGACGCGCGCGCGGAGCTCGAGCGCCTCTCGGCACCCGCGCTGCGCCGTGTCCTCAACGCGACCGGGGTGATCGTCCACACGAATCTCGGCCGGGCCCCCCTTCCGCCCGCGGCCCTCGCGCGCGCGGTCGACATCGGCGGGTCGTACTCGAATCTCGAGCTCGACCTGACCTCCGGCAACCGAGGCTCGCGACAGGACCACGTCGCGGACGCGCTCCGCCGGCTCACGGGCGCGGAGGCGGCGCTCGTCGTCAACAACAACGCTGCGGCGGTCCTGCTCGCACTTGCCGCCCTCGCGGAGGGCCGCGAGGTGGTGGTCTCGCGCGGTGAGCTCGTCGAGATCGGCGACGGGTTCCGGATACCCGACGTCCTCTCGCGCTCGGGCGCGCGAATGGTCGAGGTGGGAACGACGAACCGGACGCGGGCCCTCGACTACGAGCACGCGCTCGGGCCCGACACCGCCCTCCTCCTGCGCGTGCACCAAGCCAACTACCGCATCGTCGGCTTCACCGAGTCGGTGTCGACGCAGGAGCTAGCCCAGATCGCGACGCGATCTGGGCTCTGGCTCGTCGACGACCTCGGCTCGGGCTCGCTCGCCGACGTCGGCGACGAGCCGACCGCTAGAGCGAGCCTCGTCTCGGGCGCCGATCTCGTCTGCTTCTCCGGCGACAAGCTCCTCGGCGGCCCGCAGGCCGGCATCGTCGTCGGCCGTGCCGAGCTGGTCGAGCGCCTCCGCCGCCACCCGCTCCAGCGCGCGCTTCGCGCCGACAAGCTGACGCTCGCCGCGCTCGAAGGGACTCTTGCGCTCCACGAGGACCCGGAGCGGGCGCGCCGGGAGATTCCGGTGCTTCGAATGCTCGACGAGCCGGTCGAGCGCGTGCGCGAGCGGGCCGAGCGCCTCGCGGGTCTCGTCGGCGGCGACGTCGAGGAGACCGTCGCCCGCGTGGGCGGTGGCGCGCTCCCGCTCGTCGAGCTCCCGAGCGCCGCCTGCGCGATCGAGGAGACGCTCGCTGCGCCGCTCCGGCTCGGCACCCCGCCTGTCCTCGGCATCGTCCGCGACGGCCGGCTGCTCCTCGACGCGCGCACGCTGACCGAGGCCGAGGTGGACGAGGCCGCGCGCGCAGTGCTCGGAGCACGACGGACTTTGTGGTGATTCACCACAAGCTTCGCAAAACGTCCCGCACGTCATGGCGCTGACAGTCGGGACGGCCGGCCACGTCGACCACGGGAAGACCACGCTCGTCCGCGCGCTTACCGGAAAGGACACGGACCGGCTGCCCGAGGAGCAGGCGCGCGGGATCTCGATCGACCTCGGCTACGCGCCGCTCGTCCTGCCCGACGGGACGACCCTGTCGCTCGTCGACGTGCCCGGCCACGAGCGGTTCGTCCGGACGATGGTCGCAGGCGCGACCGGGATCGACCTCTTCCTTCTTGTCGTCGACGCGGCCGAGGGGGCGCGGGCGCAGACCCATGAGCACCTCGCGATCCTCCGGTTGCTCGGAGTCGAGGTCGGCGTCGTCGCGGTTACCAAGGCCGATCTCGTCGACCAGGCGACGCTCGAGCTCGCGATCGAGGAGCTCCGCGAGCTCGTGCCAGGCACGAGCGTCGTGCCCGTGAGCGGCGTTACCGGAACGGGTCTCGGCGAGCTACGGGCCGAGCTGGTGGCTGTCGCGGCGGGTGTCGAACAGCGACGGGCCGACTTCCCGACTCGGCTCTTCGTCGACCGTGTCTTCACGCTCCGCGGGATCGGCACGGTCGTGACGGGAACGCTCTGGTCGGGGTCGATCGGGACGGGCGACCAGCTCCGGCTCGAGCCCCCGGGCCGCGACGTGCGCGCCAGGTCTGTCCAGGTGCACGACATGCCGGTCGAGCGCGCGGACGCAGGTCAGCGGGTTGCCGTGAGCCTGCCCGGCGTCGAGCGGTCCAAAGTCCGTCGTGGCGACGCGCTCATCGCTCCAGGAGCGTTCCCGCGCTCCTACCGGCTGGAGGTGTCCCTCGAAGAGCTCGAGCCGATCCCCGACGGGACGCGCCTGTCGGTGCACCACGGGACGAGCAGGATCCCGGCTCGGGTGGTGCGGGTGGGCGAGAGCCACGCGCAGCTCCGCCTCGCCGCGCCCGTCGTTGCTGCGCGTGGCGATCGCGTCGTCCTGCGCGGCGAGACGACGGTGGGGGGCGCAGTCGTGCTCGATCCCGCGCCGCCGCGGGGCCGGGATGCCGAGCGCGACCGTCTCCTCGAGGAAGGCGATCCCCGCTCCATCGTCCGTGCACTCGTCCACGAGCCGGTCCACGTGGACGCACTCGCGGCTCGGGCGCTCCTGAGCGGTGTCGACCTCGAGGACGGCCTTGACGCCGTGCGGGTCGTCGACGGCTGGGCGTTCTCGGACGAATGGCTCGACGAGACGGCGGCGGACGCGGAGGCACGTCTTCGCCGCCGCGCCGAGGAGTCTCCGCTCGAGCCCGGGCTTCCACTCGGAGAGCTGCTGCCCATGGGGTCGTGGGCGTCGGTCGTGCTCCCGCTGCTCCCCCTCGAGCGTCGAGGCGGCATGGCGTACCTTCCCGGCGCCTCCGCGTCGCTCGGCTCACGCACGGAGGCCGCCGCCGAGCTGGAGGCCGCACTCCTCGCCTCCGGCCTTGCGGCGACCAAGGTCGACGACGCCGAGCTGGCTCGTTTTCTCGAAGGCGAGGGGACGATCGTGCGCCTCGGCGACGGATACGCCGTCTCGGCGGCCGCCTACGAGGTCGCGCAGGACCTCGTGCGGACGGAATGCGGCTCTGGCGGCGAGATCACGCTCGCGCGCTTCCGCGACCTCGCCGGCGTCGGCCGCCGGGATGCACAGCTCCTCCTCGAGCGGATGGACGTCGACGGCGTGACGCGCCGGCTCGGCGACCGGAGGATCCTCCGTCGGGCGGCCCGCGGCGCTGTGAGAGACTGACCTCGACGTCAGGGAGAGGAGAAGCGATGGCGGGCAAGGCCGATTTCACCGAGGAGGAGTGGGATCAGCTCCGCAAGGGCGCAACGGGTGCGGGCCTGCTCGTCTCGGTCAGCGACCGCGGCTTTTTCGACTCGATCAAGGAGGCCTCCTCGTTCGCGCACTACCTGGTGGACGCCCGCGACGACGCCAGCCAGCTCGTGCGCGAGCTCGCCTCCGAGCATGGGACGGGCTTCGGCGCGCTCGCTACGCCGAGCGAGGTGAACGAGGCGGCCGACGACTCCCTACGCACCGCCGTCGCGACGCTCCGTTCGAAAGCGCCCGACGAGGTCGAGGCCTATCGCGCGTTTGTGCTGTCGCTCGCGAAGACCGTCGGCAAGGCCGCAAAGGGCGGCGACGAGGCCGAGGCAGCGGCGATCGAGCGCATCACGACCGCGCTCGCCTGACCTCCTCAGCCGCTGCGCGTTGCGGGCGCGTTACGCACGCCATCCGAAGGGCGCGGTCGCGCCGTACCTCCTTCGTAGAAGCACCCACGAAGGAGGCACTCATGTCATCGCTCAACCTTGGCGGCTGGGTCGTGATCGCCGCCGGCGTCGCAGTCGTCGCGCTCGGCATCGTGCTGCTCGTCGTCTACGGCGGCGGCGGTTCTGGCGGCGGGTACTAGCCTGGATCGCGCATGTAGCCTGCCCGGCGGAGCGGCACGGGCCCGGTGGCCCAGCAGGTCTTCAAAACCTGTGCGGTCGTGTAGCCCACGGCTCGGTCGGTTCGACTCCGGCGCCGCTCCGTCAAGCCGTTCGAGTCTTCCGAAGCGGGGCTCGTGGCGATCTCGCTTCGTTTGGAAGCCACGCCGACAAGGAACCGAACAAAGCGCGCCCCGGGCTCCTGGCGTCGAGCCACTTCCTCGAAGGGGCTTGGCTCGCCCGGGGCGCGCCTTCAGCCGGCTCTCGACGTCCGGTCGAGGGATCCTGGCGTTGCCTACTTTTGGTCGGGCGCCGCCGCAAAGGGAATCTCCGTTCCTCAGAAGCGGAGGAGAACTTGGATGGACGACGATCGCATCGAGGGGAGCTAAAGCAGGGCGCGGGCCAGGTCGAGGAGACCTGGGGTGATGCCGAGGAGAAGGTCGGTGCCGAGGGTGACGCTGATCGGGCCGAGGACAAGTCAAGCAGCGCGAGGGCGAGCTGAAGGAAACCTGGGGCCGAGGCCGCGGTCGAGACTCTGCGCCGCGGAGGCGGTCGAGCTCGGCTGGCACGAGTCGGATGTTCGTAGTGGTCACGCGCCCCGACGAAGAGGCGACCTGGCTCGAAGAAGGCGACACCCAGGCGATCGCTCGCCGGCTCGGTGGCCGAAGGGTCAC
>DASSBV010000001.1:0-4522 GCA_035698545.1 Gaiella sp. | reverse complement strand
GTGACGCCGGAGAGCGCGACGTCGGTCGTGCTCACGAAGGTGCTGATCCCGCGCGCCGAGCTGCTGCCGCTCGAGGCGTGGCCCGACGCCGACGCCAAGCTGCTGATCGGCGACGCTGCGCTCCAGAGCGCCTTCGAGGACCCGACGCCGCACCACGACCTCGGCCGGCTCTGGCTCGAACGGACGGGCCTGCCAATGGTCTTCGCCGTGTGGGCTGCGCCAGAGCCGGTCGTCGAGGGCCTCGGAGAGCTCCAGGAGGCGCTCGTCGCATCGGTCCGGCTCGCCCGCTCCGAGCCCGAGGTGCTCGCGCACGAGGCGAGCGCGCGCTACGGCTACCCGGCCGGCTTCCTTGCCCGCTACTTCGAGAAGCTCCGCTACAGCTTCGGGCCGCGCGAGCGCGCCGGGCTGTACACGTTCCTCGAGATGGCCCGCGACGTCGGCGAGCTGGCGCAGGTGCCGGAGCTTCGCTTCATCTCCGACGAGGCGGTCCCCGTCGCGTGACAACGGTCGCCGCGACTCCGACCGTCACCGAGATCCTCGAGCGCGTGCTCGACGGAGAGCGGCTGGACGACGACGGCGCCCTCGCGCTGCTCGAGTCGCGCGACCTCGTCTCGGTCGGGCGCGTCGCGAACGAGATCCGCAACCGCAAGCACGACCCGTCGCGGATCACGTTCATCGTCGACCGAAACCTCAACTACACGAACGTCTGCGTCACCGACTGCGACTTCTGCGCGTTCTACCGCTCGCCGGGCGACACGCGCGAGGCGTACGTGCTGCCGAAGCCGGTGATCTTCAAGAAGATCGAAGAGACGCTCGCGATCGGTGGCACCGGGCTCCTCATGCAGGGCGGCCATCACCCGGACCTCGGGATCGACTACTACGTCGACCTGTTCACCTCGATCAAGGCGCGCTACCCGATCCACCTGCACGCGCTCTCGCCGCCCGAGGTGCAGCACATCGCGCGCCGTTCGAAGCTGACGATCCCCGAGACGCTCGCGCGGCTGCGTGACGCCGGGCTCGACTCGCTTCCGGGCGGGGGCGGCGAGATCCTCGTCGACCGGGTGCGGAGGATCATCGCGCCGAAGAAGACGACGTCAGACGAGTGGCTCGGCGTGATGCGCGAGGCGCACCGGCTCGGGATCTCGACGACGGCGACGATGATGTACGGGCACGTCGAGACGGTCGCCGAGCGGGTCGAGCACATGCGGCGGATCCGCGAGCTCCAGGACCAGACCGGTGGGTTCCGGGCGTTCATCTCGTGGACGTTCCAGGACGACGGCAACCGTCTCGGCGCGCTCGTTCCGCACGAGACGATGCCGACGAGCTTCGACTACCTGCTCACGCAGGCCGTCTCCCGGATCTACCTCGACAACGTGCCGCACATCCAGTCGTCGTGGGTCACGCAGGGAATGAAGATCGGCCAGGTCGCGCTCGGCTTCGGCGCGGACGACATGGGGTCGGTGATGATGGAGGAGAACGTCGTCTCCGCCGCGGGCACGACGCACCGGACCTCGGTCGACGAGCTCGCCCACCTGATCCGCTCGCTGGGCAAGACGCCCGTGCAGCGCGACACGCTCTACCGCGAGGTGCGCGTCTTCTAGCTCGCCGATGGAGCCACACCGCGCCGGGCCTCGCTCGAGAGCTCGAGCAGGTGGAAGGCGACGAAGGCGACCCAGAGGAACCAGATGATGCTTCCCGCGCGGCCGGACGCGCCATCCCCGAGTGCGCTGAAGGGGATGCTCAGGACGATGACGACGGGTGTCGCGAGGAGCGTCGGGAGCCAGATGGCGCGCCACTCGGGGAGGCGCCTGAATGCGAACGCGAGCACGAGCGGCGTGAGGAGGAGCGCCGCGGCCGTGACGCCCGACTCGACCCGGTGCACGGAGGAGTGCCAGGACGTGTTGTCGCAGCGAGCGTCGATGCCTTGGCAGTCCAGCCGGAAGAGCCCGTCGAGGAACATTCCGATCCCCACGCCCGCGAGGCCGAGGGCGCCCAGCCGCGAGAGCAGCCCATTCCCGAGCGCGCCCCACAGCCCGAGTGCGAGGCCGAGCACAAGGAGGCCGGTGAGGTTCGCCGCGACCTGGTTGTAGAGCCACGGGCTCGAGGCCGTGAGCGCGCCGAGGTCGCTGATGTCGTCGTTCGCCGGACTGAACGCGTCGGGTTGGGCGAGATCGCCGAGGACGATGCCGGCGACGAAGGTCACCGGGGCGGCGAGTCCGAGAATCGCGGCGAGGCGTGGCGGCATCGCCGGAGTGTCGCAGCCTTTGCGTCGGGCGGCACCCGCGTGCCGTTGTTCGGAAACGGTGAGGATGGGAGGAGTCGACGCGGCGCTTGGGTAGTTTCGTGCGGGGTCGATGCGCCGCCTCGCCGTCACACTCTTCCTCTCGCTCGCCGCGACCGCGCTCCTCGCCCCGGCGGGGCAGGCCGCGCCGCGCGAGCTGTGGCCCGGCGTGACGTACGAGAACGACGTCCAGTTCACGCCGCATGGCCCCGTTGCGATCAACGTGCTCCGCGGGCCTCGTCCCGGTGGGCTGACGACGCTCGAGCCCGTGGTCTCGAACGACACGATCGTCGGCCGTGAGACGCTCACGTCGATGCAGCGCCGGCTGCAGTCGACTGCCGCGACCGCGGGCATCAACGGCGACTTCTTCGCCATTGCGACGGGGCGGCCGTCCGGGATGGTGATGCGCGAGGGCCAGCTGCTCGCGCCGCCGAACGCGAGCCGCGCGAGCGCAGGGATCATGACGGACGGGACGCTCGACGTCCGCCGTGTCGGGTTCTCCGGCTCGTGGGACACGGGTGTCGGGCCGCACGTCCTCTCGGTCCTCAACGCGGCCCCGAAGGTGGGCCGAGTCGCGCTCTTCACCGACGCGTACGGCCCCGCGACGCCGGCAATCGCGGGCAGCGCCACCGCGATTCTGTTCCCGTTCCCCGACGCGATCCCGTCGGTCGGCCTGCCGGCCCCGGTCGTCGAGCTTCGCTCCGGCTCGAGCCCCGTCGCGATTCCGCAGGGCGGCGCGGTGCTGCTCGCCCGCGGGGCAGCGGCGTCGCTCCTGCGGCAGGAGGCGTCGGTCGGCGCGCCGATCACGATCGGCCTCTCGTTCAAGCCCGACTGGCCCGGCATCGTCGCCGCGGTCGGCGGCGGCCCGCAGATCGTGCGTGCCGGCGCGCCGGTGTTCCGTGCCGGCGAGGCGTTCACGACGAACCAGCTCGGCCAGCGCGCGCCGCGCAGCGCCGTCGGCCAGCTCGCGGACGGGCGCATCGTGCTCGTCGCGGTCGACGGCCGCCAGCCGGGGTACAGCGTCGGCCTGACGAACTTCGAGCTCGCGCAGGCGCTCGTCCGACTCGGCGCGGTCACCGGGATGGCACTCGACAGCGGCGGATCGACGACGATGGCGTTCGACGGCACGCTACTCAACCGCCCGTCCGACGGCCGGGAGCGGCGCATCTCCACCGCGTTGATGCTCGAGTATCAGGGTGTCTTCGCCTCAGAGCCGCCACCGCTGGTCTCGCCGAACGGCGACGGCGTGGACGACGTGCCTGCGCTCAGGTACCGCGTCTACCGCCCCTCGACCGTGACCGCGACGCTGCACGGCCCCGGCGGCGCTACGACGACGTTCCCTCCGGCCGAGCAGCAGCCCGGCTCGTACCCTGTGCCGTTCCCGAGCGCAGGGCCGGCCTCGACGGGCGCCGCGGGCGCAGCCGTCGGACAGTGGTCGCTCGAGCTGAGCGCGACCGACGACCTCGGCCGTCAGTCGACGATCACGCGGACCTTCGTCGTCGACGACACGCTCGGCTTCGTCCGCGCCCCGAAGCGGTGGGCCGTTCCGCCGGGCGGGCGAGACATGACCATCTCGTGGAAGCTCGCACGGCCGGCGCGCGTTGGTGTCGCGATCCTCGACGAGGCAGGTCGCGTCGTCCGGGGCGGCCTCGCTCCGAGCGGAACGCTCGCCGAGGGCGACCACGAGGTCGTGTGGAACGGGCTCGCGAAGAACGGCAAGCGCGTCGCGGGTGCCCTGACGGTGCGGGTCATCGCGATCAGCACCGTTGGCCGCTCCGAGCTCCGTGACACGGTCGCGGTTACCAAGGCCGCCGGATCGCGCGGTAGAGATGGTTGACCGAAAATTCGCGCGAACCGGTTGGCGCCCCAGACGCGGCGCCGGATCGACCCGTTCGGTTCCGACACGTACCTTCGGGTACGCGCCGAAACCGCCCGCGCCGCCCGGCTTGGTCTGGGACGCCCCCGGACGTCACGCCAATTTCCGGTCAACCATCTAGCCTTCCGCGGCGATGCCCGTCGCCGCGCTCAGCGACATCACCGACTGGATCACCGAGGTCGTCGGGAACCACGGCCTCTACGCCGTCTTCCTGCTGATGCTGATCGACGCGGTCTTCCCGGCCGCGAGCGAGCTCGTGATGGTCTATGCAGGCGCGATCGCGTCGGGTGCGATCGCGGGCCAGTCCGTGAGCCTCTTCGGCCACGAGTTCGAGAGCGGGCTGCCGGCCTACCTCGCGATGGCGA